>JANMBR010000107.1:0-65117 GCA_031360505.1 Acidobacteriota bacterium
GACCGCAGCCGGACCGTGGTGACGCTTCAAGACGACGACGGTCATGTCGTCCTCGGGCGCGGCGCCCCCCGCCCACTGCCGCACGATCTTGATCAGTTCGCGGGCGATCTCGTCGCAGGGGCGGTCGCGCAAATCGATGAAGGAGCGCGAAAGGCGGCCCGGGCCGAATTCTTCGCCCGCCGCGTTGTGCGCTTCGATCATCCCGTCCGTGTAGAAGAGCACGGCGTCGCCGGGCTCGACGCGCCGGTAGCCGCGGGTGTAGGTGGCGTTGGCCGTGGGCCCGAGAACCAGTCCGGTCTGGATGAGCGGGGTGACGCTCGCCCCGTGGAAGTGGAGCGGATGGGGATGGCCGGCGTTGACGTACATCAGGCTGCCGTTGTCCTCGATCTCCCCGTAGAAGAGCGACACGAAGCGCGTCGTCAGGCGCGACTCGTGGATGATGCGGTTCAGCCTCTCGACGGTTCGAACGATTTTGAAATCGCGCTCGACCGCCATCCGCAGCCCCGTGTACACGTCGCGCACCTGCAGCGCCGCGGGCAGCCCGTGGCCCGAGGCGTCCGCGATCGCCAGCCCGACGATGCGGTCCGAGACCGGGATGAAGTCGAAGTAATCGCCGCCGACGAGCTCGGCCGGAGTGGTGAACCCCGCAACCTCGATCTCCCCGCGGCGCAGCGCGCGCTTGGGCAGGATCGACATCTGGATTCGCCGCGCCTCCTGCAGCGCCGAGACGTAGCGGTCCTGCCGCAGCTTCTGGTCGACCGCCAGGCGCAGGATGCCGAGCGAGGCGACGAGGTCGTCCTCGGGCGCGGCCGGATCCACGGAGAACGCGATGATGTACTCGTCGTCGCCCACGGCGATCGCGGCGAAACGCTCCGCGCCGAGGCGGCGTTCGAGGTCCGGGTCCACTCCCGGCGCGCTCAGGTCCATCACCACGACCCCCTCGTCCACGACGCGCTCGACCGGTGGATAGTCCTCGGGGATGAAGATCCCGGGCGCTATCGCGGGGACGTTGCCGAACGTCCGGGTCAGCTCGTAGCCCCCGTCACGGCGCACGTAGAGGCGTCCGCCGCGCACGCCGAGGACCTCGGAAAACTGCTCGATGACGGCCGAGGCGGTCTGCGTGATCGTCGCAGACGGGTCCGCCGCCTGCTCGATCGCCTCGATCGCCTTCTCGACCTTGCGGAAGAGATATTTTCCGGTTGCCATGCGCGCCGGGATTCTACCGTGAGGTCGGCCGCGTCCTCCTGCGGACGGGTTTCTGCCATTTGAGGCGGCCGATCCCTTCGTGACGCTCGTTGAGCAGGCCGAGCGTCAGCTCGAGCTCGGCGCGGCCCTCCTCGGGCTTCACCGTCCCGCGCGAGGCGCCAACCCGTTTGGCCCATCGCTCCCAGAGCTCGAGGACGCGGGAATGCCGGCCGCTCTCGGTATGTACCTGCGCACCGCGGACGAGCAGCCGGATCTCGAGCTCGCGCGCGGGCTCTCCGGAAGCGGCGACCTCGCCCTCCTTGCGCACCCGCGTCAGCAACGCCCGCGCATCCTCGGGGAGGCCGTCGACCTGCCAGGCCTCTCCCGACAGCGCGACGGCGAGCAATGCCGGCCAGAGGCGACGATGCACCCACGTCGCCTTTCCCGACACGAGCTTGGCCAGGAGCACGTCGGGGTGGCCGAAGAGCGCCTCGCCCGCGGCGAAGATGGTGTGTCCGAGCGGATGGCCCCACCAGGAACCCTGGATGGGGCCTCCGGCGACCAGGGCGACGAGGCTCGGGAGCTTCGGATCGGTCTCGAGCATGAGGCCATCGCGCTCGAGCTCGCGAAGAGCCCGGGCCACGTACCGTTCGATGACGGGCGGTGCCATGCGTGGAGCCTAGCAGGCCGCTGAAAAGAGGATGCGGGCGTCGTGTCCGGGGCTCGGCCGTCCGGACTAGGCGGTGGCGGGAGCGCTCGCGTGCAGCTTCGACGTGGTCCGCTCGTTGGGCTGGTCGTCGCGGACCTTGCCGTCCTTCAAGCGCACGATGCGTCGCGCGTGGGCGGCGATGTCCTCCTCGTGCGTGACGAGGATGATCGTATTGCCCTTGCCGTTCAACTCGGCGAAGAGGGCCATGATCTCGGCGCCGGTCTGCGAGTCGAGGTTACCGGTGGGCTCGTCGGCCAGCAGGATGCTCGGATCGTTGATGAGCGCCCTCGCGACGGCGACGCGCTGGCGCTGTCCGCCAGACAGCTCGTTCGGTGTGTGGTTCATGCGGTCGGACAGGCCGACGGCCTTGAGCGCCCTGACGGCGCGCTCACGGCGGTCCTTTCGCGAGACCCCCCCGTAGACGAGCGGCAGCTCGACCTGCTGCAGGGCCGAAGTCCTCGGCAGCAGATTGAAGGTCTGGAACACGAATCCAATCTCCTGGTTGCGGATCGCGGCCAGCTCATCGTCGGTCATCCGGGCGACTTCCTTGCCGTTCAGGACGTAGGAGCCCGAGCTCGGCGTGTCGAGGCAGCCAATGAGGTTCATCAGGGTCGACTTGCCCGAGCCGGACGGCCCCATGATCGCCACGTATTCGCCGCGCTCGACGCCGACCGTGACGCCGGAGAGGGCGTGGACTTTCTCCTCGCCCATCTCGTAGACCTTGGTGATGTCCCGGATGTCGATCAGCATTGGTCAGGGCTCTCCCTGGGGGATAGTACGATTTTCAGTCGCCCGTGTTTCGGTCCCTCCGGGCCTGCGCCTCAGGAGAAGATCGCCGTAACCCCTAGTTTTCCGAGCACGTAGACTCCCCAGAGGCCAAAAACGAGGCCGGCCATCCGTCCCCGGGGCGCCTTCGTCGCGGCCGAAAGGCCGAGAACGAGCAACCCCATCGTCCAGAAGGACATCAGGTCGAGCGACGAAAGCAGCGAGTGCAGCAGCTTCGCGCCCTTGGCGGTGACCAGGACTCCGGGGTTGGTTGGCAGCAGATCGCCCACCGTCTGGGGATCGATCGAATCCCGGTTCCAGAGCATCGCGAGCAGGCCCACCGACAGAACGATGGACGGCAGAAAGGCATGGATCGTCACCCCGTAGGACTGCCGGAACTTGAGCTCCCATCCGAAGGCCTGGCAGGCCATCCAGTACACGCCCGCGACGATCACCGAAAGCAGCGCCGGGATCACGGCGGGAAAAATCTCGAAGATCCAGGAGATCTTCTGCGACTGCTCGACGGCCTGCTCGACCTGTGCATCGGTCATCGTCTGGCCGCGCTGCTCGGCGCCGTCGCGAATGGTCTTGCGCAGATCCATCCGTGACACGACGAGCTGCCCGACCAGAAAGGACAGCGCCGTCCAGAGCAGCAGCGGCAGGAGGAACGTTGGGCTTCGCGCGATCGCGCCGAACGTGCGCACCGGCGAGACGAAGACCCCGACGAGCCGCCCAAAGGCGGAGTCAGGGCCCGGGGGCGCGGCCGCGGACTCTGGCGCCGCTAACACTAGGGGGCCGCGGTCGAGGCCTGAATCGCCGTGCGAACGAGGTCGGCGCGCGTGTCCATGGACGGGGGCGCCATTTCGGGAATGCCCTCGATCTTGACGCCTTTCCAGTCGAGAATGTCGGCGATCGAGTTGTGGTACGCCGCCACGGCCTTGCGGTAGATGACGAGGGCGTTGAGCTCGCGCGAGCGGGCGTCGGAAAGGTTCGTCTGCAGCTGCGAGACCTCGAAGCTGGTCGTCATGCCGTTCTCATACTTCCTGCGGGCGGCATCGAGGTTTCGTTCGGCCAGCTCGCGCCCCTTTCCGGCGGCCACGATCTGCTTCTCGGAGGTTTCAATCGCGCGGTGCGCGTTGCGCACGTCCACGATGATGTTCTGCTCGATGACCGTCAGCTGCGCTTTCGACGTCTCGAGGGTGTATCTGGCGACGCCCTCGTTGCCTTTCGCCGCGCGGTTCAGGATCGGGTACGAGAACACCAGGCCGACTTTCCAGTTGTTGAAGTCTCTCGCAAACGTCGTGTCGACGGCGCCGCCCAAACCGGGGTTCAAGATGGTTCCATCCGGCAATACCGTCGCTCCCCCGCTGTTTCCGTAACTCGCCTGAAGATTCAGCTGCGGGAGGACCTGGTTCTTGTAGTACGCGTAGCGGATCTGGCCGGAGGCCACTCTGTACTGCTGAGAGAGGATTTCCGGGCGCCGGGCCAGGGCGGTCTTCACCCCGTCCTCGAGGTTGAACTTCTGCTCCTCGACGCGCACGGGGTCGGTCGGGAGGATCGGCGCCGCGTTCCACGCCGTCGGATCGAAGTTGAGCTGCCGCTTGAGCTGGTCCTGCGCGAGGCCGATCGTGCCCTCGGCGTTGATGATGTCCTGGTCTGCCGTGGCGATGTTGACTTCCGTCTGGACGACGTCGATGGGCGCCAGCGAGCCGACATCGATCTTGATCTTCGTGATGCGGTTCAACTCGATCGCAATCGCTTTGGCCTCGAGCTTGACCTTGAGGTTATCGTAGGCGAACGCGAGATCCCAATACGCCTGCTCCGTCGCGTTGACCGTGGCCTGGACACTGCGCACGAAATCCTGGTAGGCCGAGTCCCGCGTGTTGCGCGCCGTCTCGATGAGCCAGTTCGTCGGCAGCGTGCCGAAGCTCCGCAGCAGCGGCTGATTGACCGATGCGGTCAATCCCGACGTGAACGACGGGTTCACATCGTAAAAGGTCGAGTTCGTCTTGGTCCGGTTACCGGCAAAACCCAGGGTGAACGTGCCGCCCCAGGGGATCAGCTGGGACACCTGAGCGCCCGCGTCCGAGGTGTCGATTTTCAGAACCGACGCGCCGGACAGCCGTGAGGCTGACGGTTGCTCGTTGTGCGCCCGCGTGCCGAAAGCCTGGAGCAGCGGGTCGTAGATGCCGTAGTTCGAGAAAAGAAAGAACTGGGAGGCCTCCGCCGCGTTGACGGTGACGTTCAAGTCCTGGTTGTTCGCCAGGGCGTAGCCGACCGCCTGGTCCAGCGTCAGAGGGATTCCGTCCTTGCCCGCCGGCGGCAGCTGTCGAGGGCTGCGCTGTCCCGGCACGGCCGAGACGACCGGGGCCGGTTGCGCCACCAGGGCGCCAGCCAAGATCAGGAGCAGGCCCGCCCAAGACAAGATCGCGCGGCCGCCCCGGAGAATACCCAAACTCTTCATTCCATGACTCCTTTGTCAACCCACTCTACGCAACGGGGAGGGGGAAAGTTTCGGAATGGCCCTTCATATCACCCCATTTCGCCCGGATAAAAGCAAGCGACCCGGTGGCCGGTTGCCGCCTCCGAAAGGGCCGGGGCCTCCTGGCTGCAGCGTGGACGCGCGATCGGGCAGCGCGGATGGAAATGGCACCCCTCCGGGGGATTCACGGCCGAGGGCAGCTCTGCCGGCAGAGCGGCCGCCCGCGGCGGGGTCGAGGGATCCGGGCCGCCCGCGGCAGCGACGAGCGCGCACGTGTAAGGGTGAAGCGGCCGCGCGATGATCTCCTGCGCTGTGCCCTCTTCGACGATCGCGCCGAGATAGAAGACGGCGATGCGGTCCGAAACCCGGGACACAACGGCGAGGTCGTGCGAGATAAACAGGTAGGACAGCCCCGCCCGCTCGCGCAGATCGAGCAGCAGGTTGACGACCTGGGCCCCGACCGAAACGTCGAGCGCCGAGACGGGCTCATCGCAGACGACCAGAAGCGGCCGTGTTGCAAGTGCACGCGCGATCGCGACACGCTGGCGCTGTCCACCCGAGAGCTCCGACGGGAATCGAAAGGCCGTCTCGGCGCCGAGACCCACGTCGGCAAGCAATTCCCGGACCCGTTCGGCGAGGGCTCGTCCCCGCGCCAGCCTCTGGACGCGCAGCGGTTCGGCGATCTGGTCTCCAGCCCGCATGCGAGGGTTCAACGAGTTCTGCGGATCCTGAAAGACCACCTGGAGCTCGCGCCGGCGCTTGCGCAGAGCGGAACCGGAAAGCGAGAGCCAGTCGGTTCCGTCGAACTCGATGCTGCCCGCGTCCGGCGGGACGAGGCGTGCAACGATTCGCCCCGCGGTGGTCTTTCCGCTCCCGGATTCGCCGACGAGCCCGAGCGTCTGGCCGGGAGCGATCTCGAAGCCGACCCCGCGCAACGCGGGCAACACCTGCCCCCCCGATCCGGAGAAACCGCGCGCGAGCGAGTACCGCTTCGTGAGCCCTTGCGCCCTCAGCAGCGCCCGCACGGCGGCTATCGCCGGGATCACGCGCCGCTCCCCGCGACCGGGCGGGAGAGAAAGCAGCTCGACTGCCCCTCGTCGCCGACGGGGTACAGGGGCGGCACGCTTGCGTCGCACGGAGCGAACCGATCCGGACAGCGCGGCGAAAACGCGCACCCGCCAGATCGCCGCGCCGAAAGGTCCTCAAGAGCTCCGGCGATCGCCTCGTAGCGCTCGCCCCGAAGCCGCCCGGGCGCAAGCACCGGAACCGAACGCAGGAGACCTCGCGTGTAAGGATGGGCCGGGGACCGAAGCCGCTCTGCTGTGCTGCCCTCTTCCACGACGCGGCCCGCATAGAGCACGAGGAGGCGGTCGCAGTGCCTGGCCACGACTCGAAGGTCGTGCGTGATCAGCAGGACCGCGAGGTCGCGCTCGCGCCGCAGCCGGTCGAGCAGCTCGAGGATCTGGACCGCCACGGTGGAGTCGAGCGACGCCGTCGGCTCGTCGGCGAGGAGCACCTTTGGCCTCGCCGCGAGTGCGATCGCGAGGCAGGCGCGCTGGCGCAATCCTCCCGATAGCCGGTGCGGATACTCGCCGAACACCCGCCCGGGCTCCGGCAACGCCACCTCGGCCAGCACGTCCAGGGCCCGGCGCCGCGCTGCGGCGCGGGAGACCGGTTCGTGGAGGAGGATCGCCTCGACGACCTGCGCTCCGATCGTCTGCACGGGATCGAGTGCGGCCGCCGGCTCCTGGAACACCAACCCGATCTCTCGTCCCCGAACCTCGCGCCATTCGCGGTCCGATAACGTGGAGAGGTCGCGCCCCGCGCAAAGGACCCTCCCGGTCACGCGCGCGCCTTCCGGGGAAAGGCCCAGGATGGCACGCACGAGCTGGGTCTTCCCGCTGCCGCTCTCACCCACGACGGCCAGCGCCCGCCCCGCCCCGAGCGCAAACGACACGCCGTCGACTGCGGGGCGCAGGACGCCGTTCACGGGCAACTCGACGCGCAGATCCTCCACCGAAAGAAGCGGCGCCGGTGTTTTCGCGAGGAGCGGGAAGGATGTCACCACGGACTACAGACCACAGACTACAGACTACAGACTTCTTCTCTCAAAGGTTCTTCCGGACCTCGTCGAGCTCCCTCACGCGCCGCACGACGTCGCGGTAGTTCGCATTCAGCCCGTAGACCTCCTGGAACGTCCGGTAGGCCGAGTCAGTGTCTCCCGTGTCCTGGTAGACCTGGGCGAGGTCGTAGAGCATGCCGGCCGTGGCCATCTCCACGATGCCCGGCGACTCGAGCCCCTTGCGGAACCAGTTGATCGCCAGCTGCGGCATCCCCTTCTCGAGGAAGCAGTGCCCGAGCATGCTGCAACACTCGACCAGGCGGGCCGGATCCTTGCTGGCGAGCTGGAACTCTCCAATCGCCTCGTCGATCAGTCCCATCTCCTTGTAGGCAATGCCCAGGTTGTAGTGCGTCTCGTAGTCCTCGGCGGAGAGCTGCTGCTCGACGCCCTTCTTGAACTCGCGGAAGATCTCTTCGAGTGAGACTTCGCCCTGTGGCGTGGAGATTTCGGATGACTCCTCGGCGCAAGGCTCGTCGCCGAGGTCCTTCTCCAGCTCTTCGGCGAGGTTGAAGAACTTCTGCTCGTCGGAAAAGAGATTCTCATCGTCGACGGCCGGGACATCTGTCGATGCCGGAGCCTCGCTCTCTCCGGCCCGATGCATCTCGTCCACGAGCAGGTTGCCGAGCTGCTCGAACGAAACGAACTCGGTGTCGGCGGCCGCCAGTGGCGGCGGCGTCGAAAGCTTCTCCATGACGAGCGGCGGCCCGGGCTCGCCCCCGACGAACTCGATGCCGTCATCGGGAAACGCCGCCTCCGCAGGCGCAATCTCGGCCGGAGGCGCCGCCGGGCGGACAACATCGAACTCCTCGAATTCCACTTCGAGGCCGGGTGCCGGAAGCGGCGCGGGCGCGACAGGATGCCCGAGCTCCGGCTCCGCGCTGTCTTGCCCTGCTCGCGCCAGGATGCGGCTGGCATCGGCGGGCCGCCCGGCATCGTTGTAAGCGGCAGCCAGAGCTTCGGCCTCCCGGGAAAGTCCCGGGTTCCTCGTCTCTGCAAGCAGCTCGACGAGCCGCTCGCGCGCCTTCAGCAGGTCGGGCCGCCGCCGCACCAGGGAGAAGAGCCGTTCGATCGCCTTGTCGGCGAGGCCGTACCGGGCAAACACCTCGGCCTCCACGATCAATGTCTCGACCTGCTGTTCCTCGCCGGCTGCCGCGGGCGATTCCTCGACCGCCGCGGACGGCGAGACCGACGCCCCGGCATGCTCGTCCGCCGCCTTCTCGTCGTATTCGATCGAGGCGACCCTGGGTTGGGGCGCGTGGACGGAAGCCGACTCCTCCAGATCGATGATGAGTTCCTGGTACTCCGGCGCCTCGTCCGAGGGGGAGGCGGCCTTGAGCGCCGCCTCCGTCGGTATTCCGATGCTCTGGACGTGCGTCGCCGCCTCGCTGTTGGACGGGTCGGCCTCCTGGGCGCGCCGGTAATGCTCCAGAGCGACCGCCGGGTTCTGCTGACGTTCGGCCACCTGGCCGAGGCAGACGTGGACCTTCGCCAGCGCCGCCCGATTGCCCTCGGCCTCCAACACCTGCGCCAACTTCTCGAGGGCCCCGACGTGCCCGGGGTCGGCGGCGAGGATGGGTTCGAGGTAGTCCGCGGCCTTGCCGAACTCTCGCCGGGCCACAGCGGTCAGCACGAGCGGAGCCACCGCCGCCACAGCCTTGTCGAGGGCCATCTCCTGCACGCGGAGCCGGCAGAGGAACAACCGCGGGGTCTCGGCGTCCGCATCGAGGGCGAGCGCCTGCTCCGCGGTCCGCACGGCCTCGGCGCGTTCGCCCATCTCGAGCTGCGCTTCGGCCATCAGGCCGAGGCTCTCGCCGGTGCGGGGCGCCGCCTTGAGGACGGCCATCGCGGCCGTCGCGTTCTTCTGGGCGAGCAGCGAACGCACCAGGTTGCGCTGCGTCTCGACGTCGTCGGGCGAAAGCTCGAGCGCCTTCTGGAAGACCTGAGCCGCCTCGTCGTGCGCGCCGCGCTTCAACAGCATCGACCCGATCAGGCCGTACTGCATCACGGCCTGGTCCTTCTGATTGGCGGCCCGATAGACGTCCGCGAGCCGGACCTGGATTCGGAGATCGGCAGGATCGATCTGCGCCATCTTCTTGTAGACCGTGATCGCGTCGGCCAGCCGGTTGTTCTTCTGGTAGTGGTCGGCAAGAACCTGGTACTGGCTGCGTGCGTCCTGGACGAGGCCTTGCTTGTGGTACAGGTCGGCGAGTCGGTCGTAGACCTCGAGCCGGGCCGGGTCGATCTTGTTAATTTTCTTGTAGATCGCAATCGCCTTGAGGAAGAACCCGTCCTTCGAATAGAAGTCGGCGATCCGCTCGAAGTACGGGATCGACTCGCCGGGACGGTTCATCCGGACGTGGAGATCGCCGACCTTGTTCAGAGTCGGAATGTCCTTGGGGTTGTCGTCGAGGACGCGCAGGTATTCCTTCAGCGCCTGATCGAGCTTGCCCCGGGAGAGAAGCTTCTCGGCGGACTGAAGGACCTGTTCGCGGTTGACCGCCATTCGAGGACGATTCTAACCGCTCTGACCGCGACGGCGCTCCTGCCGCCCTCCGAAAGGCCCGGAACCCGCCTCGGGCGTCACCCCGCGGAAGGTCATCCGATGCTCGGGGCAAGGTCCGTAGAGCCGCAGCGCTTCCCAGTGCTCGGGGGTCCCGTAGCCCTTGTGCGACTCGAACCCGTAGACCGGATGGCGCCGTCCGAGCTCTCCGAGCAGCTGATCGCGGTGGACCTTCGCGACGATGGAACCTGCCGCGATCGACACCGAGAGCGCGTCGCCATGGATGACAGAGAGCTGGGGCACCCGGACCGCGGGAACGCGCACCGCATCCACGAGCAGCACGTCCGGCATCGGGTCGAGGCAAGAGACCGCCCGGCGCATGGCCTCCAGGCTCGCCCGCAGGATGTTCTCTGCATCGATCTGGCGAGCCTCCACGACGCCGACGCCGACCGCCACCGCCCGACGCCGGATTTCACGATCGAGCCGGTCCCGTGAATCGGGATCGACGCGTTTGGAGTCGTCGAGACCGGGAAGCACGCAGCCCTCGGGAAGGATCACGGCGCCGGCAACGACCGGTCCCGCCAGCGAGCCGCGGCCCGCTTCGTCCACTCCGGCGATGTGCGTGAAGCCCCTCGCGGAGAGCTCCGACTCGAGGCGCGCCAGCTGGCGCAGACGACCCAGCTCGGCGAACAGGGCGGCGAGCGGGTCGGTCCTCACGGAGCGGCGACTAGTGTTCTGTAACCGAAGTATCGATCGCGCCAACCAGCTTCTCACGAGCACCGTGGCTCTCGCTCTTCGAGCCTTGTTGCATCATTCGAGCGGGGAGGTTGGTACCGTGACTCCTGTGACAGGACACTAGTCGGTCCGCTTCTCGTCGATGCGGGCGGCCTTGCCCTTGCGCTCGCGGAGGTAATAGAGCTTCGCGCGGCGCACGGCGCCCCGCCGCTCGACTTCGATGCGCTCGATGATCGGCGAGTGGAGCGGGAACACGCGCTCGACACCGACGCCGCCCGAGATCTTCCGCACCGTGAACGTCTCGCGGGAGCCGCCGCCCCGGCGCGAGATCACGACGCCGGCGAAGAGCTGGA
Source organism: Acidobacteriota bacterium (assembly GCA_031360505.1). Lineage (GTDB taxonomy): Bacteria > Acidobacteriota > Thermoanaerobaculia > UBA5066 > Gp7-AA6 > DAHUXD01. The sequence goes on from JANMBR010000107.1 coordinate 10,852, forward strand.
TGCGCTCTTTCTCGCCTTCGCGGACCTTCACGTGCACCTTGATCGAGTCTCCCGGCGCAAACGCCGGCAAGCCGCTCTTGAGCGACAGTTTTTCCACGTCGAGAAGGACATCACTCATGGCAAACCTCTCCAAAAACAGGGCGGGCCTTGGCCCGCAGCCTCGCCAGGGAACGGTGGATCCTACACGAAGGCAGGGCCCGGTTTCAAGCTTCAAGTTTCAGGTTTCAGGGCACTTACTCGACCCATCTCCCGAGCCTGCGACTCCCGTTCCTACCCTTCCTCCCCCTCCCCCGGCTCGGCAGGGCGCCGCTCCAGCAGATCCGGGCGGCGGGCGCGGGTGCGTTCGAGCGCTCGGGCTTGCCGCCACCGCTCGATCCTGCGGTGATCCCCGGACAGGAGCACGTCCGGCACCGCCGCTGCCCGGAACTCCCGGGGGCGCGTGTAGTGGGGATGGTCGAGCCGGTCCCGGAAGAACGACTCGTTCTCGAGCGACTCCGCGGCGCCGACGACGCCGGGTACGAGCCGCGTGACGCACTCCGTCAGGGACAGGGCCGCGGCCTCCCCGCCCGGCAGCACGAAGTCTCCGAGCGAGATCTCTTCGTCGAAAAGGCCGAGGTCTCGGACCCGCTCGTCGATCCCCTCGTAGCGCCCGCAGACGATCAGGACCCGCGGCCGGAGGGCCAGCGCGGCCGCGCGGCGGTGGTCGAGCCGGGCGCCGTCCGGGCTCATCAGCACGGTCCAGGCCCGAGGCAGTCCCTCGGCGTCCCGGCGCGCCTCGATCGCCGCGGCGATCACCGGCGCCATCATCACCATCCCCGCCCCGCCGCCGTACGGCTCGTCGTCCACCTTGCGATGGCGGTCCGCCGCAAACCCGCGAATGTCCGTGACCGTGACCCCCACGATCCCCTCGGCGATCGCCTTGCCGAGTAGGCTCTCGCGCAGCGGCGACTCGAAGTACGCCGGGAAGATCGTCAGGATCTCCACGTGCATGGCGGGGGTCGGCGCCGCAGAGCCCATCACAGCTCCAGAAGTCCTTCCGGCGGATCGAGAACGATGCGGCGACTCTCTCGATCGACCGACACCACGATCGGATGCACGAACGGCACGAGCGCTTCTCGGCCGGGTCCGACGTCCACGGAAAGCATCGGCCCGGCGGGCGTGCGCTCGAGCCCCGAAGCGATGCCGAGCACGCGGCCTCCCGCGTCCTCGCACGAAAATCCGCGAATCTCGTGCTCGTAGAAGAAACCCTCGGGCGCCGGATGTGCCTGCTCGATCGGGACGAACAGCTCGCCGCCCTGCAGGGCCCGGGCGGAGTCCACGTCGTCCACGCCCTCGAACCTCAGGAGCAGCTGATCCGGATGCCCGCGCGCGCCCACGAGCGAAAGCGTTCTTTCCGGCGCGCCCCCGCGCCAGAGCAACGACGTGCCGGGAGCGAATCGCTCGGGAAAGTCCGTCCACACTTCGACCGACACTTCTCCCGTCAATCCGTGGGGCTTGCGAATCCGACCGACGGCGAGCATTGGCGAAGTCAGGGTCCGCGCACGGCTGCGGGGCTCCCGCGGCGGGTGCTCCGGTTAGTCGCGGACGCGAATCAGGACGCGCTTGCCGCGGGCGGTGGCGGCCGCGCCGACGAAGGCGCGCAGCGCGCGCACGGTGCGGCCTTCGCGGCCGATCAGGCGGCCGCGATCCGCCTCCGGCACTTCCACGTCATAGACGACCGTTTTGCCTTCAAAGGTCTCACTGACCCGGGCTTTCTCCGGGTTGTCCGAGAGGCGGCGGACGATCGTCTCGATCAGGCGCTTCATGAGGGGCGCCTCACGCGGCCGGAGCCGGGACCGGCTCGGGGCGATCGAGCAGCGACTGGATCGTCGGCGAGGCGTGGGCGCCCTTGCCGATCCACTGGCGGGCCTTTTCCCGATCGAACGACACGGTCGGCGGGTCGGTGACCGGATCGTAGGAGCCGAGCTCTTCGAGGACCTCGGACTGCGAGGTCAGACGCGAGTCCGAGACCACGATGCGGTAGTACGGACGATTGCGGGTGCCCATGCGGCGCAGGCGGATTTTTACCATTTCAGTTCCCCTTCGTTACTTGAGCAAAAGCGGGGCATTCTACACGAAGTACGACGGCTTACTGCCCCTTCGGCCCCGGAAAGGCCATTTTCGACATATCCAGGCCCCTCATACCCTTTTTTGCGGTCTTCATCATCCGCCGCATTTGCTGGAACTGCTTGATCAGGCGGTTGATCTCGGCGACCGACGTGCCCGAGCCCGAGGCGACGCGTTTCTTGCGGCTCCCGTTGAGAATCTGGGGGTAACGGCGCTCTTCCAGGGTCATCGAATCGATGATCGCCGTCGTCCGCGTGAGCGCCTTTTCGTCCACGCTCTGGGGAGCGCGGAGGCCCTTGAAGGCCCCTCCCTTCGGCAGCAGGTCGACCAGGCTCTCGAGCGGCCCCATCTTCTTCATGGACGCGAGCTGTTCCTTCAAATCCTCCAGCGTGAACTCGCCCGCCGCCGTTTTCTCGGCGAGCTTCTCTGCCGCGCCGGCGTCGATGGTCGCCTCGACCTTCTCGATGAGCGTCAGCACGTCGCCGAGCCCGAGGATTCGCGATGCCATGCGGTCCGGGTGGAACGCCTCGAAATCCTCTGGCTTCTCGCCCACGCCCACGAACTTGATCGGCTTGCCGATGGTCGTCACGACCGAAAGGGCCGCTCCCCCGCGCGCGTCGCCGTCGGTCTTCGTGAGGATGATGCCCGTCAGGGCGAGCGCCTGGGCGAAGCCTGCGGCGGATCGGACGGCATCCTGCCCGGTCATTGCGTCGGCGACGAACAGGATCTCCTGCGGCTCCACGGCGGCGGCGACGGCGCGGATCTCGGACATCAGCGCCTCATCGATGTGGAGGCGTCCGGCCGTGTCCACGATGACCGTGTCGCGGCCCGTCTGCTTCGCCTCCCGCACACCGTCGCGGGCCACCGCCACCGGATCCTGGCCCGCGCGGGGCTCGAAGACCGGGACGCCGATCTGCTTTCCGAGAGTCACGAGCTGCTGGACCGCGGCCGGTCGGGCGAGGTCCGCAGCGACGATCAGTGGGTAGCGCCCGCGCGCCTTCAGCAGGCGCGCGAGCTTCGCCGCCGAAGTCGTCTTTCCCGAGCCCTGCAGCCCGACGAGAGCGATGACCGCGGGTTTCCCAAGGAGGGCGACGTCCGTGAGGTCGCCGCCGAGCAGGCCCTTCAACTCGTCGCGGACGATGCGGGTCACTTCCTGGGCCGGCGACAGCTGCTGCGTGACCTTCGCGCCGACCGCCCTCTCGCGCACCCGGGCGATGAATTGCCGCACCACCGCAAGCGCGACGTCGGCCTCGAGCAGCGAGAGGCGGATCTCCCGCAGGGCGGTCTCCAGGTGGTAGTCCGTCAGGTGCCCCTCTCCCCGGAGCTCCTTGAAGACCCCCTGGAGCCGGTCGCCGAGACTCTCGAACACTGGGTAACCCCCGTCCGGCCTGTTCGGCTCTTCCCCGGGAGAGCGCGGCCGGCCCCAAGGATAGCCGCGAGTCGAGGCCGCGTCGAGAGCGCCTTTCTGACTTGACAGGGCGCGGGCTTTCGATATGATTCCGCGTCGATTTTCGACATCGCGCTTCGCGTGCGCTTTCGGTTGGAAAGCGCTTTCTTAGAAAGAAGGAGATGAGGGATATGAAGAAGTTTCTGACCTTGGGTTTCGCGGCTGCGACGGCCTTGGCGCTTGCCACGGGTTGCCAGAAGAAAGAGGCGGCTGTTCCCGAGGCCGCGCCTGCGGCGGAAGCCCCGGCCGTTGTCGAGGAGACCGGCACGGCGGCGACCACCACCACGGAGTCGATGACCACGACGACCACCACGACGACCACCGAGACCGCTCCGGCGACCTCGACCGGCACGTCCAAGTAGTCTTTTCGAGCTCGCAACGAAAGAGGCCCCCAAAGGGGCCTCTCTTTTTTTGTGCCTGCGCCTGGGGCCCCGAGTCCCGCTAGACTTGTCGCAAGTGTTGCCGGTCTGGGCGGAGGCCCTTCTCCTTCTTGCGGCCTGCGCGGCAGGGCTTCGCGCCTGGCGCCTGGGTCGGCATGTCCGCAGCCTGACAACCCGGCTCCAGGCGCGCGAGCGCGAGGGCCATTTCCTCGGCGAGTCCCCCGACCCACAACAGATCCTGCTCCACGCCTACCAGGCGGCCTCCGAGATCCTGCCGATCTCGGCATTCGATCTCTACCGGGTCGACCAGTCTCAGCGGATCTACGAGGTCTGGACCCTGCACGGAAACGCTTCCGAGCGCCGGCCCACGCGCGACGCGGCGCACCCCTACCTCAAGGAGATGATCGACTCTCGGGCCGTACTTCAGTTTGCGGCGACCGAAACCGACCGCTCGTTCGCGCCCCTGCAGCTCTTGCCGGGCAGCCCGCCCACGCAGCACCTGCACCTGCCCCTCTACTCCGGCGACTCGCTCGTGGCGTACCTCACGCTCGGCTCGACCGAGCCGATCGGCGAGCAGCGCAAGGCGGAGATCCGAGCGCTCCTCGCGCCGCTGACCGCGTCGCTCCACGCCTCGCGCAACTGGGAGATCGCGGTGACCGACGAGCTCACCGGCCTTTCCGCCCGACGCTACTTCGAGACCCGCCTGGCCGAGGAGTGGGCGCGCCACCGCCGATACGAGGCGCCCGTTTCGGTCGCGCTGTTCGACCTCGACCACTTCAAGCGGATCAACGACACCCTCGGGCACGGAGCCGGCGACATGGCGATCCGGAAGTTCGGCGAGATCCTGCGAGCGACCGTGCGCGCGAGCGACCTGGCTTGTCGCTACGGGGGCGAGGAATTCGCGGTGCTCTTCCCGGAGACGGGTGCGCGCGCCGCGCTGGCCGTCGCCGACCGCGTGCGCCGAGCGATCGAGCGCGAGCGCTTCGAAAGCGAGGGCAAGCCTTTTCAGCTCACGGTCTGCGCCGGCGTCGCCGACACCACCGATCTCCACGAAGACGAACGCCACCAGCTGCTCTTCCGGGCCGACAAGGCTCTCTACGCCGCCAAGGACGAGGGGCGCAATCGCGTGAGGCTGTGGACCGATCGGCGCCGAGCCCCGCGGGCCCGCAAGTCGACCTCGACGCTCAGCGGGCGAGCCGGGCTACCCGGTACAAGAAGCGACTGACGAACACAGGCAAGCGCAGGACCGGGGTCGTGAGGCTGGCGATCGCATCCGCCTCGGATCGGGTCCAGGACGCATCCGACGGCCGCACGCCGAGCTCGCCGAGCGCGCGGCCGCGTTCCCGCGCGAGCCGACGCAGGGGATCTGCCGGGGAAGCGTTCATTTGAGCCCCGCCGCCGCGAGCAGCGCCTGGATGGGACCGTCCCAGTCGAGCCGCGCCGCGCGGGCCCGTCCGGCCTCCCCCATCGCAAGCAGCGCGTCGGGCTTCGACCAGGCCAGGCGCAGGGCAACCCCGATCGCCTCGGGCCGCGGCGCCGTCACGATGCCCGTCTCCCCGTCTTTGACGAACTCGAGCGGGCCTCCCGCGTCCTGCGTCGTGAGGACCGCCTTGCCCGAGAGAAACGCTTCGAGCGGGACGTATCCCAGGTCCTCGCCCGCGGCGGTGACGGCGACGATCCGGGCTTCGGCATAGAGCGAGAGCAGCGACTCGTCGTCCACCTGGCCGGCAAACCGCACACGCCCCTCGACGCCGAGCTCGGCCGCCAGGCTTCGCAGCTTCGCCTCTTCCGGGCCGCGCCCGACCAGGACGGCACGGGCCTCGGGCGCGTGCGGCAGGGCCCGCAGCAGCAGCGCCGGACGCTTCCATTCGTCCAGCCGCCCGACCCACAGCACCGTGTCGCCGGCAGGTCCGTTGCGATAGCGGCCCGCGAGCGGCGGCGGATGGTACAGGGGCTCGCTCGCGATCCCGTTGAAGCGACGCAGCCTCGCCGCCACCGTCTGGGAGTTGGCGAAGACCTTGCGCGCCTCGAGCAGGCCGACCTGGTCAATCCTCGCGATGACCTCGCGCGTGCGGCGGTCCTCGGGGGAAGACGTGAGGTCGCTGTAGGCGGTTCCGTACTGGTCGTACGCCTGCCGGTACTGGTGGATCAGCCACACGACCTTGCGCGGATGCCGGATGGCGTAGGTTGGAAACCGCGTTGCGATCACGGCGTCGACCGGCTGGCCCCCCGCTTCGGAGAGATCGAGGCTGCGCCAGCCGAGCGCGCCGCGCACGAGGTCGAACCGCTCGCGCTCGGCCAGGGGCATCGAAACGAGATCCGCCTCCACGCCGCGCTTGCGCAACTCCTCCGTCAGCCGGCGCACGTGCCGTTCCGCGCCCCCGTCGGCGAAGGGCGTCTGGACGGCGAGAACGAGAACCCGGCGCGGTCTCAAGGCGCGGCCGGCACGCGGGCGATGAGGGCGTAGTCCTGCGGAGCGAAGAGCAGGGCGTTCAACTTGCGCGCGTCCTCGTCGGACCCGGCGAGACGGTCGGCCGCGGGCAGCGGCGACCGGTACTCGATCCGCGGGTCGGTGAAGCCGGCCGCCTCGGCGAGAAAGCGCAGCGCGTCGGGCGGCACGGGCCGGACGTGCGTGGGATCGAGGTAGAACGCCCTGAGCGCGGAGATCGAATCCACGTTGATCGTTTCAGCCACGAGCACGCCCCCCGGGGCGAGCGCGCGCCGCGAGAGCTGCAGGAACCGAAAGATGTCCCCTGGCGGCCAGTGCTCGACCACCTGGAACGCGACGACGGCGCCAAGCTTGCCGGCGGGCCGGCCGGCGAGCTGCTCGAGGGCGTCTGCCCGTTCCACGGTGAGGCCCCGACTCCGTGCGGCTTCGACCGACACGGGGTTCGATTCGACGCCGCTCGCGGAAATGCCCTCGGCGGCAAGAAGTTGCAGAAACTCGCCGCGCCCGCATCCGACGTCGAGCACGGGCCCGGGCAGATCGCGCAGCAGGTCGAGGTACGACCGCTGCCCTCGCGCGATCTCGGCCGGGCTGCCGCGAAACCGCTCCTCGAAGAGCGCGTAAACGCCTGGCGGAATCGAGGTCGTGCTCGCTGTCGTCGCCGCTGCCGCCCCGGTCGCCAAACCCGCAGCCGGAGCCCCTCGGCTTCCCGACTCGAGAAGCGAGAGTCGGGCCTCTTCGATGCCCTTGCGCCTCGAGAGCTCCTCGACGTCGCGGTGCAGCCGATCCAACGCATCCGCGAAGCCGCTCGACGCTTCCAAGCAGAGGGAGTTGAAAGCCGACTGGTTGCGCCAGAGAAACCGGAGCGCCCGGATCACGAGCCGCTTCACCGGCTCGAGTGGCGCCCCCGCAGGGACCGATGGCGTGAGGACCTCGGCCGCGCGCGAGAGCGATGCGCGCCCGGCCGCGGTGGCCCCGTCGGCCGCATTGCGCCCGGCGCCCGGCGCCGGCGCCGTCTCGGCGATTGCCGCGCGGATCTCCTCCGCGAGCACTCTCTTCAGGTCGGTCGGACGGTCCATCGCAGCCTCGGCCGAGAATAAAGGCCGCTCCGCGGGGATGCAACCAAAACACTCGGCCGCGGGCCTGCTAACATCCGCGGCCCTATGCGAAACATCCTCCTTTTCTGCTGCCTCGCCTCCGCAGGCGCATACGCCTCCGCGCAGGGCGCCGGGCCCGCTGCGACGCCCGCCGGGGCGCCGGCTCCAACCCTGCTCGCCCCCGGTGAAGAGAAGCACCTCGCCAACATCCGGCAACTGACCTTCGGCGGGCAGAACGCCGAGGCGTACTGGTCCGCCGACGACACGCGCCTCATCTTCCAGTCCGACGAGGGCAAGCTGCCGTGCGACCAGATCTTCACGATGAAGGCGGACGGGTCCGACCGCCGCCGCGTTTCCAATGGCGAGGGCAAGACGACCTGCTCGTATTACTTTCCCTCCGGCGACCGCGTGCTCTACGCCTCGACGTTCCGCGCGGGTGCGGCCTGTCCGCCGCGGCCGGACCGCTCGCACGGATACGTCTGGGCGCTCGATGACTACGACATCTACTCCGCGAAGCCCGACGGCACGGACATCAAGGCGCTGTTCTCTTCCCCGGCCTACGACGCCGAGGCCACCATTTCGCCCGACGGCAAGACGATCGTCTTCACGTCGGCGCGTGACGGCGACCTTGAGCTCTACACCATGAGTGCCGACGGCTCCAACGTCCGGCGCCTGACGAATGCCCCGGGCTACGACGGGGGCGCCTTCTTCTCCGACGACGGAAAGAAGATCGTGTATCGCGCCGACCACCCGACGACGCCCGAGGACCTGGCGCGCTACAAGGAGAACCTCGCCCTCAACACGTACGCCCCGCGCTCGCTCGAGATCCGCGTCATGAACGCGGACGGCTCGAACGACCGCTCCGTGACGTCCAACGGGGCGGCCAACTTCGCGCCCTTCTATTTGCCGGGCGGCAGGCAGATCATCTTCTCCTCGAACCTTTCCGATCCCAAGGGCCGCGACTTCGACCTCTACACCATCCGGGAGGACGGCACCGGCCTGACGCGCATCACGTTCAGCCCCGACTTCGACGGGTTCCCGATGTTCACGCGCGACGGAAAGCGGCTCGTCTTCGCCTCCAATCGCAACGGCAAGCAGCCGCACGAGACGAATATTTTCGTGGCGGACTGGATCGGGAACTAGTCTCCAGCCGGTTCGGGTCGAGCGCGCGCCTGCCCGCTACCTGGCCGGCGCTTCGTTTTCCTCTGCGAACTCGACCAGCGTCAGCACCAGCGCGAGGATCACCGGCCCGAGGAAGAGGCCGATGAAGCCGAAGGCGGCCAGGCCTCCGAGGACGCCGAAGAACACCGTCAACGTGCCCATTTTGGCCTGCCCCGACACGAGCATCGGGCGCAGGACGTTGTCGGCCGAACCGACGACGACGGCGCTCCAGGCGACGAGGAAAATAGTCTTCCAGGCCACGCCCTGGGCCATCAGGTAGAGGGCCGCGGGCACCCAGATGAGCGCGGTGCCGACGAATGGAATGAACGAGGCCACGGCCGCGAGGACCCCGAAAACCACCGGCGACGGGACCCCCGTGATCCAGAACCCGACTCCGAGCAGTGCGCCTTGCGCGAGCGCGGTGAAGACCGTACCGAACACCACCGCCCGCGTCACCTGCTGGAGGTGCTCATCGAGCCGCGCCTTGCGCTTGGGTTCAAGCGGTATGAGGCCGCGGGCACGCCCGGCCATCGTGTCGCCGTCCCGGAAGAAGAAGAAAAGGATGAAGAGCGTCAGCGTCAGGTTTCCGAAGATGCCGAGCGCCCCGAAGAGCACGTCGCGGCTGTGCGAGAGCAGGAACTGCACTGCGCTCTGCACTCCCTGCACCGCCCAACCCTGGACCTGCGCGCCGTTGATGCCCGTGTGCTGCTCGAGCCACTGCACGCCGCCGCCGATCACGGGTAGCCGGAGCACGTCGTCAATTCCGCCGATCTGGTACCGCTGGCCCAGGCGCGAAAGCGCCTGCCCGAGCTCCACCGCCTGCCGCGCGAACGCCATCATGACCACCGCGGCGGGAGCTGCGATTCCAATCGTCACACCGATCGTCATCACCGCCGCCGCAAGCCCCCTGCGGCCCTTGAAGCTCTTGCGAAGGCGCCGGTTGAGCGGAAAGAGCATGAACGCGAGGAGGAACGCCCAGTAGATCGACCCGAAGAACGGGCTGAAGATGATGTACAGCAGGTAGGCCAGGATCGCTACCACGGCAAGGCCGAACACGCGGGTCGAAAACTGGTCCTGTTGCGGCAAGAAACCTCCGTGATCGGATGCTAGCATCCGCCGCCATGAACCCGGCGCAAGCTCCCGACCGACTCCTCGCCGCGTGCGTCCTGCGCGAGGAAGCCCTTGTCGCAGGCTTCAGTCGATTCGGCATCGCGCGGGCCACACAGCCGCCCCGCTTCGAACGATTCGAGGAGTGGATCGACGCGGGGCACCACGCCGACATGCGATACCTCGAGGATACGCGGCAGCTGCGCCGGCAACCCGAAGCCCTGCTGCCCGGCGCCCGTTCGGTCGTCTGTCTTGCGGCGCCCTACTCCGCTGCTGCCTACGAAGGGCCGGACGGCGCCCGGTTCGCCCGCTACGCGCGCGGGCCCGACTACCACGGCACGCTGCGGGAGCAGGCGCTCGAGGTCGTCGCCCGTTCGCGCCAGCGGCTGTCCGGCGCCTGGCAGACCCGCGTCTGCGTGGATTCGACGCCGCTCGCCGAGAGGGCATTCGCCGCGGCCGCCGGACTCGGCTGGATCGGCAAGAACGGTTGCCTGATCGACGCCGAGCAGGGCTCGTACCTGCTCCTCGCCGAAATTCTCACCGACCTCGATCTGCCGCCCGACGCTCCTGCGGCAGAACAGTGCGGCTCGTGCACGCGCTGCCTCGACGCCTGCCCGACGTCCGCCTTCGTTGCGCCGGGGACGCTCGATGCGGGGCGCTGCATCGCCTACTGGACGATCGAGCATTACGGCGCGGTCCCCGATGCCTGGAAGGCTGCCGTCGGCGATCACGTCTTCGGGTGCGACATTTGCCAGGAAGTCTGCCCCTGGAATGCTCCCGTGACCCGGCTTGCCGGCCCGGCCTGCGCCGCCCCTGCCCGGGCGGAGATTCTCGGCATGGGCAGGGGCGCGTGGCGCCGGCGCTTCGGAAAGACCGCCGTCAACCGCGCCGCCCGGCGCGGACTCCAGAGGAATGCGGCCCTTTCGGCCGGCGCGAGCGCGGATGCGACGTGCCTGCCCGCGCTGCAGAGCGCGGCCGGCGTGCAGGAGCGCGGCCTGTCGGACGCCGCGCGATGGGCGCTCACCCGGCTCGAAGGGCGCCCCCTGTAAACTCTCGCGTCCGGAATCGAAAGGAAGCCCGACCATGGACCAATCGCACACGGCTCTGTATGTCATTGCGTTCCTGCTCTCGCTCGTATTTTCCGGCTTCTTCGCCGGATCGGAGACGGCCCTGGTGGCCCTCGGCCGCATCGACCTCCAGGCCATGCGCGAAAAGGGCGACCGGCGCGGCGCCATCATCCGGAACCTGAAGGCCCACACGTCGCGGCTGCTCGCGGTCATCCTCATCGGCCAGAACCTCTTCCTCTCGGCCGCGTCGGCGTCCGCGACCACCCTGGCGACAGGATGGTTCGGCCCGCAGTACGGGGTCATCCTCTCCGTGCTCTTCTCCACGATCACGCTCTTCATCTTCGCCGAGATGACGCCCAAGGCGATCGGCGCCGCCTCCCCTGCGGCGGTCGCCCGCGCGGTGGCCATCCCGCTGTCCTGGATGGTCAAAGTCCTCTCTCCCCTGGCGGAGGTCTGCGTCAAGCTCACGAACTCGATCCTGCGCCTCTTCGGCACTCCCCTCGTGCGGCCGGGCCTGACGGAGGAGGAACTCAAGAGCGTTTTCAACCTCGGGGCGGACGAAGGCGTCATCCATCGCGAGGAAAAACGCCTGCTCCACAAGGTGGTCGAATTCGGGGACAAGACCGTTCGCGACATCATGGTGCCGCGCACGAAGATCGTGGCCCTGCCCGAGACGGCGAGCTTCGCCGACGTGCGGGCCCTCCTGCGGGAGCAGAAGCTCTCGCGCCTGCCCGTCTACCGCGGCTCGATCGACAACGTCATCGGCATCCTCCACGCCAAGGACCTCTTCGACCTGTCCGATGCCGACGAGCAGAGCTTCGATCTGGCGAAGTACGTGGACCCGCCCTTCCTCGTCCCCGAGTTCAAGCGGGCCGAGGAGCTCTTTCGCGAGATGCGCCGCCGCCACACGCACATGGCGATCGTCGTCGACGAGCACGGCGGAACCGCGGGACTCGCGACCATCGAGGACGCCATCGAGGCGCTGCTCGGACAGATCCAGGACGAATACGACGAGGAGCAGCCGGAGTTCGTCGCGGCCGGCGACCGGAACTACCTGCTCGACGGCAGCCTGCGGCTCGACGACCTCGAGGAACAGTTCGGCATCGCCCTTCCGCGCGACGAGGCCGAGACCATCGCCGGCCACCTGATGCTGCGGTTCGGCCGGATTCCCCGCAAGGGCGAGCGATGGAAGGGCCGTTTTGCCGACTTTGTCATCGAGGATGCGACCCCGACGGCGATCCGAACGGTGCGCATGATCCTTCCGGCCGCGCCGGAGAAGAGGGAACTGCAGTGAGCCCGACCCGCGCCGTCACGCTGATCCGGGGCGACGGGATCGGCCCGGAGGTGGCCGACGCCGTCCTCGCCATCCTGGAAGCCGCCGGAGCCCCGCTCGCGTTCGAAGAGGTCGTCATCGGAAGAGAAGCCGAGAAGCGCGAGGGCGACCCCCTGCCTCCGGCGGCCCTCGCCGCGATTCGCAAGACCGGCCTGGCGCTCAAGGGCCCGGTCGCAACGCCGATCGGAAAGGGTTTCCAATCCGTCAACGTGCGCCTGCGGCAGACCTTCGAGCTCTACGCCAACCTGCGCCCGGTCAAGAACGTCCCCTCGGTCGAGAGCCGCTTCCATGGTGTGGACCTCGTGGTCGTGAGGGAAAACACCGAGGACCTCTACAGCGGCCTCGAGCACATCGTCGTTCCGGGCGTGGTCGAGTCGCTCAAGATCATCACCGAGGTCGCCTCCACCCGGATCGCCCGGTTCGCCTTCGAGTACGCCCGCGCCAACGGCCGCCGCCGCGTCACGGCCGTGCACAAGGCCAACATCATGAAACTCTCCGACGGGCTCTTTCTCGACTGCTTCCGCAAGGTCGCCGAGGACTACCCCGACATCGAGGCCGACGACCGCATCGTGGACGCGCTGTGCATGAGACTCGTGATGCAGCCCGAGACCTTCGACGTCCTGCTGCTCGAGAACCTCTACGGCGACATCGTGTCGGACCTCGCCGCGGGCCTCGTGGGAGGCCTGGGCGTCGTTCCGGGCGCAAACCTCGGAGCGAACACCGCGATCTTCGAAGCCGTCCACGGGACCGCACCGGACATTGCCGGCCAGGACAAGGCGAACCCGATGGCGCTGCTGATGTCCGCCATCCTGATGCTGCGACATCTGGACCTCGCCGAGCTGGCCAACCGCGTCGAGGCGGCGCTGCTCGCAACGCTGCGTGCAGGGATCAAGACGCCGGATATTGGAGGCAGCGTGGGGACCAGGCAGTTCGCTCAGGCAGTTTCAGAGAGGCTTTGAGCCGACCGTCGGCTAATACATCTCCACCTTCGGGATCATCAACGCCCGCACCGCACAGTTTCCGTTGATTCGCGCCTGGCACCCGAGCCGCCGGCCCTCGCCCATGTCGTAGGCCAGCTCCTGCGGATTGACCGGAGAGAGACTCTCGCTCCCCACGACGACCTCCACGCGGCAGGTCGAGCAAGTGCCATTGCCGCCGCACACGTGGCTGATCCTGACGCCCAGATCGAGTGCAGCCTGGAGCACCGTGGTGCCGTCCGCGACCACGCCGGCTTTCCCCTCGTTGACGAAAACGATCGTGGGCATGACAATCGCGACCTTGCAGAATCAGGGTAGCACAGCGAATTCGCCAGGCCGCTTTCCGGCTCGGCCCGACGAGGAGTTCTGGATTGGACGCCCGTTCGACGCCCGCGCGCGCTTCGGCCGCGTTGCCCCGCTCGAGGTCGAGATCGGCAGCGGTAAGGCCCGATTCCTCGTCGCCTCGGCGCTCGAGCATCCGGCCCACAACTTTCTTGGGCTGGAGCGGTCGCTCTCCTACTACCGCCTCTGCCGCGAGCGCGTCACGCGCGCCGGGCTCGCCAACGCGGCCATGGTGCGCGCCGACGGGCGCCTGTTCGTCGAGACCGCTCTGGCCGAGGGCTCCGTGCGCGCCTTCCATGTGTACTTCCCCGACCCGTGGCCGAAGAAGAAGCAGAAGAAGCGCCGCCTGCTCGACGGCGTCTTCCTCGAGACGGCCGCCGGACGGCTCGAGCCGGGCGGAATCCTCCGCATTGCCACCGACCACCCGGACTACGGCGCGCACCTCGAGACCGTCGTCGAAACCGTGCCTCCACTCGAGCGGCTGGCCTGGGACGCCTTCCCGCTGCCCCCGCCGACGAACTACGAGATCAAGTACGAGCGGGAGGGCCGGCCGATCTGGAGGTTCCTGCTCCGCAGGAGATCCTAGGGCTTCTCGGGCCCGGCCAGGACGATCCGCCGCAAGAATCGCACGAAGTACTCGGTCCCCGAACCCAACGCGACGGCGACGACGAGCCAGAGCGCGACCAGGCCCGGCCCGGCGAACATCTTGTGCCGCAGCGCCAGGATCAACAGCGAGACTGCGGCAACCTGGGTGAGCATCTTTGCCTTGCCCCAGCCCGACGCCGCGATGATGATGCCGCGCCCCGACGCGATCGAGCGCAGGCCCGACACGGCAAACTCGCGGCCAATCACCACGACGACCATCCAGGCCGGCGCCAGGCCGAGCTCCACGAGCGAGATGAACGCCGCCGAAATGAGCAGCTTGTCCGCGATCGGATCGAGCAAGGTCCCCAGGGTCGTGATCTCGCCGCGGCGGCGCGCGAGCCACCCATCGAGAAAGTCGGTCGTCACGGCCGTGAGAAAAATCAGCAGCCCCACCGTCTCCCGGCCGTCGAACTTCGTCAGCAGGACGACGACGAGGAACGGGACGAGGAAGATGCGCAGCAGCGTCAGCGCGTTGGGAAGATTGATCTTCAAGGTCGTGGCCTCGAACTATAACGTCTTCGCGAGCGCCTCCGGTTTCGGGCCTCGCGCATAATAGACGGGTGAACGTCCCCTGCCCGACGCACTCCGGCCGGCGCGCCCACAAGAGCTGCCACTTCTGCCGGAAGGCGATCTGCCGACTGTGCGAAGTTCGGATGCGGGGCCACCTGTATTGCTCCGAGCGCTGCGCACGCGACGCCGGGCGCCATGCCGTCTGGCGCAACGTTCGAGGCATCCTCGCCCGGCCCGTCCCGGCCCGACTGGCGGTCGCCGCCGTGGCCCTGGCCGCAGCGGCTCCGGTCCTTCTGGCCCTTCGGACCGTTCGCGAGCTCGACAGCCTCAACGCGCCCTCACCCCTTGCCCGTCCGCGGCGCGAGGCTCCCACCGCACGCCTGGATAGCGTGGTCGCGGCTGGAGCGGGCCTGCGACTCGAAGGCTCGGCCTCGGACGGAACGGCAGTTTTTCTCTTTGCCGGGCCGCAGCTGCTCGGCGCGGCGCCGGTCGAAAACGGTCGATTCCGCTTCGACGGCATTCGCGAGAAGGGGCCCTTCCGGGTCGGCGCGATGCCGCTGTCCTCGCCGCTGGCCTATGCGCCGGCTCCGCCGCCCGTTCCCGCGCCCGTGGCAGCGGCTCCTGCGCCTGCGCCTTCCGCCCCCCGCCTGGCGGCCTCGTTGCCACCCCGCCGGCCAACGTCAGCCCCTGCGCTGGTAGCGCCACCCGTCCGCGACGCCGCGCCGCCTCCGGCCATCGTTGCCCGCGGCCCCTCTCCCCCGGACCTCACGCGAGGGCCCGACGACCGCGCCGACATCCTCGTCTCCTTCGACGCCGGCTCCTCCGACCGCGGCGCCACCCAGATTCTCGATGCGCTCTCCGCGCGCGGGATCCGCACCACGATCTTCCTGACCGGCGAATTCATACGCCGTTATCCGGACATCGTGCGCCGGGTCGCCGCGGACGGGCACGAAGTGGGCAATCACACGGACACTCATCCTCACCTGACGACGTACGCATCCGACGGCAGGCAGGTCACGCGCCTCGGAGTCGACCGCGCGTTCGTCGCCGGCGAGCTCGCCCGCACCGCCCGGCTCTACCGCGAAGCGACCGGCCGTTCGATGGCGCCGCTCTGGCGGGCGCCCTTCGGCGAGCACAATCCCGAGATCCGGCGCTGGGCCGCGGAGCAGGGGTACTGGCACGTCGGCTGGACGGGCGGACGCTCCGGCCTCGACGGCCTCGATTGGGTCACCGACCCCGCCTCGCGCTCCTACCAGCCGGCCGACCGCCTGCTCGCGCGCCTCGTTCACCACGCCGAGAATGGCGGCATCGTCCTCTTGCACCTCGGCAGCGACCGCGAAGAGCCGGTCGCTTCGAAGATCGCCATCCTGTTCGACGGCCTGAGGACGCGGGGCTTTCGCTTTGCGCGCGCCTCGGAGTTCCTCGCGCGGCAGGGCTACGACGAAGCGAAGCTCGCGGCGTTTCGCGAGACTTCCGGCTCGGGCGCCGCGCGTTGACGATTCCCTTCGGCACCGACGGCTGGCGCGGCGTCATCGCCGATGACTGCACCTTCGCCGAGATCCGGCGCATCGCCGCCGCCACGGCGCGGTTCTATGCGCAGGACGAGGGCCCCGGCGACCGCAACCGCATCGTGGTCGGCTACGACACGCGA
Organism: Acidobacteriota bacterium; assembly: GCA_031360505.1. GTDB lineage: Bacteria > Acidobacteriota > Thermoanaerobaculia > UBA5066 > Gp7-AA6 > DAHUXD01. The sequence continues at coordinate 27,121 of JANMBR010000107.1, forward strand.
TTCCTCTCGCCGGAGTTCGCGCGCGCGGCCGCGGAGGTGTTTGCCGAGGCGGGAGTCGACGTGCTCCTCTCGGACCGAGCCATCCCCACGCCGGCAGTCTCCTTCCACGTGCGCCGCCTGGGCCTGAAGGGCGGGATCGCCATCACCGCGAGTCACAACCCGGGCCGCTACAACGGGTTCAAGGTCAAGGCGCATTTCGGCGGCAGCGCCCCGCCGCAGGACTACGAGGCAATCGCTGCCGAGGCGGACCGGCCGCTGCCCGCCGCCGCGCGCCGAGGCCGCGTCGAGGTGCTGGATCTGGCAACCACCTATCGCGAGCGGCTCGCGTCCCTGGTGGACGTCGCGGCGATCCGCGGGTCGCGCCTGTCCGTGCTCGCCGACGCGATGCACGGGGCGGCGGGCGCGCTGGTCTCGGAGATCTTGTCGGGCGGCGCGGGCCCCTTTCGCGTCGCCTCGTTCCGATCCGAGCGCGACCCGCTCTTCGGCGGTGTCCACCCCGAGCCGATCGGCGCAAACCTGGCCGCCGCTGCCGAGCGCGTGCGCGCCGGGGGCTTCGATCTCTGCGTTGCCCAGGATGGCGACGCCGACCGACTCGGCGTGCTCGACGCGCAGGGCCGCTTCGTCTCGCCGCACCAGGTCCTCGCGCTGCTGCTCCTGCACGTCTTTCGAAACCGGGGCGAGAAGGGCGGGATCGCGAAGACCTTTTCGACATCCTTCCAGGTGGACCGGATCGCGCGCGCGCTCGGGGCGCCCCTGATCGAGACCGGGATCGGATTCAAGTACGTGGCCGAGCTCATGAATCGCGGCGAGGCGGTCGCGGGCGGCGAGGAGAGCGGAGGCTATGCCTTCACCTTCCACCTGCCGGAGCGCGACGGCGTCCTCTCCGCCCTCCTGCTCGTCGAAAGCCTGGCAAAAACGGGCCAGGATCTCTCACAGGCTCTCGCCGCGCTCTCGGCCGAATTCGGCCGCTTCGAATACGGCCGCCGCGACGTCTACCTGCCCGTCGACCTGATCCGCCGGTACATCTGCGAGGTCCACGACGCGCCGCCCGCCTTGGTCGCCGGCGAGCCCGTGACGGCCGTCCAGGACCGCGACGGCGTCAAGTACGTCCTGGGCGACCAGGGCTGGCTGCTGCATCGCCTCTCGGGTACGGAACCGATGGTGCGGCTCTATTGCGAGCACACGGATGCGGGCAGGATGCAGCAGATTCTGGGAGAAGCCGAGGGGCGGTTGAGGGACTTCGCGAAGAACGGGAACAGGTAGGCCTGCCTCCCGTTCCTAGTTTCTCCGCTGATCCACCGGCCGATCCTGGTCCGATGCGCGGCGCCTCGGGCGTGGCGGCTCGGTCAGGACCACGCCCTCGCCTTCGAAGCGGATCTTCGGCGGACTGGCGATGTCCGGCTGCATGACCTCCTCGAGGAACTGGTCGTCGAGAACCGACGCGACGAGATCGCCGCTCCAGGCCACGAGATCGCGCGAGGAGATGGAAAGCGGATACTGCGCCGACACCTCGTGCGCGAGCACCGGGCCGCCGACCGAAAAGACCACGCTGCCCTTGCCCTGCACTTTCAGGATGTCGATGCGGCGGCTGCGCCGAAAGTCGTGGATCGCGTCGAGCCGGAACGTGAGGCCGTGGTCGAGCGCCAGCAGCCGGCTGCCCTCGACGTGCAGCGTCTGCCCTGTCAGGTCGCGCCTGTAGGCGCGCCGGCCGGAGTCGTTGACGAGCAGCGTCCCGAGGCCCGTCGCCCGCAGGATCCGCTCGAGCGAAGTGCCCGCGAAGGCGGTCTCCGGCGTGAATCGGAACTTGCCGCTGTACCAGGCCACGCAACCCTTGCGCACGAAGACCGTGCCCCGGGAGGCCACTTCGAGCCCGCCCTCGGGCCGGATCTTGAAGAGGGGGCGCGTCTCGGGAGTGGCGACCGCGATCGAGGCCGAACCCTCCGGGACTTCCGGAAACGCCGGGGCAAATCCGGGCTTCTCGACCCCGGCCGCATCGCTCACCGCCGCCTTCAGCGTCGGCGCCGCGTCCGAGAGCGATCCGCTTCGGGGCGCGCCGTCGCGGCCCGGCCGGCGCAGCGCCTCCTCGATCTCCGTGACCCTTCGCCGCGCGCCCGCCACGCGCAGATGCTCGAGCGCGAGCCCGAGCTTGCCGCGCATCTGGTAGAGCAGTCCGAGGTACAGGTGGCTGCGCAGGTGGCCCGGCGCCAGCTCGATCGCCGACCGGAGCTCCTTTTCGGCCTCGGCGAGCCGGCCGGACTTGAAGAGGATGAGGCCGAGGTTCGACCGCAGGACTTCCGACGCCGGGTTCTCGGCGACCAGCGTGCGCGCCGCGTTGGCCGCCTCATCGTACCGGCCGCGCTTGAATTCAAGGATCGAAACCAGGTTGAGGACATCCTCGTCGTGCGGCCGGAGGGTCCGGGCCTGCTCGAGCTCCGTCCAGGCTTCCTCGAAGTGCGCCTCCCGCACCTCGCGCCGCGCGCGATTCAGGTGCAGGAGGAACAGTCCCTGATCCACGGGGGAAGGATCTCCGGCGGCCGGCACGTGCGCTGCCCGGACTAGTGTCCTGTAACCGAAGTCACGATACCCACCCTCTTCGCTCGAAGGATGCAAGAAGGCCCAAGAGCGAGAGACACGGTGGTCGTCAGAAGCTGCATGGCGCTATGGAGAGTTCGGTGACAGAACACTAGCCGAGGCGGCGCGGCACGGGCCGGCCCTTGGTCGTCAGCGTGACGCGATTGGTGCGCGCGTCGCGGACCCACTGCACCGAGCGGCCCTGCGACGCGGCGATGCCCCGGTACGTCTCGGCGGCCGGCTTGCCGAATCCTCCACCCAGCGTGGACTTGCCGTAGTAGGCCGCCAGAGCCTTGCGGACGTAGAGCTGCGTTTCTGCATACGGGGGCACACCGTTGTACCTGTCGACCGCCCCTTCGCCCGCGTTGTATGCGGCGAGGGCCTTCACCAGGTCGCCGTCGTAGTAGGACATCAGGTGCGAGAGCTGGCGCGTTCCGGCGGCGATGTTCTGCTTCGGGTCGTGGACGTCGCTCACGCCATGTTCGGCGGCAACCGCGGGCATGAGCTGCATGAGGCCGCGGGCCCCCTTGCGCGAGATCGCGGCCGGATTGAAGCCCGACTCGATGAGCATGACCGACTTGACGAGCTTCGGGTCCACGGCGTTGTCGCGCGCCGCCACGTCGATCAAATCGTCGTACGCGGACGCACGGCCGACGCGGGCGGCCAACCAGCCTTCGCTGGCGGCGATATTGGCGGGGCCGTCGTTGTAGATCACGCGCCGCCCGTCCTTCACGGCCACGCGCACCTGCGCCGAAGCCGCCGCGGCCATGGCGACAAAAATCCCCACGGAGAGAAGGAGCCGAAGCTTCATGACGTGTGGGGTTGATTATAGCGCCGGGATCCGGCCGCGGAACCCCTATCGGCTCAGAAAGTTACCCGTGCCTGCAACGTGACCCAGCGCACAATGGCGGATCGTCAGGCGGTCGGCCCGGGCTCCGCGAGCAGATCCCGCACGGCTTGCGCCGCCGCTTTCAATCCGTTCGGAAGTTCTGCCGGATTCTTGCCTCCCGCCTGGGCGAGCTCGGGCTTGCCGCCTCCGCTGCCGCCAAGCGCCTTACCGACGCGCCCGGCGATCTGGGAGGCCGGCAGCTTCTTCACCAGGTCCGGCGTGACCGCAACGATGATCGAGGTCTTCCCATCCGCGACCGTGCCCACCACGACGACGCCGCTCTTCAACTTCGAGCGCAGGGTGTCCGATAAATTGCGCAGCTCCGGAATCGACAGCCCCTCGACGATCCGCGTCACGATGGGAATCCCCCCGACCTCCAGCCGGTCGCCCTGCGACCCCGCGTCGCCCGAGGCGAGCTTCAACTTGAGCGAAGCGACCTCGCGCTCGAGCGCCCGGACGCGATCCTCGCGCTCGCCCCAACGGGCCGCCAGCGCTTCGCGCGGAGCCTGGGCCGCGCCCGCGAGCGCGTTCAGGATCTGCTCGTCGTTGGACAGCAGCTCGACCGCGCCGAGCGACGTCACGGCCTCCAGCCGGCGCACTCCCGCCGCGAGGCCGCGGTCGGATACGACTTTGAAGGCCCCGATCTCTCCCGTGCGCGGCACGTGGCAGCCGCCGCAGAGCTCGGTCGAGAACCCGGGCACCTCCACAACGCGGACGCGCTCGCCGTACTTCTCGCCGAAGAACATGTCCGCGCCCCTGCGGCGAGCTTCGTCCATCGGCATCGTTTCCTTGGTGACCGCCTGGTCGCGAAGGATCTCCTCGTTGACGAGCCGCTCGATCTCGGCGATCTGCTCGGGCGTCGTCGCTGCGGCCGCGGCATAGTCGAAGCGCAGCCGGTCGGGAGCAACGAGGGACCCCATCTGGCGAGCCGTATTGCCGACCACCTTGCGCAGGGCCGCATGGAGCAGATGGGTCCCGGTGTGATTGGCCTGCGTGCGCCGGCGCGTCCATTCGGGGACGCTCATGTCCACCACGGAGCCGAGTTCGAGCCGCCCGCTGCCCACCCGCACGCGGTGCGCGATGAGATTCGGCACCGGCTTCTGCGCGTCGGTGACGTCCGCATGGCCGCCGGCCCAGGTCCATGCCCCGGTGTCTGCGACCTGGCCGCCGCCCTCGGGATAGAAGACCGTCCGATCCACGACCACGTCGCCGCTCTCCCCTTCGGAAAGCAGCGAGGCCTCGCGGCCGTCCTTGACGATCGCGAGGACACGGGCGCCGGAGAGTGAAACGAAATCCTGCTCGGGGTATCCGCGAAACACCGAGTGCTGCGCAGGCAACTCCAGCCGCTCGTACACCGACGCGTCCGCGGCCTCGAACTTCGCCGACGCGCGCGAGGCGGCGCGCTGGCGTTCCATCGCCTCTTCGAAGCCGGCGCGGTCCACGGCCACGCCCTCGTCGCCTGCGATTTCCTCGATGACGTCGAGGGGAATGCCGTAGGTGTCGTAGAACCGGAAGACGGCCTCTCCCGACAGGGCCGTGGCCCCCTCGCGGCGCAGCCGCTCGATCCCTTCGCCCACCCGGTCGGCCCCCTCGGAGAGAGTCTTGCCGAAGCGCTCCTCCTCGGGTGCGAGCACGCCGGCGACGGTCTTCTCGACCCGGTCGATGTCCGACGGCTCGAAGTACACGCCTGCAAAACTCTCGACGACCGCGGGCACCAGGCGGTACAGAAACGGCCGGTCCAGACCGAGGCGCCTGCCGTAGCGCATGGCCCGGCGCAGGATCCGCCGCAGGACGTACCCCCGTCCCTCGTTGGAAGGCTGCGCGCCATCGGCAATGAGCATCGTGGAGGCGCGAACGTGATCCGCGATGACGCGCAAGGGCGCGTCCTCCGGCGCCATCCCCCCCTTGTACGCGTGCCCCGAGAGCTCCGCGATCCGGGCGAGGATGCCTTCGAACAGGTCCGTGTCGAAGTTGTTGTTGACGCCCTGCAGGATGGCCGCGAGGCGCTCGAGCCCGGCACCCGTGTCCACCGAGGGGCGCGGCAGCGGTGTCATCTTTCCCGACGCGTCGCGCTCGAACTGCATGAAGACGAGGTTCCAGATCTCGAGCGTGTCGTCGCCGGGACCGTTGACGAGGGCCGGCGTGTTGCCGGCCAGATCCGCGCCGCGGTAATAGTGCAGTTCCGAGCAGGGCCCGCAGGGGCCCGTCTCCCCCATCGCCCAGAAATTGTCCTTCTCTCCAAATCGCAGCACCCGCGAGGCCGGGAGGTGGCGCTGCCAGAGCTTCGCCGCTTCGTCGTCCTCCGTGTACACCGACGCCCAGAGCCGCGCGGGATCGAGCCCGTAGCCCTTCCGGTCGGTGACGAGCTCCCAGGCAAACTGGATCGCCTCGGCCTTAAAGTAGTCGCCGAATGAGAAGTTGCCCAGCATCTCGAAGAAGGTCTGGTGGCGGCCCGTGTATCCCACGTTGTCGAGATCGTTGTGCTTGCCGCCGGCACGCACGCATTTCTGGGCGGTCGTCGCGCGGACGTAGTCCCGCTTCTCGCGGCCCGTGAAGACGTCCTTGAACTGGTTCATCCCGGCGTTGGTGAAGAGCAGCGTGGGGTCCTCGGCCGGGATGAGCGAGGACGACGGGACGCGGCGGTGCTGCCGCTCTTCGAAGTAGCGCAGAAACCTTTCCCGGACTTCAGTCGATTTCATACCAGCCCCGGATAATCTCAGAAATCTTCTCCGCCCGAAAACCGCGTCGGACCAGGGCCGCGAAAACTCGCCGGCGGCGAAGGGCCGGCGCGAGGTCGGCGCGGGCCTTCCAGAGCTTGCGAAAGAGGCGCGCAAGCTCCTCGTTCTCCCGCTCGGCGCCGCCCTCGGCCTCGAAGGCGGCGCCGATGGTCTCCCGGGAGAATCCGCGGGCTTTCAGCTCGCGCTCGACTCGAGCGCGTCCGTAGCGCGCCCCGCGCAGACGCACGGCCGAGCGCGCCACCGAGAGGTCGTCGAGCAGACCCTGCGTTTCGAGACGCCCGAGCGCCCCGGCGACGGCAGCGGGCTCGAAGCCGCGTTCTCCGAGGGTCCGCTCGAGCTCCACGCGCCCGCGGGGCCGGACCCCGAGCAGCCGCAACGCCCTTTCGAACGCCGCAGCGGCGGACGCAGGTTGCGCCGGGGGTTGGCCCTTGCGAAACGTCGAGCCGGCCTAGCCGCGACCCGGTGGCTGGTTGGAGAAGTCGAAGGGCGACTCCTCCTGGGCCGGATTGAAATCGGAGGGCGCCTCGAGGGCCGCGTCCATCTCCTCGCGCGCGAGGTCCGACGTCGACTGGATGCCCTGGATGCGCAGCTTGAACTCGTTGGGATTGGTCGAACGTTTCAGGGCTTCCTCGAGCGTGATGAGGCCCGACTTGTAGAGGCTGTAAAGCGACTGATCGAAGGTCTGCATGCCGTACTGCGAGGTGCCCTGCTGGATCGCGTCCTTGATGTACTTGGTCTTTTCCTTGTTCTCGATGCATTCCCGCACGTAGTTGGTGCGGATGAGGATCTCGGCCGCCGGTACGCGGCCGAGCCCGTCGGCGCGCGGCATGAGGCGCAGCGAGATGACGGCCTTCAACACCGCCCCGAGCTGCAGGCGGATCTGCTTCTGCTGATGCGGCGGGAACACCGCGATGATGCGGTTGATCGTCTCGGTGGCATCGAGCGTATGGAGGGTGGAGAACACGAGGTGGCCGGTCTCCGAAGCCGTCAGGGCCGTCTCGATGGTCTCGTAGTCGCGCATTTCGCCGACGAGGATGACGTCCGGGTCCTGGCGCAGCGCGCTGCGCAGGGCGATCGAGAACCCCTTCGTGTCGACGTCGACTTCCCGCTGGTTGACGAGCGACTTCTTGTCGCGGTGGAGGAACTCGATCGGGTCCTCGACCGTCATGATGTGCTCGTTGCGCGTCGCGTTGATGTGGTCGATCATCGCCGCGAGCGTCGTCGACTTTCCGGAGCCGGTCGTCCCGGTGCACAAGACGAGGCCGCGCTGTTCCTGGCAGATCTTCTCGAGCACGGGTGGCAGCAGCAGGTCTTTCATGGACAGGATGCGGGCCGGGATGACGCGCAGGACCAGCCCGACGGTTCCGCGCTGCTGGAAAATGTTGCACCGGAAGCGCCCGAGGTTCGGGACGTTGTAAGCGATGTCGATCTCGAAGTTGTTCTTGAACTTCTCCTTCTGCCGGGCCGACATGATCGAGAAGGCCATCGCGATCGTGTCTTCCTGCATCAGGCGTCGCATGTCGGACAGCGGAATGAGCGATCCGTCGATCCGGATGACGGGAAAAGCGCCCACTTTCAGGTGCAAGTCGGACGCCTTGCGCTCGACCGAAATCTTCAGCAGATCGTTGATATGCATGGCTTTATTTTTCCTCGGTTGGTGGCTAGATTACGCCGGTTAAGCGAGGAAGGGAAGGGAGAAGGGATCGTAGGGACGGCCCTTGCGGCCGGCCGCGGTCAGGAACAAAGGCCGAGTTCACAGAGCTTTACCTGACCGCTGCCTCCACCGGCAGCGGCGTCAGCCAGCCGTAGCGGTCCTCGGCCTCGCCATGGATCATGGCGAAGAACTCTTTCTGAAGGCGCTCGGTGATGGGTCCCCGGCGGCCCGGACCCACGACGATGCGGTCCACCGACCGGATCGGCGTGATCTCCGCCGCCGTGCCCGTGAAAAAGATCTCGTCGGCAAGGTAGAGCATCTCCCGGGCGATCGGCTGCTCGACGACCGTGTATCCAGCGTCCCTGGCAATCCTCATGATCGAGTCCCGAGTGATCCCGGGCAGGATCGTTCCCGCGAGCGGCGGCGTCAGCAGCCGGCCCCCGTACGCCAGGAAGATGTTCTCGCCGCTGCCCTCGGAGACTCGGCCCGCGTTGTCGAGAGCGATTCCCTCGGTGAAGCCGTTGGTGATCGCCTCCATCTTGATCAGGGCGGAATTCAAGTAGTTGCCCGTCGCCTTCGCCATGGCCGGAAACGTGTTCGGGGCCATGCGGTTCCAGGAGGAGACGCAGACGTCCACGCCGCTCTCGAGCGCCTCGTCGCCGAGGTACTTTCCCCAGCGCCACACGGCGATCATGACGTCCACCGGACTGTTGAACGGGTTGACGCCGAGCGCGCCGAGGCCCCGGTACACCACCGGGCGGATGTAGCACTCGTCGTAGCCGTTGGAGCGAATCGTCTCGAAGATCGCCTCGCGCAACTCCCTGGGCGTATACGGCACTTCCATCCGGTAGACCTTGCAGGAGTCGTAGAGCCGCTTGATGTGCTCCTCCAGGCGGAAGGCCGCCGAACCGTGTTTCGTCTTGTAGACGCGGGCGCCCTCGAACATTCCGGAGCCGTAGTGAAACACGTGCGAGAACGCGTGGATCTTCGCGTCGGCGAAGTCCACCAGCCGGCCATTCATCCAGACTTTTTTGACGTCCTCGTAGGACATGCCGCCTCCAAGTTTGTGACCCGCGGTCGAAGTATTTCGCTCCGCCGTGGGAGTGTCAATGCGGATTTCAGCGGCGCGCCAGCGCCGTGCGCGCGAGCGTCAACGCCGCGACCGCGGCGGTCTCGGCCCGCAGCTTTCCGGCAGCCAGAGACGCCGCGACCCATCCTTGCGCGAGCGCGGCCGCGAGTTCCGCGTCCGTCCACCCGCCCTCCGGGCCCACGAGCAGCGCCGTCGGCCCGGCCGGCAGCACAGCCGGAAACGGCTCGCCGCTCAGGTCGAGGATGAGCCTCGACCCTGCCGCCTCACTTCGCAGCACGTCAGACAGCGCGACCGGCCCGATGATCTCGGGCCAGCGAGACGCCTGCGCCTGCTTGGCCGCCTCCCGAACCACCCGGGCCAGCCGCGGGCAGAGCGCCTCGCTTGCGCGAAAGCTCTGCGTCCGTTCACTCGACACCAGCGTAAGGCGCGCGGCGCCGAGCTCTGTCGCCTTTTCGGCGATCCACGACAGGCGCTCGGAGCGCACCACAGCGACGAGCAAGTGGATGGGCGCCGCCGGCTCGGGAGCCGCGGCGCGCACGTGCTCGACGTCCACGTCCACGCGCCCACGGTCAATTCGGGTCACGAGGCCGGCCGCCTCCCGGCCGCTGCCGTCCAGGAGCACGACGGCGTCGCCGGCCGCGACCCGCCGCGCGCGCGCGTGGGCCGCTTCTTCGCCCTCGATCCGGCAGGCGGAGCCCGCCTCGGGCAGCGCGCCGACGATCAGTCGTGCGCCAGGCAGAGGCTGATCCATTCTCCCTCCGTGCGGCGGCCGTCGAGCTTCCATCGACCGGTCCGCATCTTCGAGAGCACCGACGGCTCGCGGTCCCGCGTGACACCCGAGAGCAAAACACGGCCCCGTCGCGCCGCGCCGCCGAGCAGGCGACGCGCCTCGGGCAGGATCTCTGCCGCAAGCATGTTCGACACCACGAGGTCGAACTTTCCGGCGCATGCGGCGAGGGGCCCCGCATAGAGGCGCACTCGATTGCCGAAGGAGTGCCGCGCGAGGTTCTCCCGGGCGACGAAGACGGCTTCCGCGTCCGTGTCGAGGCCCACCGCCAGTCGAGCGCCCAATGCCGCCGCCGCAAGGGCGAGAACGCCGGAGCCCGTCCCGACGTCGAGCACGGTCCGGCCTTCCAGCGCTTCGTCCTCGAGCGCGAGCAGCGCGAGCCGGGTCGAAGCATGGCTTCCCGTGCCGAACGCCCGCGATGCAGGCACGCGCAGGGAGATCCTCCCCTCCGGTGCCTGCGCGCGGGAAGAATCGCCCGGTTCCATCCACAGGCGACGGCCGATGGGAAACGGCTGCGAGGCCGCCCGGTAGGCCTCGAGCGGGTCGCCCTCGGAGATGTCCGTCGTCAGATCGTGGCGGACCTTGCGCGACCGCAGACTCTGTGCGGCCCCGCGCGCCGCTTCGGCTTCGCGGAAAAAAGCGACGAGATTCCGGCCCGCGTCTTCGAATCCGAGAGGGTCATGGAGGAGGAGGAGTCCGAGCACGGCATCGTCGCCGGACTTCTGGGGGACGAAGAGGCGGCTGTAGCGTTGCCGCGGCGGATTCACGAAAAGATCTTCTTCGCCTTCCGAAACACTCCCTTGCCCTTGCCAACCGGCGCTCCGGTCAGCTCGGCGTACCGACGCAGGAGCTCTTTCTCGTCCTTCGACGGGGATTCGGGCACGTTCACGCCGACGCGCACGACGAGATCGCCGCGCCCGTTGCGGCCGAGTCGGCCCATGCCCTTGCCCTTCAAACGCAAATCGGACCCGACCGGCGTCCCCGGCGAGACCGTCAGCTCGTCCGCGCCCTCGAGCGTCGGCACCGACACCTCGCCGCCGAGCACCAGAGTCGGGAACGGGAGATCGAGGCTCACGACGATGTCGTCGCCGTCGCGCGAGAAGATCTCGTCTTCGGCGACCGTCAGCACGACGTAGAGGTCGCCGGCCGGGCCGCCGTTGGGGCCCGCGTCGCCCTCCCCCGTCAGGCGCATGCGCGAGCCCGTCTCCACGCCCGCGGGGATGCGAATCGTCATGTCCTTTTTCGAGCGCCGACGCCCCTCGCCCCCGCAGGCAGCGCACGGTTTCTCGATGATCTGACCTTCGCCGTGGCAGGCCGGGCACGGACGCATCACGGTGAGAAAGCCCTGGGATACGCGCTGGCGCCCCTTCCCGTCGCAGGTGGGACACCGCTTCGGCTTCGAGCCCGGTGCGGCGCCGCTGCCTTCGCAGCCCTCGCACCGCTCGAGCCGGGAGATCGCGATGGGCGCCTCGACTCCGAAGGCCGCGTCGCGAAACGCGATCGTCATGCGATAGACGAGATCGCTGCCCGCCATCGGCCCCGGCGCACCGCCGAAGCCTCCGCCGGACGCGAAGCCGAAGAGACCGCCGAAGAGATCGGAAAGGTCGCCGAACCCCGAGGCCTCGAACCCCGAGAAACCCCCGGCGCCGGCCCCGCCCGGAGAGTTGCCGGCGTGGCCGAATCGGTCGTACCGCGCGCGCTTGTCCGAGTCGGACAGCACGGCATACGCCTCCGAGGCCTCCTTGAACTTCTCGGCCGCGTCCGGATTGTTCGGATTGCGGTCCGGGTGGTACATGAGCGCGAGCTTGCGGTAGGAGGACTTGAGCTCGGCGGCATCGACCTCGCGGGTCACACCCAATACTTCGTAATAGTCGCGTTGTGCCATAGGAAGAACGGGTCATGGGTCCTGAGTTGCGAGTCTTGAGAGGGCTCGTCCTGCCGACTCACAACTCATGACTCATGACTCACGACTCTCCGTCAGCTCGCCGCCGCTCCCCCTGCACCGGCCCGCTGGAGCATCACGCGCGTCAGCACCTTCGAGACTCCCTGCATGTCGAAGATCGCCTCGTTGAAGGCTTCCCGCGACTCGCCGCCGGCGATCTCGTGGGAGCGCCGCAGCGTCTCCTCGATGCGCTGCCGCTCGTCCTCGGCGAGAGCGGCGCCGAATTCGGAGAGCACGCGCTCGTTGGACGCGATCATGCCTTCGAGCCGGTTCTTGATTGCGGCGATCTCGCGGCGCTCGTGGTCGGCCTCGGCGAAGGACGATGCGTCCTTGATGATCTTGTCGATCTCGTTCTGCGACAGACCGCCGGCCGGGTTGATCTGCAGGCCCTGGGCCTTGCCGGTCGTGAGGTCGCGCGCCGAGACGCTGACGATGCCGTTCGAGTCGATCGCGAACGTGACCTCGATCTGCGGCACCCCGCGGGGCGCCGCCGGAATGCCGACGAGCTCGAAGCGCCCGAGCGACTTGTTGTCCTTGGCGATCTCACGCTCGCCCTGCAGGACGTGGATCTCGACGACCGACTGGTTGTCGGCGACCGTCGTGAAGACCTTGGTGTTCTTGGTCGGGATCGTGGAGTTGCGCTCGATGAGCTTTTCGAATACGCCGCCGTGCATTTCGATGCCGAGCGAGAGGGGCGTCACGTCGAGGAGCACGACGTCCTTGATCTCGCCCTTGAGCACCCCGCCCTGGATCGCCGCGCCGATCGCGACGACCTCGTCCGGGTTGATGTCCCGGTTGGGCTCGCGGCCGAAGAGCTCGGCCACCATTCGCTGCACTTTCGGCGTCCGGGTCTGGCCGCCGACGAGGATCACCTGGTCGACGTCCGAGGGCTTCAACCCCGCGGCCGAAAGCGCGTCGAGGCACGGCGCCGCCGTCCGGTCGATCAGGTCGGCGACGAGAGACTCGAAGCGCTCGCGCGTCAGTGTCCGGTTGATGTGCTTCGGGCCGGACGCGTCGGCCGAGATGAACGGCAGGGTCAGCGTCGTCTCGGTGGCCGTCGACAACTCGCACTTGGCCTTCTCGGCGGCTTCCTTTAGCCGCTGGAGGGCCATGCGGTCCTGCCGCAGGTCGATCCCGGTGGACTTGCGGAAGTCGTCGAGGAGCCAGTCCATGATTTTCTTGTCGAAGTCCTCGCCGCCGAGGTACGTGTCGCCGGCCGTGGCCTTGACCTCGTAGATCCCGTCGCCGAGCTGCAGGATCGAGATATCGAACGTCCCACCGCCGAGGTCGTACACCGCGACCGTCTCGCTGCCCTTGCGGTCGAGTCCGTATGCGAGCGACGCCGCCGTGGGCTCGTTGATGATGCGTAGGACTTCGAGCCCCGCGATCCGCCCCGCGTCGCGCGTGGCCTGGCGCTGCGCGTCGTCGAAGTACGCGGGCACCGTGATGATCGCCTCGGTGATCTCCTCGCCGAGCGCCTCCTCCGAGAATTCCTTGATCTCCCGCAGGATGAACGCCGAGATCTCCTCGGGGCTGTACTCGCGGGCGCGCGCGCGGATCTTCACATCGCCGTTGACCGCGCGGACGATCTCGTAGGGAAGCACTTCGCGGGCGTGCTGTGTCTCCTCGGCCTCGTACTTGCGTCCGACCAGGCGCTTGACGGCGAACACGGTGTTCATCGGGTTGGTGATCGCCTGGCGCTTGGCGATCTGACCGACCAGGCGCTCCCCATCCTCCGTGAAACCGACGATCGAGGGCGTCGTGCGGCTACCCTCCCGGTTCGTGAGGACCTGCGGAGTGGCGCCCTCGACCACGGAGACGCAGCAGTTCGTCGTGCCGAGGTCGATGCCGAGGATCTTTCCCACGATGCCTCCTTACCCGTTCCCGCCGGACTCGCCCTTGCGCACGGCCACCTTGACGAACGACGGCCGGATCAGCCGGTCGTTCAGGAAATACCCCTTCTGGAGCTCCGCGACGATCATGTTCGGCGCGATCGCGTCCGTCTCTTCGGTCGCAACCGCCTCGTGCAGGTTCGGGTCGAACACCCCCGAAGTATCGATCGGGATCAGCCCGTAGCGCTTCCAGAGCTCGGCGATCTGCTTGCGGATGATCACGACGCCCTGGCCGAAGTCGCTCTCGAGGTCGGCGGGGCGGGCGTGCTCGAGCGCGCGCTCGAAATTGTCCATCACCGGAAGAAAGTCGTGCACGAAACCGGCGAGCGCGATCTTGAAATACTCCTGGCGCTCTTTCTCGCTGCGCTTCTTGTGGTTCTCGAACTCGGCAAGCTTGCGGACGTACCGGTCCTTGAGCTCCTCGAGGTCCTTCTGCACCGACTGGACTTTCTCCTGCGCCGCCGTCAAGGCCGCCGCCTCTTCCTGCGCAAGCGCGGAGTCGAGGGAGTCGCCGGAGTCCCTCAGCTCGATCAGGTCCTCGTCCGATCCCGGGGAGCGATCCCGGCCGCTCATTCCCCGTCCCGTCCGGACGGGGTGTCCTCGCGCCGGTCGAGCCGGTCGGAAACGGCCCGGCCCAGAAGCTCGACGACGGGGATCACACGCGTGTACTCGCGGCGCGCGGGTCCGATCACACCCAGCATTCCCGTCAGTGTCTCTCCCGTGCCGTACGAGGTCAAGACGGCCGAGAGCCGCGGGTCGACGGCGTGGTCGTCCTCGGAGCCCAAAACCACGCTCGTTCCAGGCGAATCCAGGTAGCGCGACACGAGATCCAGGACCCGCGCCTTCTCGTCGAAGGCCTGAAAAATCTTCTTCAGCGAGAAGACGTCCGAGAATTCCGGCTTCTCGAGGAGGCGGGCGGTTCCGTCAAAGAACAGGCTGTCCTCGGCGTCCTGCTTCTCGAACGCCCGGTTGGCCAGGGACGCCGCCCGGTCGATGATCCGGTCCGCCTCGGCCCTCTCCCGCGCCATGGCGGCAAGGAGTCGGCGGCGCACCTCGTGGAGGGTCAGACCCCCGTACTCCCGTGTCAGCCGGTCGGAGAGCGCATCGAGCTCCGTCGGCGTGTATGCGACGTCGGTTTCGAGGACCCTGGAAATGACGACGTCCGGGTCGTTGACCTGCACCACGAGGATCTTTCCGGGCGCGACCGCCAGGAAGCGCAGGCTCTTCACGACCGTGTGCAGCGCGTCCGGCGCCACGACGAATCCGACCTCTCCCGAGAGCTGCGAAAGCAGGCGCGAGGCCGCCGTGAACAGATGGCTCACGTCCCCGCCGGCGAGGTCGAGGTCCGAATCCACCTGCTCCCGCACATCGTCGGCAACCTTGCGCTGGCGCATCAATTCGTCGATGTAGAGGCGGTATGCCCGATCCGTGGGAACGCGGCCGGCGGAGGTGTGGGGCTGCGCAAGATACCCGCCGTCGGTCAGATCCGCCATGATGTTCCGGATCGAAGCCGGCGAAAGCGCGAATCGGTCGCACTTGAAAAGCGTCCGCGAGGAGACCGGGCGCCCGGTGTCCACGTGGACCCGGATGATCTCCTTCAGAATCGCGCGGCTGCGAACGTCGAGCCCGGGCATTAGCAGTCTCTCCTTGGGAGTGCCAAGGATAACAGAACTCAGACGGCAGACGTCAGGATGTCGACGGCGGCATACACTCCGACGCGTGGCCGGCGCAGACGTTCTCGCAAGCCGCGTCGCGCTGGTCGGGCCTGGGAGGGCCGGGCGCGCGTTCGCGCGATCGTGGGCGCAAGCCGGAGGGCGCATCGCCATCGTCATCGGGCGCGCGTCCCGAGAGTCGTCCGGTGTGGCCGGGCTCCCGGTCGTCTCCGTCGAATCGAGCGCGTTCGCGCCGTGCGACGTCGTCGTGCTCGCCGTTCCGGACGACCGAGTCGCTTCCGTTGCGATGCAGCTGGCGCCGAGGCTCCCCTGCCACTTTGCACTTCACCTTTCCGGCGCGCTCGGAAGCGACTCCCTCTCTCCGTTCGCCCGCTCCGGCGCCGAGGTCGCCTCCCTGCATCCGGTGCGGCCCTTCACGGGGGCCTCGGACGAAGACTGGCGGGGAGCGTTCGTCGCACTCGAAGGGGAACCCCGGGCCGTCCTGCTCGCCGAGGCGATCGTGGAGGCGGTCGGCGCGAAAGCGCACCGGCTTCTGCCCGGGAACCGATCGCTGTACCACGCGTCCGCCACGCTGGCGGCGGGAGGAGCGGCCGCGGTCGTATCGATCGCGGTCCGCGGTTGGGTGGCCGCCGGAATTCCCGAGGACGTGGCGCGCGAGACGCTCGCCGGCCTCGCTTCGCGCGCCACCGCGGCCGTGGGCGTGCGGAGTTTTACCGAAGCGTTCACCGGGGCCGTGGCGCGCCGCGACACGGGCACCGTCCGGTCGCACGTGGACGCGCTCCGCGACGAGCCGCGGAGCCTCGCGCTCTACTGCACGCTCGCCGACGAGATCCTGCTCCGAACCGCAGGCGCCGGACGCGAGGCCGAGATCCGCGCGATCCTTCACGGCCGGAAATCCGACGGGTAGCCCGCTCTCCGGCTCGTCGTAACCCTCTCAGGGTGTTACAATTTCCGCAAGCCGCGCGTCGCGCGCCGGCGAAAGCGGAAGCAGCATGGTTTTCTTCAACTACGCCACGATGCAGATGGCGGCCAAGGTCGTGTACTACGGCCCCGGCCTGTGCGGAAAGACTACCAACCTGCACCACATCTACGGCCGGACGGCGCCTGGCTCGCGCGGCGAGATGGTGTCGCTCGAGACCGAGACCGACCGGACCCTCTTCTTCGACCTGCTTCCCCTCGACGTGGGGGTGATCGGCGGGTTCAAGACGCGCGTCCAGCTCTACACGGTCCCGGGCCAGGTCTTCTACAACACGACGCGCAAGCTGGTCTTGAAGGGCGTCGACGGCATGGTCTTCGTGGCCGACTCGCAGCGCGCGATGAAAGACGCCAATGTCGAGTCGCTCGCCAACCTGGGGACGAACCTCGCAGAGATCGGGATCAAGCTGGACGAAATCCCGCTCGTCTTTCAGTACAACAAGCGCGACCTTGCGAACATCCTTTCCGTCGAAGAGCTCGAAGAAAGCTTGAATCTCGAGCGCCATCACGAGAGCTACGAGGCGTGCGCCGTCCTCGGACAGGGAGTCTTCGAGACACTCAAGGCGATTTCGCGACTCACGCTGCGCTCGCTCAAAAAGCGCATGCTCGGCGAGGAGAAGGCGCCTCCGAGCAGGTCCGCTGCCGCACCCGCCCCTCCCGCAAAGGTCGAGCCGCCGGCGCCGCCTCCTGCGCCGGCGCTTTCGCGGCCCGCCACCCACAAGGCGACCGCCGAGATCGAGGACACGCTCGACGTCGATCCCGGCACCTTTTCCGCCGAGCCTGCCCGCCCAATCCTGGCGCACGAGCTCAATCAGCCGCCCGGGACCTTCGACGGCGGCGACTCCTCGACGGTTCAGGAATTCGAACAGGCGCTCGACTCCCTCGACGCGCCGCTGCCCGAGCAGCCGGCGCGCTCCGCCGCGCCCGCGACGCCGGAAGCGGAGATCGCCGACGTGTCCTTCGCGGAGGCCGAAGAGCCCGAGCCCGAGAAGGCCGTCGACCAGGAGGTCCGCCACGTCAAGGTCGGGTCCAACATCGACATCCTCGCGGAGCTCGAGCGACTCCGGAAGACGTCCACGGCGACCACTTCCGCGGCCGACGGAAAGCCGCGCCGCGCCGCGGCGGGTATCTCGGTCGACGACCTGCTCGCCTCGAGCCTCAACCACCGCAAGGAAGTCAGCAAGGTCTTCGAGGTGCAGATGCCCAGGCGCGAGCTCGCGCAGGGCCACAAGGTGACCGTCGGCCTGCGGTTCGAGGACCGCCAGGGAAATGCGATCGGCGAGGGGCAGAATTTCGCAATCGAGCTTCAGTCGAGGAGCGACATCGAAAAGCTGCTGCTTTCCCTCAAGTTCCACATCCTGGGCAAATAGCTCGTCTGCCTCCTGCCTCCCGTCTCCTGCCAAAGTGACCCCCATTACTGTCCTCGTCTCAAGACACTGTCCCGAAAAGGCTTTGCAATTGCGGGCACCGGCGTTTACCCTTTTTTGATGCGGGTACTGGATAGGGGTCTTGCTGTCTTCACGGCACTGTTGACAGGCGTCGGCTGCGCCACAGCGCCGCAGAAGGTCGTCAGCACGTCGGCGCCGCCCGCGGCCGACGCGGCAACCACCCGCGCCACTGACGCCTTCGCGCTCGGGCGCGATGCGGCCCTGGCGGGCGACTTCGAGTGCGCGCGCCTGTATTTCGGAGAGGTGATCTCTGCGGTCCAGCCCGCCGGAGGGCCCGCCCTCTCGGGCTCGCGGCTCGAGCTTTCCTACGAGCTGTGGGACGGGATCCAGCGCTACGAGGCCCTGGCCGGAGCCACGGAAGAAGCCGGCACCTCGCACGGGCAAATCTCGCCCGAGCTTGCCGAGATCGAGACCCCCACCGCAACGCCCGAGGAAATCTCGACGGCGCGCGCGGAGGTCGCCTCGGCGATCCCGACGGTTTCCTCCGACGTCCCCATCGTCGTCAACGACTCCGTGCTGCGGGTGCTCGCGGCCTTCCAGAGCGCCAGCCTCCACGACAAGATCGCCGCGGGCCTCGAGCGCTCGGGCCGCTACGTCCCGATGATCCAGCAGATTTTCGCCGAGGAGGGGCTCCCGCAGGACCTCGCCTGGATCGCCTTCATCGAGTCGTCCTTCCTGCCGCACGCGCGTTCGCCTAAATCCGCGCACGGGATCTGGCAGTTCATGCCGCGCACCGGCCGGCAGTATGGTTTGAAGTCCAACGGCGTCGTCGACGAGCGCAGCGACCCCGAGAAGGCCACCCGGGCGGCCGCGAAGTACCTCTCGTACCTGCACGAAATCTTCGGCGACTGGTACCTCGTCATGGCGGCGTACAACGCCGGCGAGGGCAAGATCCTGCGCGCGATGGGCAAGACCGGCGCGCGCGACTTCTGGCAGCTTGCCGGGACCCCGGCCATCCGCCGGCAGACGCAGAATTACGTTCCGGCGTTCCTCGCGTCGGTCCTGATCTCGAAGGATCCGACCCACTACGGATTCGACGTCGTGCTCCAGCCGCCGATCGCCTACGAGACGGTGCGCCTCGATCGCCCCATCGACCTCGCAACACTGGCCGGCCCAGCGGACCTCTCACTCGAAGAGCTCCAGGCCCTGAACCCCGAGCTGCGCTCGGTGGTGACACCGCGCCAGGACGAGGGGTACGAGCTCAAGATCCCACCGGGCGCTCGAGAATCGGTCCTGCTCGCATTTGTTGCGGCGCCAACCGCGAAGCCCCCGTCCTTCGCGACGCACCTCGCGAAAAAGGGCGAAACTCTGCCCCGCATCGCGAAGCGCTACGGCGTTACCGTCACGGCGCTGGCGTCGGCCAACTCTCTCTCGACCCGGTCCAAGGTCTCCCGCGGACAGGAGCTCCTCATCCCACAGAAGGTCGCGTCCGCCTCGAAAACGAAGAAGACCGGCGCCGGGAAGGTCACGAAGGCGGCTGCGGCGCAACAAAAGAGCTACAAGGTGAAGAACGGCGACACGCTCTACAGGATCGCGCTTCACCACGGCGTAAGCGTGGCCGAGCTGCTCGCGATCAACAGCCTCGGCGGCGCGCCGTCGATCAAGGCTGGCGACCGCCTCGCGATTCCGGGCGCCGGCAAGTAGCCCGACTCCCCCCGACTCTGCTAGCATCCCTCCGTCCTCATCCGATCAGGCGCTCCTCGGCCCCGAGGAGGCCCGATGCTCGCCCGAATCAACTCCGCCGCCACACTCGGTATCGACGCCCGCATCCTCGACGTCGAGGTCGATGCTTCAGGCGGCTTTCCCCGGTTCACGATCGTGGGTTTGCCCGACACGAGCGTTCGCGAGGCCCGCGAGCGCGTGCGTTCGGCCCTGAAGAACTGCGGGTTTTGGCTTCCGGCCGGGGCCGTCACCGTCAACCTCGCTCCGGCCGACTTTCGCAAATCGGGCGCCTCGCTCGATCTTCCGGTCGCGATCGGCCTTCTCTGTCTGCAGGGTGTGCGGTCGAGCTCTGCCGCGCGGCGGGTCTTCGTCGGAGAGCTCGGGCTCGGCGGCGAGGTCCGGTCTGTTCGCGGCGCGCTCTGCCTCGCCCTGGCTGCGCGCGAAGCCGGCTTCGACGAAATCGTCCTTCCGGCCGAGAACGCTGCCGAGGCCGCGGCGATCGACGGCATCCGCGTGATTCCTGTTTCGCATCTCTCCGCCGCCGTCGATCACGTCGCGGGCACCCGGCCCATCCCGGCGGCCCGGGCGCCAGAAGCGACGCTCTGCCGAACAGCGGGGCCGGACTTCTCCGAAATCCGGGGACAGGCCATCGCTCGCCGCGCGGCCGAAATCGCGGCCGCTGGCGGCCACCACCTCCTGTTGACGGGCCCGCCCGGCGCGGGCAAGACCATGCTGGCGCGCCGGCTGCCCGGGATCCTTCCGCTCTTGACCGCGCCCGAAGCCATCGAGGTCACGCGCATCCATTCAGTCGCCGGGGCGCTGCCGCCCGGTTCGGGCCTGATCACGGCGCCGCCCTTCCGCGCCCCCCACCACGGGATTTCGAGCGCCGGCCTCGTGGGAGGCGGATCCAGACCGGCGCCCGGCGAAGCGTCACTCGCCCATCGCGGGATCCTTTTCCTCGACGAGCTGCCGGTGTTTCGGCGTGACGTGCTCGAAGCCATCCGCCAGCCGCTCTAAGAGCGCCGCCTCTCGGTCGTCCGCGCCCAGGGCGCCGCCGTGTTCCCGTGCGACGTGTTGCTCGTCGCGGCGATGAATCCGTGTCCCTGCGGATTCCTCGGCGATCCGCGGCACCCGTGCGCCTGCGACCCCCGCGACCGCGTCCGATACGCGCGCAAGCTCTCGGGCCCGCTGCTCGATCGCATCGATCTTCACGTGACGATGGCTGCCGTCCCCTGGAAAGAGCTGTCGGCCGCGGACAACGGCGAGAATTCCGCTGCCGTGCGTTCGCGGGTCGAAGCGGCACGGCTTCGCGCGGCGGAGCGGCGGCCGGCAGTCGCCGGCTTTCGCAACGCGGACCTCTCTGCACAGGAACTTGGGCAATATTGTGTTCTCGATCACCAAGGCCTGCTCCTTCTCGAAAAAGCGGTCGCGCGCCTCGGCCTGTCCGTTCGCGCGGTGCACCGAGCGCTCCGTGTCGCCCGAACGATCGCGGATCTGGCCCAATCGCAACGGGTTACCCCTGCGCATCTCGCCGAGGCATTCTCGTTCCGAGCGCCGGCGCTCGTCTCGTCCTGCCCGAACGAGCAGGTTGACTCCCGCCTGAGGCCTACATAGGATCGCTTCACTTCGGGGGCGTGAAGCCTTCGGTCTGTGACTCTTCCAAGCGGTCCCGCGGCGTAGACGGACTGGGTCTGCCCGCGAGGCGACGCGAGTGAGGCGAGACGGTGAAAAAGTACAACACGATCATCTTCGTCCCCCACGCCCGGGCGCGCTTCCGCAAGCTGACGATCTCCACCCGGTTCCTTGGCCTTTGCGCCGGCGCCGTCGCGCTGCTCCTGGTGGCCGCCCTCGCGTTCGGATGGGCGTTCTTCGCGTCTTCCGCGAGCGACCGCCAGTATCGGCTCGCGATGGCCGAGAACGACCGGCTGCGCGCGACCACGGCCACGATGCACCAGCGCCTCGACGGCATCACGAAACAGATGTCGGACTTCGAGGCCCGCACCCGGCGCCTGGCGATCGTGGCGGGCCTTTCGGACTCCGTGCGCTTGGGGCTGGGCGGCCCCCGCTCCACCGACAGCCAGCCGGACACGCTGGCCAGCGAAAGCGCACTGCTCTCGTCGCGGCTGACGCTGCTGGAAGGCCAGTTCACCCGGCGATCGGCGCTCATCGCCTCGACGCCAACGGTGTGGCCGGTCCACGGTGCGGTGAACTCGGGTTTTGGCGCACGCTCGGATCCCTTCAACGGCCTGCCCGCATTCCACGAGGGCGTGGACATTTCGACCGCGCGGAGTGAACCGGTCCTCGCGACGGCCGACGGCATCGTGCTCCGCAGCGGATGGGCGGGCGAGTACGGCAAGGCGATCGCGATCGCCCACGGCGACCGCTACGAGACGCTCTACGGCCATCTCGAAGAAACGCTCGTGACCGAGGGCCAGAGAGTCCACCGGGGCGACCGCGTGGGACTGGTGGGATCGACGGGCCGCTCGACCGCGCCGCATCTGCACTATGAGGTGCATGTGGACGGTCGGGCCGTCAATCCGCTCGAGTACATCCTCGAGAGCCGATAGCATCGAGTCCGCGACCCGCACCCTCGACCGGCCCCCCGCGCTTCTCCCCCTCCCAAATCCGAAATAGACTGGGCCCCTCATGCTGTTAGCGGCTTAATCATGATCGACCGCCTCCTCGCCAGGGTTTTCGGCACCCAGCACGAGCGCGACATCAAGAAGATGTTGCCGCGCGTGGAGCGCATCAACGCGCTCGAGCCGGCCATGAAGGCCCTCTCCGACGAGGGGCTGAGGGGCAAAACCGACGAGTTCCGGGCCCGCATCGCTAAGGCCCTCGACGGCGTCCACGAAGAGGACCTCAAGGCCGCACGCGCCGCCCTGCTCGACGAAATGCTGGAGGAGGCCTTTGCGGTCGCGCGGGAGGCTTCCGTCCGCGCCCTCGGCATGCGCCCCTTCGACGTCCAGCTGATCGGCGGCATGGTCCTCCATTCGGGAAAGATCGCCGAGATGAAGACGGGCGAAGGCAAGACGCTCGTCGGCACGATGCCCGTCTATTTGAACGCCCTGACCGGGCGCGGCGTTCACGTCGTGACCGTCAACGACTACCTCGCCCGCCGCGACGCCGAGTGGATGGGCCGCATCTACAAGTTCCTGGGGCTGACGGTCGGCTGCATCCAGAACAGCCTGCTCGACGACGAGCGCAAGGCGGCCTACGCCTGCGACGTCACCTACGGCACCAACAACGAGTTCGGCTTCGACTACCTGCGCGACAACATGAAATTCGAGCTCGAGAACATGGTCCAACGCGGCCACGTCTTTGCCACCGTGGACGAGGTGGACTCGATCCTGATCGACGAGGCCCGCACGCCGCTGATCATCTCGGGCCCCTCCGAAGAGAACACCGACGTTTACTACAAGTGCAACCGTGTCATCCCCCACCTCGTCAAGGGCGCCGAGGAGAAGGACAAGCACGGCAACAAGTCGACGACCGGCGACTACCTCGTGGACGAAAAGGCGCGCACGGCGGTCCTCACCGAGGAAGGCGTGGCCAAGGCCGAGAAGTTCCTCGGCATCGACAACATGTACGAGCTGCACAACATCGATCTCCTGCACGGGGTCGAGCAGGCGCTGCGCGCCCACGCGCTCTACAGGCTCGACGTGGACTACATGCTCAAGGACGGCCAGGTCCTGATCGTGGACGAGTTCACCGGCCGCGTCCTGCCCGGACGCCGCTGGTCCGACGGCCTGCACCAGGCGGTCGAGGCCAAGGAGAACGTCAAGATCGAGCGCGAGAACCAGACGCTGGCGACGATCACGCTCCAGAACTACTTCCGCCTCTACGAAAAGCTCGCCGGCATGACCGGCACCGCCGACACCGAGGCCTCCGAGTTCCACCAGATCTACAAGCTCGACGTCGTGGTCGTCCCCACCAACCAGCCGATGATCCGCGTGGACAACCAGGACGTCGTCTACGCGTCCGAGCGCGAGAAGTACGAAGCGGTGGCCGACGAGATCGTCCAGCTGCGCGACAGGGGCCAGCCGGTCCTCGTCGGCACGGTGTCGATCGAAAAGTCCGAGCGCCTCTCGGACCTGCTCAAGCAGCGCCGCGTTCCCCATGTCGTCCTGAACGCCAAGTTCCACGAGAAGGAAGCCGAGATCGTGGTTCAGGCCGGCCGCTCGGGCGCCGTCACCATCGCCACCAACATGGCCGGCCGCGGCACGGACATCGTTCTCGGCGGCAACGCCGAGGCCGTCGCCACGCACGAGTTGCGCGAGATCGAGGACCCCGCCGAATTCGAGCGGCGGCTCGCAACGCTGCGCGCCTCCTGCATCGAGGACAAGGCGAAGGTGCTCGCCGCGGGCGGCCTTCACATCATCGGCACCGAGCGCCACGAGTCGCGCCGCGTCGACAACCAGCTGCGCGGCCGATCCGGGCGCCAGGGCGACCCCGGCTCGTCGCGCTTCTACCTGTCGCTCGAGGACGACCTGATGCGGATCTTCGGGTCCGACCGGCTGCAGAACATCATGCGCAAGCTCGGCATGGAGGAAGGCGTCCCGATCGAGCACGGCATGGTTTCGCGCTCGATCGAGCGCGCACAGAAGCAGGTCGAGGCCCGGAACTTCGAGAGCCGCAAGCACCTGCTCGAGTACGACGACGTCATGAACCGACAGCGCGAGGAGATCTACGGCATGCGCCGGGGCATCCTCCGCGGTGAAACCGCTCGCGAGAGAGTCCTGGAGCTGGCCGAGACGATCCTCGACTACATCCTCGGCCGGCACTTGAACGAGGACAAGGACCCGCAGGAGTGGGCCCTGGCGGCCTGCGATCTCGACCTCCAGGAGTATTTCGGGCTCAAGACCGGCTCGTTCGATTACGTCGGCAAGGGCCGCGAAGAGATCCGCGAAGAGCTCTGGAAAGGCCTCCTCGCCGTCTACGACCGCAAGCAGCAGATCCTCGGCCCCGAGATGATGCGCACGCACGAGAAGTTCGTGATGCTGCAGGTCGTCGACCAGCAGTGGAAGGACCATCTGCTCGCGATCGACCACCTCAAGGAGGGGATCGGACTGCGCGGCTACGGCCAGCGCGACCCGCTGATCGAGTACAAGAAGGAATCCTTCGAGCTCTTCACGCTCATGAAGGAACGCATCGAGGACCAGATCGTGCAGTACCTCTTCAAGCTCCAGCCGGTGGCGCGCGAGGAGGAGGGCGAGGACGTCAACGCCCGGACCGCCGAGCGCCGGGCGCCGGTCCCCATGCCGGCCCGACGGACGCCATCCAACGTGAACTACTCCTATGGCGCCGCCGCCGCCGGCGGCCAGGACGCGAAGGTCGAGACGGTCCAGCGCGATCAGCCCAAGGTCGGACGCAACGACCCGTGCCCCTGCGGCTCGGGCAAGAAGTACAAGAAATGCCATGGGGCGCAAGGCGGTCCACCGCCCGCCGGCCGCGGCAAAGGCAACGCACGCCCGACGGGAGTCTGATGCCAGTCCAACGAAAACGCTCGAAATCGAACGAAGAACTCCCGCTGGCGCTGACGTTCGACGACGTCCTCCTGCTTCCGGCCCACTCGGAAGTGCATCCTCGCGAGGTGGACCTCCGGACCAGCCTCACGAGCCAGATCGGCCTGAACATCCCGGTGATCGCGGCCGCGATGGACACGGTCACCGAGTCGCGCCTGGCGATCGCGATGGCCCAGCAGGGCGGCCTCGGCGTCATCCACAAGAACCTCTCGATCGAGGACCAGGGCGCGGAAGTCGACAAGGTCAAGCGCTCCGAGTCCGGCATGATCGTGGACCCGGTGACGTGCCGGCCCGAACAGAGCATCGCCGAGGCCCTGGACGTGATGGCGCGCTACAAGATCTCGGGCGTGCCCGTCGTCAACGACCGCGGCAAGCTCGTCGGCATTCTGACCAACCGGGACCTGCGCTTCGAGACTCGCACCGACCGGCCCATCTCGGCGCGGATGACGAAAAAGAACCTGATCACCACACCCGTCGGCACGACGCTCGAGCAAGCCAAGGAGCTCCTCCACAAATACCGCATCGAGAAGCTCCTCGTCGTGGACCGCGCCGGAAATCTCAAGGGCCTCATCACGGTCAAGGACATCCAGAAGGCCATCAAATACCCCAACGCCGCAAAGGATGGCCTCGGGCGCCTGCGCGTGGGCGCCGCCATCGGCGTGACCAAGGACATCCTCGATCGCGCCCGGGAGCTCGTCCGGGCCAAGGTGGACGTGCTCGTGCTCGACTCCTCGCACGGCCACAGCCAGGGGGTGCTCGACGCCCTGAAGCTCGTCCGCAAGCGCTTCCCCTCGACGCCGATCATCGCCGGCAACGTCGCCACGGAAGCGGGGACGCGCGACCTCATCAAGCGCGGCGCCGACGCCGTCAAGGTCGGCATCGGGCCCGGCTCGATCTGCACGACGCGCGTCGTCACCGGGGCCGGTGTTCCGCAGATCCACGCGATCCGGGAGTGCGCGAAGGCGACCCGCGGCACGAAGATCCCGCTGATCGCCGACGGCGGCATCAAGTTCTCGGGCGACATCACGAAGGCCATCGCCGCCGGCGCCCACGTCGTCATGATCGGCTCGCTCCTGGCGGGGACCGAAGAGTCACCCGGCGAGACGATCCTCTACCAGGGCCGTACGTTCAAGGCCTACCGGGGCATGGGCTCGCTCGGCGCCATGAAGGAGGGCTCTTCGGACCGCTACTTCCAGGAGTCGATGGACGGCGAGGCCCGCACGGGCAACGGCGGGGCGCTCTCCAAGCTCGTTCCGGAGGGCATCGAGGGGATGGTCCCCTACAAAGGCAGCGTCGAGGCTCTGGTCACCCAGATGACCGGCGGCGTGCGCAGCGGCATGGGCCTGGCCGGCTGCCGCACCATCGAGGAACTGCGGTCCAAGGCTCAGCTGATCCGCATCACCGCCGCGGGCCTCAAGGAATCCCACGCCCACGACGTGATCATCACGAAGGAAGCGCCGAACTACCGGACGCAGGAGAGTTGATCAAGGGACGGCCGTGAGTCACGACCGTTTTTTCTTCCGCTTCTCGCTCTCATCCGCCGCTTCCCTGTCCCACTTTTCCTGTCGCAGCTTGAGCACGGCCTCCAGCCGCTGTGACAGCTCCGACTCTTCACCCGACGACCGCGGTCGGTAGTACCTCCGCCCTCTCAATCCGTCCGGCAGGCACTCGATCCCGCCGACGCCCTCGGGCTCGGAGGGCGCATAACGATAGCCCTTGCCATACCCGACGTCCTTCATCAGCGTCGTCACCGCGTTGCGAATGACCTGGGGCACGGGCTCGGCCGGCTTCTCGGCCACGTCCCGCTTCACCTCGCCCTCGGCCTCGTAGAGGGCGTTGGACTTCGGCGCCATGGCGCAATAGACCGCCGCCTCGACGAGGGCGAGCGAGCCCTCGGGCATCCCGAGAAACTCGAAGGCCTCCTTGGCGTCGAGCGAGACCCGCAGGGCGCGCGGGTCGGCCAGGCCCACGTCTTCGGAGGCGAAGCGCACGATCCTCCGCGCCACGTACAGCGGGTCCTCCCCCGCTTCGAGCATGCGCACGAGCCAGTAGATCGTGGCGTCCGGGTCGGACTCCCGCATGGACTTGTGCAGCGCCGAAATCAGGTTGTAGTGCTCTTCGCCGGCCTTGTCGTAGAGCAGGACCTTGCGCTGCAGGAGGTCCCGCAGCCGGCCCACCTCGATCCGGCGCTCACGGGCACCTTCGGCGTCCGACGCCGCCGCTTCGAGCAGGTTGAGCGCGCGGCGCGCGTCTCCGCCCGACGCCTGCGCGATGAAAGAGAGTGCATCATCATCCACGGCGAAATCGCGCGCGCCTAGCCCCCGCGACATGTCGCGCAGCGCCCGCTCGACGATCCGCGCGATGGCTTCCGCGGCAAGCGGCTCGAGCACGACGACCTTGCACCGTGAGAGCAGGGCGCCGTTCAACTCGAAGGACGGGTTTTCGGTCGTTGCGCCCACGAGAACGATGTCTCCCGACTCGACGTACGGCAGGAACACGTCCTGCTGAGAACGGTTGAACCGGTGGATCTCGTCGAGGAAGAGGATGGTCCGCTTGCCCTGGCGCGCGCGCAGCCGCCGCGCCTCCTCCAGGACCTCGCGCATCTCTTTGACCCCGGTCGCGACCGCCGAGTAGGAAAGGAACAGTGACGATGTCTGCGTCGCGATCAGCCGAGCCAGGGTCGTCTTCCCGACGCCCGGCGGCCCCCACAGGATGAGGGATGGCACCCGGTCCTCGGCGACGGCACGGCGCAGGAACCCGTTGGCCCCGACGACCGCCTCCGGGCCCTCGACCTCGTCGAGGGATCGCGGCCGCATCCGGTCGGCGAGGGGCGTCGCTGGAGGAAACTCTCCGTCGGAGAGCCCGCCCTCGCGTGCTTTCCCCGCCTCGTCGGCGCCGAAGAGGTCACCGCTCATGGCGCCGCCTCGAGGCGGCGGCGGCAGTCCTCGGAACACACGGGCACCGTTTCCGCGCCCTTGCGGACGAGCACCGCGATCCCCCGGTCGATCCAGGTGCCGCAGACGGGATCCCGCACCATCTCCGCCTCGCGCGTGCCTCCCTGCCGCGCCGCCCCCGGCGGTCCCTGCGGGCGCAAGACCGCCGCAAAGAAAATGCGCAGTCCGCGCAGCACCGTCAGAAAGAGAAAGAGCGCGAAGACGAGAAGGACGAGACGAAGCATCAGGTGCGCGCGCGGATGCTCGAGATCTGTTCCTGGATCTTGTCGATCTGCGGGATTTCGGGGTAGCGCTGCTTGACCTCGTCGAAGAGCCGCTGCGCCGCCGCCGCGTCCCTGCGGTCGTAGGCCTCGAGCAGAAGCCAGTTCAGGAGCGATTGCCAGTGGTTCGCGTCGCTTTCGCGCGCCTTCTGAAAATAGGCGACGGCGAGCTCGAATTCGCCGCGATTGCGGTGCGCGGCACCCAGATCGGACAGCAGGTTCGGGTTCTTCGGCGCCTTGCGCCGCGCCTTCTCGTACGTCGCAACGGCGCGGTCCCAGTCCTCCCGGTCGTAGTACAGGTTGCCGAGATCCATCAGGATCTCCGGATTCTCGGGATCGCGATCGAGAGATTGCGTGAGCTCGGCGAGCCGATCGCCGGCGGCGGCGCCGGGACCGGTGGCCGCGGGCATCCCGGACCCGGCCGACCGGCCCCCGCCCCCCGCGAAGTAGCCCGCCCCGAATCCGAGCAGGACACCCACGAACAGCATCACGACGGATTGAGCCCCGAACGGTTTCCTGGTTGATTCCATGAACGCATTCTATTCTCGCGGGCAAAAGAAAACGGGGCGGCTTGCGCCGCCCCGTCGAGAAATCACCTCGGGCGCCTCAGTGGGTCGTGACCCGGCTCCCCGCCGACCGCGCCAGGGCGCGGTCCACCTGCCGCTCGACCTCTTTCTCGTCGAGGCCGTTGATGACGGCGATCTCGGAGACGATGAGGTACTTGGCACGCTCGTACATCTTCTTCTCACGGAAGGAGAGAGTCTTGCGGGAAGAGATGAAGTTCAGGGTCTTCAACACATCGGCGATCTCGTGCAATTCGCCGCTCTTCATCTTGTCGAGGTTCTGCTTGTAACGGCCCTTCCAGTCGCCCGTGGCCGAAAAACGCCCGTCGCCGAGCGTCTTCATGAGGCCCGTGATGTCCTTGCGCTGCGTCAGGCGCCTCAGGCCGATCAGGCCTGTGTTGCCCACGGGGACCATCACGCGGGAGTTGTTCGACAGGAGACGGAGATGATAGAAGCTCCTGGGAGCCACCGGCTCCGTCTGAAACCCCTCGCCGATCTTCTCGACCACCGAGACCCCGTGGTTGGGGTACACGATCTTCTCTCCCACCTTAAAACTCACACAGCCTCCTAAAAGAAATTCGAAAGGGCCTGATCCGGGAGCCGCGGATTATAAGGAAAAGAGCGCAAAAACTCAAACCCGAGACCGGTTACATCGGGCTGGAACCTATGCGGTTGCAGCAAGTTACGAAATGTCTGTGAGCCTCATCACACCCCTGCCAGCGAGATTAAGTCGGTGCAGGTCAATACGATGCCGGCACCCGCCGGCCCGCGCATAATCGGGACACAAGCGCGGCTAGCGGCCCGACGCAGCCTTTCGATTCGAACGTCGCCCGGCGCCCTGAAGCTCCCCGAGCAGCTCGTCCACACGGGCCAGACCCTCGAGCGTCTTCCCGACGTCGTACCCGTAGCCGATCCGAATGTAGCGCCCGATCCCGAAGTGCGCCCCCGGTGTGATCAGGACCGACTTCTCGAGCCGCAGGCGGTCGAAGAGGGCCGGCGAGCCGATCGGGAGGCGGTATTTCACAAGGGCAATCGCTCCTGCCACCGGCGCGATGTACTCGAGGAGGTCTCCGTGCCCCCGGATCCATTCCTCGACCCGGGGCAGGTGGCGGCGGATGATGCTCCGCGTCCGCGCCAGGATCTCCTCGCGCCGGCCAGGCTCCATCGCCGCGCGCGCGAGTCGGTCGGACAGCATGGACGGCGTCAGCGTCGTGTAGTCCTGGTAGGACCAGAAGGACGCCGTTTGTTTCGGAGGGGCCACGATCCAACCGATGCGCAGGCCCGGGAGGCCGAAGGCCTTGGACAGGCCCGCCGTGACGATGACCTTGGAATACCGGCCCCAGAAGGTCGGCGAGCTCGTGTCCGTCCCGACTTCGGCGCCGCGGTAGACCTCGTCGGAAACGACCCATGCCCCGAACTTGCGCGCCACCCGGATGATCTCCCCCATCTCCTCCTCGGTCAGCACGGCGCCCGTCGGGTTGTTCGGGTTGGTCACCATGATGACCTTCGTCTTCTTCGTCACGGCGCGCTCCAGGCTCGCCACGTCGAGCCCCCACCGGTGGTGCAGGCCCCGGCGCTTCTCGACGAGCCGGTAGGCATCCGCCCGCCCCGCGTAGGCCCGAGCGAGACCCCACGACTGCATGTAGTTCGGGATCATCACGGCGACCCGGTCGCCCTTTTCGAGCAGCCCCCAGAGGGTCGTGTAGTTCGCTTCGGAGCAGCCGGTCGTGACGAGCACGTTGTCGGCCGTCGCGCCCGGGTAGAACATCGCGATCCGCTCGCGCAGCAGGCGGGAGCCGTTCGACTCCGGGTACTTCAGAGCGAGGCCGAGGAACTCGGCACTGCCCGCTTCCCCCTCGAGGAGCTCCTCCACCCGCAGGGGCGCAACGCCGCTCTCCGAGATGTTCCACTGCACCTCGTTCTCGTAGAGGCACTGGGTGCGTTCCATCTGGAAACGATCAATGCGCATGGCAACCCCCGAACGGTGCGAGGATCGTATCAGCGCGTCGGATGGGCGCGTTGCGCGTGATGCAAACGCACCACTCCGCGGAGCGCGCGCTCGACGACACTGGATCCGGATGACGGACCGGAAGCTGACCCCGAGTCAAGCCGGAGCGGCGTTTGCCCGACTGACGCCGGCGCAGTGCGAATCTCTGCACGGCGCGAGCCTCGAGATTCTCGAACGCACGGGGGTTCGGCTCTTCGAGCCGGAGGCGGTCGAGCTCGCCCGCCGCGCCGGCGCGGCGGTCTCGGACGGCAATCGCGTCCGGATTCCCCCGCGGCTGATCGAGCAAGCGTTCGCGACGGTTCCTCGGCGCGTCGTTCTCCACGACCGCCTCGGCCGCCCGGTCATGCCGCTCGAGGGGGCCCGAACCTATTTCGGACCCGGCTCGGATTGCCTGAACATCATCGACCACCGCACGGGCGAGCGGCGACGCGCCTCTCTCCAGGACGTCCGGGAAGCCGCGCGCCTTTGCGACGCGCTCGAGCACATCCGCTTCGTGATGTCCATGTTCCTGCCCTCCGACGTCCAACCCGATCTGGCCGACCGGCTCCAGTTCGAGGCGATGCTCCAGAACACGTCGAAGCCCATCGTCTTCGTCACCTACGAGATGTCCGGCTGCGCCGACGTGATCGAGATGGCCGAGGCGGTCGCCGGGGGAGCCGACGCGCTCCGCGAGAGGCCGTTTGCGGCCTGCTACATCAATGTCACGACAGGCCTGCTCCACAACGCCGACGCCCTGCAGAAGCTCCTCTTTCTCGCCGAAAAGGGCCTGCCGGCGCTCTACATCCCGGTGGTGTCGGGAGGGACGAGCGGGCCGATGACGATGGCGGGAGGCCTGGCCCTCTCCAACGCCGGTGCACTGACGGGCCTCGTACTCTCGCAGTTGAAGCGCCCCGGGGCGCCCTTCGTCATGCCCGGGTTCGGCGGCGACGCGCTCGACATGCGGACGATGGTCGATCCGTACTGCGCGCCCGAGCCCCGGGGGATGGCCGAGGCGCTCGGGCATTTCTATGATCTGCCCCTCTTCTGCCTCGGCGGCAGCAGTGAATCGAAACTGGTCGACGCGCAGGCCGGCATCGAAGCAGCCCTGAGCATGCTGGTCGGCGCGATGGCGGGCGGCCACCTCTTTCACGACCTCGGCTACCTCGAGTCGGGACTCTCGGGCTCGCTTGCTCAGCTGGCCATCTGCAACGAGATCGCGGGCTGGATCTCGAGCTTCCGGCAGCCGGTCGAGATCAATGCGGAGACCCTCGCCCTGGATCTCATCGACCAGGCGGGGCCGGAGGGCCAGTTTCTGAAGTTGCCGCACACCCGGCGCCACATGAGGGAGCGCTGGTATCCGACGATCTTCGACCGCGACAACCATCACGGCTGGCTCGCGCGGGGCGGCAAGACGCTGCCGGAGCGGGCCGCGGACCACGTCGCGCGCCTCCTCGACAACCACCGACCGCAGCCTCTCGATGAGGCCGCCGCACGGGCGGTGGCTCGTGTCATCGAGCGCGCCGCGGCACGAACGGCGTCCGGGCCGGCGCGAGCAAAAGCCCATGCATGACGATCTTCTCGACGCGATGCGCCGCAGCATCCTCGAGGGCGATCCCGATCGGGCCGCCGCGCTCGCGACCGAGGCCCTCGCGCTCTGCCTCGCCCCGCTCGAGGCCATCCAGCGGGGATTCGTTCCAGGCCTGGACGAGGTCGGCGAAGGGTTCGGAAGAGGCGACCTTTTCCTGCCCGATCTCGTGATGGCCGGCGAGGCGATGAAGGCGGCTACGGCAGTGCTCGAGCCGGAGATGCAGAGGGGCGGCGTGCATCGGGAGATCCTGGGCAAGGTCGTGCTCGGGACCGTCCAGGGCGATATCCACGAGATCGGCAAGACCCTCGTCTCCACCATGCTCTCGGCCGCCGGCTTCGAAGTGCACGACATCGGCGTGGACGTGCCGTTCGAGACCTTCGCCCTGCGCGCGCGCGAGCTCGACGCCGACATCGTGGGCGTCTCGGCGCTGCTGACGACGACGATGACCGGCCAGCGCCACGTCGTCGAGGCGCTCGACCGACACGGCTTGCGTCCCCGGGTGAAAGTCATCGTGGGAGGCGCTCCGGTGACCCGGGGCTGGGCCGAAGAGATCGGCGCGGACGGCTACGGGGAGGACGCGGTGGCTGCGGTGGCGCTCGCCAAGGCGCTCGTCGGCCGCTAGCAGGAAGCTCGATGCGGCCGAGGTTCTCTCTGCTCGACCCGGTGCTTCTCGGGCGGATCCTCGAGGAGGCCTTTACCCTGCTGATGCGGCCGGGGGTGCGGGTCCACGGCGTCGCCGCCGAGATTCTCGCTTCCGCGGGAGCCGTCGTCGAGGCGGGTGTGGCGCACATTCCCGAGCCCCTCGCGCGCCGCGCCCTCGCCTCCGCACCCTCGGAATTCTTCCTCCACGATCGGAGCGGCCGCGCGTGCGTCCGCTACGGCGGGGACTCCGTGCACTTCGATCCGGGGTCGTCCTGTGTTCACGTCCTCGACCCGGAGACCGGGGAGCACCGCGAGTCGCTGTCGGCCGATCTCGTCCGCCTGGTCCAGGTCGCGGAAATGCTGCCCGAGTACGCAGCGCAGTCCACGGCCCTCGTCTGCGGCGACGTGCCGAAGGAGATCGGCGACCTGTATCGCCTCTTCCTCGTACTGCTCTATTCCGAAAAGCCGATCGTCACCGGCGCCTTCACGGCAAGCGCGGTCAGATCGATGGTGGATCTTCTGGTGGCCGACGCCGGAGGAGAGGTGGCCCTGCGCCGGAGGCCGCGCGCCGTTTTCGACGTGTGTCCTTCCCCCCCGTTGAACTGGTCCGCGTTCGCGTCGGACAGCCTCGTGGAGCTCGCGCGCGCCGGTGTGCCGGCCGAGATCGTCTCCGTTCCGCTCGCGGGCGCCGCGGCCCCGGTGACGCTCGCCGGCGCCGCCGTGCAGCACGCGGCCGAGTGCATCACCGGAGTCACCATCTCCCAGCTCGCCGAACCCGGGGCGCCGGTCGTGTGGGGCGGGGCGCCGTCGATCTTCGACATGCGCACCGGCACGACGCCCATGGGAGCCGTCGAGACCGCCATGATCGACCTGGCGTGCGCCGAGGTGGGCAAGAGCCTGGGCCTTCCGACCCACGCCTACCTCGGCGGCAGCGACGCCAAGCGCGTCGACGCGCAGGCCGGAATGGAGAGCGGGATCGCGATCCTGCTCGGCGCGCTCGGCGGCATCAACATGATCTCCGGGGCCGGGATGCTGGACTTCCTCGGCTGTCAGAGCGCCGAGAAGCTGGTGCTCGATGCCGAAGCAATCGCCTCGGCGCGCCGGCTCCTCGACGGCATCGAGGCGCGGACGGATTCCCTCGCCGTCGGCATGTTCGAGCGGGTCGGCCTCGCGGGCGAGTTTCTGAAGCTGGCGGATACCCGCAGGCTCTTTCGGCTCGAGCAGCATCTTCCCTCGGCCGTGACGGACCGCGGTTCGCTGCGGGCGTGGGAGGACGCCGGCAGGCGCGACGCCTTCGCCCGCGCTCGCACCCGCGTCGCGGATCTCGTCGCAGCGTACCGGCGGCCGTCGCTCGACCCAGCCACGCGACGCCGGATCTTCGACGTCGTGGAACCTCTGGCGGCGCAAGCCGGCCTGGACGGACTGCCGGGAACATGACGGCCTCCCCCGGGATGCCAGTGTGGCTCGACGGGCTGGACGCGAATAGCGTCCTCCGGGCGCAGGGCGCCGACGCAGCGCGGGTGCGCGCGCGCAGTCCGCGCCTGGTCGCCGTCGCGGAACGGACCGTGAGGGAAGGCCTCCCGCTGCTCGACCCGCGCCTGACCTACTGCCTCCTCGAAGTGCGCCTCCGGGAGCCCGGACGCATCGTCCTCGAGGGCGGTGAGACCCTCACGGGACCTCTCGTTGCCAGGGTCCTCTCCAGCGCCAGGTCGGTGGCGGTCGTCGCCGCGACGGTTGGCGCGCGCCTGGAATCCCGCGTTTCACGGATGTTCGGCCTCGACCTGCCCTACGCCCTCGCCCTCGACGGGCTCGGGTCGTGCGCCGTCCAGTCACTGTCGCTTTCGGCAAGAAACCTCGTCCGTGAGCTCGCCCGGCGGGAAGGACTGCGTGCGACTGCTCCCGTGAGCCCGGGGATGGAGGGGTGGCCGCTCGAGGAGGGCCAGAAAGAGATTTTCCGGCTGCTCGACCCGGTCGTGTCCGGCGTCCGTCTGACTTCCAGGGGTTGGATGCTCCCGCGAAAGTCCCTCTCCATGGTGTTTGGACTCGGGGCCGCGGTCCGAGACAGCGGCGAGACCTGCGACACCTGCACCGGGCGCAATTCCTGCCGGTATCGGAATCGTCGTGGAACACCCGGCTAGCCTCCGCCCCAGCGCCCACGGACTCGTCGTCGTGGATCTCCAGCCCGTCGGGCGCCGCGCCGGCGTGAAGAAGGGGACGACGATCCTCGCCGCGGCGCAGTCGGTCGGCGTGGAGCTCCAGGCCATCTGCGGTGGCGCGGGAACCTGCGGCGGTTGCCGCGTGCGCCTGGCCCATGGCGCGCTCGGCGATCCCACGCCCGAAGAGCTCCGCGAGCTTTCCGCGGCTGAGATCGCGTCGGGCCTGCGCATGGCCTGCCAGGCGACGGCCCCCGGAGACGTCCGCGTGGACATCCCGTCCGAGTCCCTCACCGCAGCCCAGCGGGTGCAACTCGAGGGCGGGGAGGCAGCCATCCCGGCGGGGCCCTCGCGGCTCTTGCGCCTGGGGCTCGCAATCGACATCGGCACGACCAAGCTCGCGGTCTATCTCATGGACCTGGAGAGTGGCTGCACGGTGGCCCGCGCCGGGGCGATGAACCCGCAGATCGCCTACGGCGAAGACCTCATCAGCCGGATCGCGTACACGGACCGCACCCCCGCGGGAGGGCGGGTACTCCGGGAGAAGCTCCTGGACCGGCTCAACCGCCTGATCGAGGGAATGTGCAAGCAGGTCGGCGCTTCGCGAGACCGGATCCTCGACGTCGTCGCGGTCGGAAATACCGTGATGCATCACCTGTTCGTCGGGCTGCCCGTGCGCACGCTCGGCGCCGCGCCCTACCGCCCTCTCACGACCGACGCGCTCGATCTGTCTGCCCGCGACGCCGGGCTCGACCTTTGGGCCGGCACGCACGTCTTCGTTCCGTCCAACGTCGCCGGCTACGTCGGCGCGGACCACGTCGCCGCGCTGCTGTCGACCGGCGTCGGGGAGACGCGCCGCACGGCGCTCGCCCTCGACATCGGCACCAACACCGAAATCAGCCTCGCCCGCGGCCAGCGGCTCTTCTCGTGCTCGTCGCCGTCCGGGCCCGCCTTCGAAGGAGCGCACATCAGCGCCGGGATGCGGGCCGCGCCCGGCGCCATCGAGCGCGTCCGCATTCGCGGCGCCGAGGTTTCGACCTACACGATCGGGCGCCTGCCGCCGATCGGCATCTGCGGCTCTGGCGTCCTGGACGCTGTGGCCCAAATGCGCGCCGTGGGCGCCATCGACCGGCGCGGCAACTTCCGCGCGCAAGTTCCGGGCGTCCGCGCCCGAGAGGGGCAGCCCGAGTTCCTCCTGGTTCCGGCGGCGGAAACGGGCCACCGCCGCGACATCACGGTCACCCGCGGCGACGTCAACGAAATCCAGCTCGCGAAGGCGGCGATCCGCGCCGGAATCGGCGTCCTCCTCCAGGAGGCGCAATGCGAGCCCGACGAACTCGAGGAGATCGTCGTCGCCGGCGCCTTTGGCTCCTACCTCGATCTCTCGAGCGCCGTGCGGGCAGGCCTGCTGCCCGCAGTCCCCCTCGAGCGCTTTCGCCAGGTCGGCAACGCCGCCGGCGCGGGAGCACGCCAGATGCTTCTCTCGGTGGAGAGACGCCGCACCGCGCAGACGATCGCCCGCCGCATCGAATACGTGGAACTGGCGGCGCATCCGGCGTTCCACCGCGGCTTCGTAAACGCGATGAGCTTCGAGGACTGAGCGGCGGGCGCTGTCGCGCTAGCTCACGGTGACGACGACCTTCCCGGTCGTGCCGCGGCCCGCCAGCGCGCGGTGGGCGTCGGGCAACTGGTCGAACGAGAACCGCGGTCCGAGAACCGGGCGGATGCGTCCGTCCTTCCAGAGCGCGAAAACATTCTGGGCCGCGCGCTGGAGCTCCCCCGTGCGGTCCGGAAGCAGCGACAGGTTGAAACCGATGAGCGTCTTGCAGGTCTGGACGAAGCTGTAGGGCGAGAAGAGCCCCATCGCAAGCAGCTCCCGGACCGCCGTCAGCTTGGCCACACCCGAGGCGCCGGAGGCCGCGGCAAAGCCGTAGAGGACGTAACGGCCCGAGGGGCCGAGCCGCCGCCACAAGCGGCGGAAGACGCGGCCGCCGATCGCATCCACGACGACATCGGCGACGCCGCCGAAAGCGCGATCGACGAGCTCGTCGGCCGACTCGTAGATTCCGACATCCGAGGCGCCGAGCGCACGACAGGCCGCAATCTTGGCTTCCGAGCCGACGAGAGCGATCACCTTCGCTCGCTTTTCTTTCAGTACCTGGAGCAGCGCCGAGCCCACTCCCCCAGCCGCCGCAGTAACCACAACCCGATCACCCTCAGCGACCTCAGCTCGCGCGCAGGCGTACCAGGCCGTCAGAAAGGCGACGGGAACGGCAGCGGCCTCCACGAAATCCACGCCCTCCGGTAACGGGAACACGTGCGTCGCCTTCGAGACGACCTTCTCCGCGTGCCCCCCGAAGATCGGCACGGCCACGACGCGCCGTCCCGGCGTCACATCGGTGACGCCCTCCCCCACCGCCTCAACAGTTCCCGAGATTTCCATTCCCGGCACGAACGGCGGCTTCGGCGCCCGCGGATAGTCTCCCGAACGCACGAAAAGATCGGCGAAGTTCAACCCGATCGCCGCCGTGCGAACCAGGACCTCGCCCGGGCCGGGCTTCGGATCCGGGCGTTCGCGCAGCACGAGCCGCTCGGGCCCGCCGTAGCGATCCACGAACCAGGCTCGCGAGGTGGAGGGCATCTGGGGCGATTATGCCCGGGAACCGCGATTGGCTTTGAGCGCCCCCGCGTTTATCATCGCCCTCTCCCGCCGGAGTGGCGCAATGGCAGACGCAGGGGACTCAAAACTATCCACGGCACCTGGCGAGAAACCCCCGAAAAACCGCAACGTGTCGAGGCGTTCGTCCCCATTTACCTCGTCTCGGTTGGTGACGGGCGCTGTGCTCGGCTACACGTTGCAGGTAAGCCCGCCCCCTTTATGGCAACCTTCAACGACGTTCCCGTCATCCGCAGTTTCAGTTCGTCGAAGCCCTCGCTGCGTCCGGCGTCACCGAGGCCCGATGGCCGTCTTCCTCGTCAAGGCCTTCGGGCTGCTGCTGTACGG
>JANMBR010000126.1:0-8684 GCA_031360505.1 Acidobacteriota bacterium
CGCCGGCGTGACTCAAGCCACGATCTCTCGAATCGAGGACAGAAAGATCTCGCCGCGTTTCGACACGCTGGAGCGTCTGCTCGATGCGTGCGGGTTTCAGCTTCAGGTCGTGCCCGTTCGCGGTCAGGGTGTCGACCGAAGTGCGATTCGCGAACTGCTGCGTGTGAGCCCCGAAGATCGGGCCCGGCTGGCCGTCGCCGAGGCGCGGAATCTCGAGAAAATCCGACCTCACCGATCAGGCCAGTGACACTTCGCCCGTTTGACCCCGAGCGCCTGCTCGAGGTTCTCCTTCGCCACAAGGTCCGATTCGTCGTCATCGGCGGCTTCGCGGGCCGGCTCTTCGGATCGCCGAGCCTCACGAACGATCTCGACATCTGCTACGCCCGAGACCCAAAGAACCTCGCGGCGCTTTCTTCCGCGCTGCTCGAGCTCGGCGCGACTCTCCGCGGCGCCCCGGATGGATTGCCGTTTCGTCCCGACGCGCCCACTCTTGCCGCCGGCGACCACTTCACTTTCGCGACCGATGCGGGCAATCTCGACTGCCTCGGGACGCCCATGGGCTCTGGCGGCTATCAGGATCTCGTTGCCGGCTCGACCAGGATATCCGTCGGGAAAATGGCGGTTTCGGTCGTTGCGCTCGAGGACCTGATTCGACTGAAGCAGGCTTCTGCTCGCCCAAAGGATCTCGCCGAAATGGAGATTCTGGCGGCTCTGAGGGATGAAATCGACCGGTCGGGAAGTGGCCGCTAGAACGATGCAAAAGGAGTATTCCATGAGACTTTTCTGTGCCTCTGCGCTCCTGCCTCTGCTGATTGCGCCCGCGAGTCTCTCTGCCGCGGATCCGTACATTCCCCTCCGCCCCGTTCACACCTACTCGATCGTCGCGCGCGATCCGGCGACGGGGGAGATGGGCGTCGCGGTCCAGTCGCATGCGTTCTCCGTCGGGTCGGGCGTGTCGTGGGCGGAGGCGGGCGTGGGAGCCGTCGCGACGCAGTCGTTCATCGATCCGAGCTACGGGCCCCTCGGCCTCGACCTGATGCGCGCGGGGAAGAGCGCTCCCGATGCGCTCAAGAGCCTGCTCGCCGGCGACGACGGGCGCGACGTGCGGCAGGTGGCGATGATCGACGCCTCCGGGCGCGTGGCGGCGCACACGGGCGTGAGGTGCATTCCGTCCGCCGGCAATCTCGTCGGCAACGGCTTCTCCGTCCAGGCGAACCTGATGGACAACGACACGATCTGGCCCGCGATGGGCAAGGCGTTCGAGTCCGCGAAAGGGGACCTCGCCGAGCGGATGCTCCAGGCGCTCGATGCCGCCCAGGCGGCGGGCGGCGACATCCGCGGTATGCAGTCGGCGGCGATCCTCGTCGTCAAGGGCGTCTCGAGCGGGAAGCCCTGGATGGACAAGATCTTCGATCTGCGCGTCGAGGACAGTACGCAGCCGCTCGTCGAGCTGCGGCGCCTCGTCACGCTTCAGCGAGCGAACAACTTGGGCAACGAGGGCGACCGATACTTCGAGAAGAAGGATGACGCGGCGGCTTTGAAAGCCTATGCCGCGGCCGAGGCGCTCGTTCCCGATTTCGCGGAAATGGCGTTCTGGCACGCGGTAGCGCTGGCGAACACGGGGAAGGTGGACGACTCGCTGCCCATCTTCGCGAAGGCCTATCGCCTCTACCCGAAGTTCCGCGAGCTGCCGCCGCGCCTGGCGAAAGTCGGCCTGCTTCCCGACGACGCGAAGGTCATCGCGCGGATCGTCGCCGCGAGGTAGACGGCGATAACCCCCCACGCCTGGGTGGGTCGCACGGGTGCTGGTTGTTTCGTTTCCCGTTAAACGGTATGATTACCGAGTGATCCGCTCGTTTCGATCACGGGCCACCGAGGACCTCTTTCACGACCGCGACGTTCCACGCCTGCGAGCGATCGAACGTGCGGCGAGACGGAAACTGATGATGTTGCACAGCGCCCGCTCGCTCCAGGACCTGCGTGTCCCACCCGGCAACAGGCTCGAGCAGCTCAAGGGCAAGCGCGCAGGACAGCAGAGCATCCGGATCAACGACCAGTGGCGCGTTTGTTTCACCTGGTCCGAGAACGATGCGTTCGACGTCGAGATCGTCGACTACCACGGAGGCAAACGATGAGCATGCTCGACCCGATCCACCCCGGCGAGATTCTGGAAGAGGAGTTCATGAAGCCGCTCGAGCTCTCGGCCAACGCTCTTGCCCGCGCGCTCGACGTTCCGGTGACCCGGGTTTCCGAGATCGTCCGCGGCCGCCGCGGCATGACCGCCGACACGGCGCTGCGCCTCGCTCGTCTCTTCGGTACGACGCCCGAATTCTGGCTGGGCCTGCAGTCCGACTTCGACCTCAGGGTCGCCCGCCGGGACTCCGGGCGGGCGATCAGCGATGCGGTCTCGCCGCTCAAGGGAGACCGGGTCCTCGACCAGCTCGAGGTCCGGGAAACGCAAGCACGCTACGGTCCCACGTCGCCGCGTGGGCTCGACCGCAGACGCCGCCGAAAAGCCGTGTGAATCGGTCTCCATGCGGCTGAGCTCCCATACAATGCCGGCCGCGTTCAACCGAAAGGACCGCGCCCGATGAATAACCGTCTCGCCGCCGCCCAGATATTGGCTTGGGCAGACCGACTCCGGGCGCCGGCTCTTCATCAGCCTTACCGTTCGACGTTCTCTAATTCGAGTCATCTCGGCCCGAGACATGACACGCAGGGAGGTGCGGATCTATGAGCAAAGCAAAGCGTAAGCAGATTTGCGGGGCGCCTCCAGCGCGAGCTCGCCAAGGGGGCCTGAGGCTCTCGGGAGGCGGGCGGGGTGGAGTAAGCATGGAATTCGTGGTGACTCTCGACAAGGGCCGCGCCAGAGCAAGCGTGATCAAAGTGACGGTTTGACGATTCCTCGAACCCGGACAGCGAGCCCGCGTCGAAGTCTCTGCGCTCTCGCCGGCTTCCTCATTTTGGTCGCCGTTCCGGCTTATTGCCAGCAACGCCCCGCCCCAGAGCCCGCGCGGCCGGCGCTCTATTCGCTGCCCTGGCTGCTGCGCGCGGCGGGCGCGCCGGCGACGGTCGTGCGGCTGGACGAGACGGTCGCGTTCTACGAGAGTCCATCGTCGGGCGCTTCGGGAACCACCGCCATCACGAGTCTGATCGCGAGCTACAAGGGCGGGCCCGACTGGTCGCTGATCTTTCGCGAGACCTTCGTCGACAACCGGGCGCCGTCGGGCGGGGCGGACCCTTCCGGCGACGGCTTCTCGAACGGGCTCGTGGGTGGAACGTACACGCGGCCGTTCGGCAAGGGTTGGCGCTGGACGGGGTTTCTGTCGAGCACGATCCCGTGGGGAAGCGGCGGGGGCGACACGCCGGACGCCGGCGCAACGGCTGCCATGCAGGCAGCGATCCCGGCGCGCTCGGCCATGGACAACGCGCTCTTCGCGGTCAACTACTGGACGGTGATCGGCGGGCTCGACGTCGTGTACGTCACGCCGGACATCTCGCTGCAGGGCGAAGTGACGCTGCTGCAGCTCACGCGCATTCGGGGCGCGGACACGCAGGACGCCTCGCGGACGAACTTCACCGCCGGGGTCCACGCGGGCCACTTCTTTACGCCGCAGGTGTCGCTCGGCGCTGAGGTGCGGCTGCAGCGCTGGCTCTCGGACGCCGCGCCGGTGCGTTCCGATCCTGCCGCGCGGCAACAGTGGACCTTCGGCGTGGGGCCGCGGTTCCATTTCAAGGTCGGGAAAGGCTGGCTTCGCCCGGGTGTGTCCTACACTCGTGCCCTGGACGATCCGATGGCGAAGAAAAACTACAACATCGTCCAGGTGGACTTGCCCTATGCGTTCTGAGGCGATGTGACGTCGAGGATGCGGCGCGTCGCGACGGTGGCCGCGCTGGCGGCCGCGGGTGTCGCGGTCGGTCTCGGACTCTTCACGTTCGTGTACGCGAAGGGCTGGTCGTATCTGACCAACGACCCGAGGGCGTGCGCGAACTGCCACGTGATGACGGAGCAGTACGAGGGCTGGTTGAA
Organism: Acidobacteriota bacterium; assembly: GCA_031360505.1. Lineage (GTDB taxonomy): Bacteria > Acidobacteriota > Thermoanaerobaculia > UBA5066 > Gp7-AA6 > DAHUXD01. The sequence continues at coordinate 4,031 of JANMBR010000126.1, forward strand.
GGCGAGCCATCGCTCCGTGGCGGTCTGCAACGACTGCCACGTTCCGAAGAACTTCTTGGGGAAGTACTACGTCAAGGCGAGGAACGGCTTCTGGCACTCGTTTTACTTCACGACGCAGAGCTTTCCCGAACCGATTCACGCGACGAAGGCCAGCCGGAAGATCGCCGAGGCGGCTTGCCGGAACTGTCATGCGCCGATCGTCGCGGCGATGGGCACGCCGGCGCACGCGGGTTCGGCTGAGATTTCGTGCATTCGCTGCCATGGGTCCGTCGGCCACATGGAACTGTCGGCAACGTCCGCCCCGGCGGACTGGAGGTGAGGCATGGCTGAGGCGTCCACCCACGGCCGCCGCTCGCGCGGCCCGCTCTTTCTCGTCGGCGCCCTGGCCGCGATCGTGGCGGCGGGGCTCACGGCGCTGCTCGTGAACATCTTCGAGCGCAAGCAGGAGGCGAAGAATCCGTTCTTTCGCGTCGTCGAGCTGACCGACGACACCGTCGATCCCGCGATCTGGGGAAAGAACTTCCCGCTGCAGTACGACGCGTACATGCGCACGCTCGACCAGAAGCGCACGCGGTATGGCGGCAGCGAGGCCATGCCGCAGGCGCCGACCGACGCGGACCCGCGTTCGGTGGTCGCGCAGGAGCGCCTCGACGAGGACCCGCGGTTGAAGACGATGTGGGCGGGCTATCCCTTTTCGGTCGACTTCCGAAAGAAGCGGGGCCACGCCTACATGCTCGAGGACCAGACGTACACGCAGCGGGTCAAGGACTTCAAGCAGCCGGGGACCTGCATCCACTGCCACGCGTCGGTCTACGTGCCGTACAAGAAGGCGGGCGGCGGGGACCTGATCAAGGGGTTCGAGGTCTTCAACAAGATGCCCTACGCCGAGGCGCGCAAGCACTTCGAGCATCCGATCGCCTGCATCGACTGCCACAACCCGGAGACGATGGCGCTGCGCGTCACGCGGCCCGGATTTCTCGAGGGGATTCGGACGCTCAAGGCGAGCCAGGGCGTGAAGGACTACGACGTGAACACGATGGCCACGCGCCAGGAGATGCGCAGCTACGTCTGCGGGCAGTGCCACGTCGAGTACTACTTCAAGGGGGACGAGAAGCGACTCACGTACCCGTGGGCGAAGGGGCTGAAGGTCGAGGAGATCGCCGATTACTACGACGAGGTGGGCTTCAAGGACTGGATCCACGCGGAGACGGGGACGCCGCAGTTGAAGGCGCAGCATCCCGAGTTCGAGATGTGGAACCAGGGGATTCACGCGCGCTCGGGTGTGGCGTGCGCGGATTGCCACATGCCGTACACGCGGGTGGGGGCGCTGAAGATCAGCGATCACGATGTGCGCAGCCCGCTCTTGAACATCAACAACGCCTGCCAGACGTGCCACAAGTGGCCCGAGGAGGAGTTGCTCGCCCGCGCGGAGAAGATCCAGGAGCGCACGGTCAATTTGCGCAACAAGGCGATGGATGCGCTGATGGAACTGATCGCCGACATCAAGGCGGCGCGGGCGGCGGGGTCCTCGGACGCGGAGCTCGAGGCGGCGCGCAAGGCGCAGCGGCGGGGGCAGTTCTTCCTGGACTTCGTCGAGTCGGAGAATTCGAACGGATTTCACGCGCCGCAGGAAGCGGCAAGGATTCTCGGGGAGGCGATCGATCTGTTTCGCAAGGGGCAGATCTCGCTGCGGCCGCTGAAGACGGCGGGGATCAAGGGGTAGTCGGGGCGTTCGTGTCGCAGGGGCGGCCCTTGCGGCCGCCCGCAAAGCCGGAATGTGAGGCACCAGAGGCGAATCGAGAGAATTCGTGTCGTGGGGGCGGCCCTTGTGGCCGCCCGCATCGCCTGCGGTGCCGGTTTACGACACCGTCTTGGGGTCGGCGGTTTGATGGTCTTCGATTTGGAATTGCAGGAACTGGTGGATTGCGGTGATTGCGGCGGGGTCTTTCGACGTGATGACGATGTTGGCGCCGCTTGGGGTGTTCGCGGGTGTCCAGGTGATGACCTTGAGCTTCGCCTTCATCTCCGGCACGCCCGGCGGGACCTGGCCGTGGATGAGCATGGGGGCGTTGAAGTCGCCTTCGGAGAACATCTTCACGATGTGGCCCATGTGCTGGCGGATGGCGTCGCGACTCTCCGTGTCCTTGGGATCGTTGACGGAGACTTCGATGACGCCGCCGGACCTGGTGAGGCGGAAGTGGTGGGTGGTCTTTTCGTGGTCGAAGCCCATGACGTGGTCGCCGCGTTCGTTGACGGCGGCGTGGTGGTCGGGGCCGGGCGTCGGCGTCGTTTGCGCGGAGAGCGGGACGGCGAGGCTGGCCAGCAACGCGGTGCCTGCGAGGGTTCTCATGGTTTCGAGTCTAGCGCCGATCGTGCGATCATCCGGCCCATGAATCGCGACTACGTTGCGTGGGACTCGCCTCGCCTGGGTCGTCGGATGGAGCTTCTCTGGTTCGGTTGGGCGGGCCGGCCGATGATCTGGTTTCCGACGTCGAAGGGGACCTTCCACGAGAACGATGACTTTGGCCTCGTGGGCGCGGTCGGCGATCTCATTGAGCAGGGCGCCATCCAGCTCGCGTGCGTGGACAGCGTGGACTCCGAGAGCTTTTACGCGGACGGAAGGCACCCGGCCGACCGGATCCGGCGGCACGATCAGTACGACCAGTACCTCTACAACGAGGTCGTGCCCTTCGTGCGCGACCGCGCGAAGACGGGCGGCCGCATCACGACGGTGGGCGCCTCCTTCGGCGCGTACCACGCGGCGAATTTCGGATTCCGCCATCCCGATGCGATCGACAAGGTCGTGGCGATGTCGGGCAGGTACGACATCCACTCGTTTCTCGACGGCTACTGGGACGAGCTCTGCTACTTCCATTGCCCGACGGCCAACGTACCGAACATGACGGACGAGTGGGTCGGCAAGCTCAACACGATGGACCTTTGCCTCATCACCGGCCAGAACGACGGCATCCTTACGGGGACGACCGACATGCTGCGGATGTTGAACGAGAAGGGGATTCGCAACCGCGGCAGCGTGTGGGATGCGCCGTATGCGCACGACTGGCCGTGGTGGCGGTTGCAGATTCGGAGCTACTTGCCGTAGTCGTTGGGCGGGGGCGGGCGCCCCTCACCCCAACCCTCTCCCGCCGGGAGAGGGTTAATCGCGTGGCCAACATTGCCGTTATGGCGCCGTCGGCCAGAGGCAGGCGGAGGATCCGACCCAAGTTTTGTTCTTGTTGTAGTTGACGCCCATCATCTTGCCCTGCGACAGGCGGGCGAGCGTGGTGACGGGGAAGGGCTTGCCGTCCTTCCAGACGAACATGACGCGGACCTCGACCTTCGAGTGGTTGCCATCGGTCGTCTCGAGGGCGGGCGCGTACTCGATCTTGCGCATCAAGAGCGTGTGGGCGCGCTGGTCCTGCGGAACGGCCGCGATGTCTTCGGGTGTGACGTCGATCTTGACGCCGGAGCCGGCGAAGGAGAAGAGCGGCTTCAGGACCCAGTTCTCGAGGTCTTTCGGGACGGACGGCAGGTCGGAGAGGAAGAAGGACTCGGGCACGGTCCGGTGGCGCAACTGCGGCAGGCAGTGCTTGCTCCAGCGGAAGTACCAGTTGGGGTGTCCTGCCCACGAGACGTCGAGGCGGGAGGTCAGGTCGAAGGGCAGCTTCGCGCCCGTGGCGGCGAGCTCGTCGAAGATGAGGCGGTTGTAGATGCGGCGGATGCGCACCTGCTTGCCGTCGCGGCGGTACCAGAGCTCGCGTCCGCGCTTCTCGATCTCGGACGGATCGACGGCCTTCACGCCCCAGAACTGCTCGGTGAAGGCGAAGTCGATGGCGGTCTTCTGGTGCGGCGGGTCGAGGTCGAGCAGGATGACTTCCTCCGGCGCGAGGCCCGCAAGGATCGCCTCGCCGACGACCCGCTTGTAGCCCGCGGTGTCGAGGCCGGAGAGATACCAGTCGAGTTGTTCGCCGTCGGGGCAGATGCGCGCGAGCTCCTCGCACTGCGCGACCTGGAAGGCGTAGAGCGTTGGGAAGGCCTGCAGCTCGATCAGCTTCGGGGCGGGCTTTCCGCTCGAATCCCGCGTGACGGCAAAGTCGACGACGGCGAAGACGGGGAACTCGTCGCAGCCGGGAACGTCGAGAGCGGGCGGCACGGCGCAGAGCGATCGATGGAGCGACTCGGGAGTGGAGAGCTGGCGGAAGATGTCGAGCGAGGCCGCGACCATCTCGTCGCGCAGCTCGGGTGGGAGGAAGAACGGCGTCTCGGCGAGGTGGAAGGGGATTTCCATCCCGCCGCGCTCGGAGAGACGGCGTTTGTAGGTGCGGTATTTCTCGTCGGAGAACGCGGCGTTGTAGGAGTGGCGGAGGGACGGAATCATGCGGGAGGGATGGTATCGCGGCGATGCGGAGATCAATCGCATTTGGTGTCGTAGGGGCGGGGCTTGCCCCGCCCGGGCGACAATCACCACGATTTTCCGCAAGCCGCCCGGGCGGCCCAAGGGCCGCCCCTACGGCACCGATGCCGGGAAATCTAAATCAAGTACTTCCCGGCCGCCATGATCTGGTCGCCGTCGAACCAGATGTCGAAGCTGCGTCCCACGATGTCGATGTGGGTGGTGCTCCGCCACTGGGCGCCGGTGTGCTCGGAGTACGGG
>JANMBR010000170.1:0-2962 GCA_031360505.1 Acidobacteriota bacterium
GAACACGTTGAGCGAGGGCGTGATGCTCACCGGCCCGACGGTGAAGGTGTTCTGGAATCGCAGGTCGAGCTCGTAGACGTCCGGGAGCCGATAACTGCCCACTGGCGAAGTCAGAATCGAGATCTGGTTGCCCTTCGTGTCGTGCGGGTTGACCGTGACGAAGTACTGCTGCGGGAACCCCTGCCGCCCGGCAAAGGCGCCGGAGACGGCGAAGCCGAATGGGAGCTGGTACAGCCCGCTCAAGCTGAAGACCCAGGCCGAGGCGACAGATCCGTTGCCCGTGACCTCGCCGCCGTTGCGGTTCGGACCCCCGATCGTGTCGTTCGGGTCGAAGATCGACTGGGGACTCACCGATTGCGTCCACGAGTTCCAGGAAAAGGTCCCCCGGACCAGCCAACGGTCGGATAGCGCCTTGACGAGCTGGAGGCCGATGCCCTGGTACGTTTGGCTGTAGCTCGGCCGATTTCGCAGCACGCTCCCCGTCGGGGGCGGGGCGATTGTCAGGCCGAAATACGGAACGTCGAACGCGACGCCAAAACCGTACGGGTCCGTCACCGAGCCGCTCGCGTTGCCCGAGTACTGGTACCCGCCGCCGCCGCCGGTCACCCCGATGTACGGGTTGAACGCGATGGCCCGGATGGAGCGGTAGGTGTAGTGAACCGAGGCCGTGAGGCCCGCGAAAAGCTCCTGGTCCACGCCGACGATGGCCTCGTCAATCGTGGTGGGCTTGAGACCGGGACTGATCTGGTTGGGTGCGGCAGCCGAGCCGGGATTCGACGGGTCGACGTTGTCGTAACCCTGGAGGTCGTTGAAGTCCGCTTCGCCGGGATCCACGAGGTGGTTCCCGTTGGCGTCCGTCCACGTGTAGTAGATGTCCTGAATGTTCGGAAAGGGGCTGGCGAGGCTGATACCGTCGAGAAAGAGGTCCGAGAACCGGGCGTAGGAGACGCGCAGGAGCGTCTTGCGCTTCTCGCCGAGCGCGTAGGTCGCGCCGACGCGCGGCTGCCAGCTGCCCGCCGTGATCGGATAGCCCTGGTCTCCGGAATATTGGACCGCCGGGAGGATGTCGGGGTACGCCGGGTTGGCGGGGACGTACGAAACCGTGTTGCGCGCTCGGCCATAGTCGTAGCGAACGCCCACGTTGACCGTCAGGCGGTCGGACGTCAGCGTGTCGCTCACGAATCCGTCGATCTGCTGATCCTGCGTTCCGGCGACCGAGGCGCGCGTGATGAACGCATAACCGTCCCCCTCGTCGGCCACAACCTGGTTCCCGGGCAAGAACCCGGAGGATTCGCTCGTCGTGTACCGATACCCGAATCCGACCTTGAGCTCGTGCGACAGGTTCCCGGTGGTGAAGAACTTGGAGGCCGAGGCACCGACCTGGCGAACGATGGAGTGGAACTGCACAAAGATGGTGCTCCCGCGCTGCACGAAGTCCGGATCCACATACACCTGCGCGTCGACCCCACCGACCGGGGCCGCGGTCTGCGTGAAGTCCATGTATGAAAAGAAGGCCGACGCCGTGAGGCTGGGCGAGAAGATCTGCGTGTCGGCGATCTTGTAGATCGGGACCGGTTGGGTCAGATTGAAGCCGGCCTCCGGCGCCGTGTCGATGTTCACGCCCCGTCCGTATTGGGTCCGGTCGCCGTGGTGGTAGTACAGCTCGAGCGAGTTCGACCCGGCGAGCTGGGCATCGAGCCGGGCATCGAAATTTGCGAGGGTAGAGTTCTCGTTGACCTGCCGGCCCTCCGTGTCGAGCTGACCGAGCCTCTGGAGGTCGATCTCGTTGTCGCCCCAGGCGCCCCAGAGCCAGAGCCGGTCGGAAAGGACTGGCCCTCCCGCCTCGACCCCATAGTCGCGCAGGACGTTCGTGCGGTTGGTGGAGAGGTTGTCGAGGTTCACCTCCGCGGGCGTGTTGTCCGCCTGCCAGCGATTCGGGGCGTAGAAGTACCGGCCCGAACCGTGGATCCCGTTCGTCCCGCGCTTGGTGACCATGTTGAAGGTCGCGCCGCCATTGAGGAGGCTCACGTCCGAGCCGCCCGTGACCACCTGGACCTCCTGGAAGGAATCGAAGTTGTAAAAGGTGGGAGAAAGTCCGCCGAGCGTGATGTCGGCGCCATCGAGGTTGTAGGTGGGGCCCGTGACTCCCTTGGACGCGGGCGTCGCCTGGACCGCGGTATTGCCGCCGACGTTGACCTGGTTGGTGACGACGCCGGGTACGGCCCACAGCGTCGCCCAGATGTTGCGCGCGCTCGGGATTGACTGGAGCTCCTTCTCGCCGAAGGTCGCGCCGGTCACCGTCTTGCGCGGATCGATCGCAGGCGCGCCGGAGACCGTGACCGTCTCGGACACGCTGGCGAGCTTCATCGTGACGCGCAGCTGCGTGCTTCGGTCCACCGCGACGACAATTCCCTGGTTGTCCACCGTCGCAAAACCGTCGAGGGACAGCGTCACGGAATACGTGCCGGGCGAAAGATACAGGAACCGGAACGTGCCCCGCACGTCGCTCTGGACGGGTACGCGCGCACCCGCGCCGAGAAGCTTCACCTCGACACCCGGCAACGGAGCACCCTGCTCGTCAATCACGGTCCCGAAGATGCCGCCCGTCGAGGGCAGCGTTTGAGCGGGCAGGCGCAGGGCGCCTCCGAACAGCACGGCGACGGCAAGCGCGCGAACCTGGAGCCTCATCGGCGACCTCCCGTAGGGCGGAGTCCTTATCAAAGCGGTGTCGTTGCGGAGCGGTACCCGGAGTATAGCCTCGCCGACCGGCCTTGCGCTTCTCGCTTCTAGCTCTTCGGGTACCCATCCATGGCCTTGATCTCCTGGATCTGCGCAGTATGCCGTTCACAGTGGGCGGCGATAAGGAGCAGCCACTGGTATCCATCCATCACGCCCATCTCAGGAAGAGGCGCAATGTGGGAGCGCACGTCGACCTGCGTCGTACGGACATAGTCGATCGTCT
>JANMBR010000172.1:0-2396 GCA_031360505.1 Acidobacteriota bacterium
ACGCCGCGCAGCGTGATCTCCGCGACGGCGCGCGTGCCCGCGAGGTCCTCCGCGCTCGGGAACTGGATCACGACATGCCCGTTCTCCACTCTGGCGTCGGCGACCCCCGTTCCGCTTCCGAGGATCGGCTTCACGACGATCGGCACGACGACCGCTGGATCGAACTTGATGGCGACGATTCCGCCCGGCAGGCCCGCGGCCGAAGTCGCCCGGACGAGGACGGTCTGCTGGGCGCCCACGGCGAGTGTGACGTACGACGGATCGAAATCGAAGAGCACTTGCCCCGTCGCCGTGTCGGCCGCCTCGGACTTCGCGGCAACGACCGATGTCGTCGACGAGGAAGAGATCGAGGCCTGCGGCGGCACCTGCGCCTGGGGTGAGCCGGGGGGCGGCTGCGCCGGCGGCGCGGGGGCCGGCTTGAAAATGTCCGTCGGCCCGCTGCCCGGGGGGGCGAGGTTGACAGGGGGAGGAGTGATCGCCGGCTGCGCCGGAGCCCGCTGCTGGGGCGGCATCTTGGCTCCGGCTCCCGGCTGCTGCTCGAAGGGGCCGTTGTCGCGCGTCGGGTTCTCGACGCGCGGGCCGCCCTGGTACGAGATGTTCGAGTCGGTGCCGACGAAGTACGGCGTGACGTCTTCCTCGGTCACGTCGGGGATGCGGATGATGTGCGGCGTGAGCGTGAGCACGAGGTCGGTGGTCTGCTGGTCGTTCCTGTTGTGCGTGAAGAGCAGGCCAATGATCGGGATGTCCCCGATCCAGGGAATCGTCTTCTTGACGTTGGCCGTATCCTTTCGGTAGAGCCCGGCCAGGAAGTTGGTTTCGCCGTCCTTCAGTCGAATGTTCGAGCTGATCGTGCGCGTTCCGAACTGCGGCTGGGTCGTCCCGGGCGCCTCCCCCTCCCGATTCGAAACCTCGACCATAAGTTTGAGCGTCACCTCCTTGTTGTGGTGCACGCGCGGCTCGACCTCGATCTTGATGCCGATGTCCTGGTACTGGTACGACGTTACGGGCGAGGTCACCGCGCTGCCCCCGCCGGCTCCCACGCTCTGAAACTGGGTGACCGGGACCGGCACCTTGCTGCCGATCAGGAGCTGCGCCTTCTGGCCCTCGGAGATTCGCAGTTGCGGCTTGGCAAGCAGCTCCGCATTCGTGTTGTCCTTGATAAACGTAAGCGTGGCCTGGGGAATTGTGAAGCCGAAGGAGTTGATGCTTAATTGTTTCAGCTGGTCCCAGTTGAACTGACCCGCTCCGAGCGGCGCCGTCAAATTCGTGAGCCCGCCCGGCGATGGGATTGAGGCGCCGATTATGCGGTCTTTGAGCTCGAGGCCGAGGTCCAGCAGCTTGCCCGTGTTGATTTGAAGCAGCTCCACGTCCACGACGACCTCGGCGACCTGCTTGTCATTTTGTAGAACGATCCGTTCCGCCACCGCAACCTTGTCCGCCGTATCGCGCAGCGTCACCGAGTTCTCGGCCTTGTTGATCGAGATGCGAGTCGTCTGGAGCAGCGCACGCAGGGCGTTGGCCACCTCGGTGACGTCCGCGTTCGAGAGAAAAAACGTCCGGATGACGAGGTCCTCGTAAGTCTTGCGGTTCTGCGGCGTGTCGGCTGCGATCAGGATCGTCCGCGCGTCGATGATCTTGTAGAAGTGGTTTTCCTGCCGGATGAGCGTCTCGAGCGCCTTCTGGAACTCGATGTTGGAAAGCACGATCGACACGTTGTCGTCCTTCAACTGCGGATCGAAGATGACGTTGATGCCCGCGGCGTCGGCCAGCGCGCGGTAGATCTGCTTGATCGGCTTCTGCTGCGGGAAGTTGAGGTTGATCGGCTTGTCGCTCGCCGGCTCCAGGATCACGGTCACGGCCCGGGCGCCCTTCGTCTTCTTCTTCAGCCGCTCCATGTTGGTTTCGGCGTTCTTTTCGACGTCCTGCTTGACCTTGGCCTCCTGGGCCTTGCGCAGCTCGGTGGCCGCATAGTCGTTCGTCGGGTCCAGCAGCGACGCCTGCTCGAGCTCCACCACGGCGAGGTCCGGGCGGCCCGAGGCGGCGTACATCTTTCCCCTCTCGAAGTGGAACTGGGACGCTTTCAGGCGCGCGCGCGCAAGCGTCGCCCGGTATCCGGCGTTGCCGGGATCGAGCTCGAGGGCCTTGGCATAGTTCATGACTGCCAGGTCGTAGTGGCCGAGGTCCTCCTCGTCCCTGGCCCGCTGGAAAGATGTCGACCCCGCGCAGCCCACGGCGGCGGCGACGAGCGCGGCCACGACCGATCTTTTCAGAAATTGCTTCAAGGACGTCCCCTTCCGATTGTTCGAGCTCATGGCGTGATTCCGAGCCGCCGGGTCTCCGCCTCCGGGAATCCCACGAAGCCGACGTCGATCGACTCGTAGCCGACCTTCTTGAGA
>JANMBR010000182.1:0-1709 GCA_031360505.1 Acidobacteriota bacterium
CCCTCGCGTTTCTTGCCGTGGCACGGATCGCCGGGGGTAACACCTATACGGTCACCGCCATCGCGGATAGCGGCGCCGGATCGCTGCGCCAGGCCATCACCGACGCCAACACGAGCCCCGGCGCCGACACGATCGCCTTCAACATCGTCGGCTCGGGCGTTCACACCATCGTTCCGGCCACGCCGCTTCCACCCATCACGGAAGCCGTGACGGTCGACGGCTACACCCAGCCCGGTTCGTCGCCCAACACAAATGCGGTGGGCCTCGGGCTCAACACGGTCCTCATGATCGAGATCGCCGGCACGGGAACGACCGGCAATGGCCTCGAGGCCCGGATCCCCGGCGTGACCTTCCGGGGCCTCGCGGTCAACCGCTTTTCCCAGGATCAAGTCGGCGGGAGCCCGTCGTTCCTGCACTCCAACCTCGTCGTCGAAGGCTGCTTCATCGGGTCGAGCCCGGACGGGCTCCAAGGTTACGTGGGCGGCACGGGCGTCCACAACTCTAGCCCCGGCGCACGCATCGGCGGATTGACCCCCGCCGCGCGCAACCTGATCTCGCCCGGGGGCAGCTACAACGTGTCCATGAACTTCGGCGGAGTCATCCAGGGCAATCTCATCGGCACGGACATCAGCGGGACCCGGGGAATGCCCGGGACTGCCGGCGCCGGCTTCGGAATCAGAGTCTCGGGTTCCTCTCCCATCACGATCGGGGGGACCGACCCGAACGCGCCCAACGTCATCGCCGGTATGGATATCGGCATCGGGCTCGGCACAGCCATGGCGACCATCCAGGGCAACTTCATCGGGGTCGACGCAGCGCAGGCGGGAGTCATCTCCAGCGGCACGTACGGCATCAGCCACCCGAGCCCCGTTGGCGGCACGATCGGTGGCACGGGACCGGGCGAAGGCAACGTGATCGGCGGCTTCGACTACGGCATCTTCTTGGACAGCTCCGCGGCCCCGCTGTACGGGAACTTCATCGGGACCGACACCACCGCCACGAAAAACTTCGGCAACCGCATCATGGGCATCTTCCTGAGCACTTTCAGCCAGACGGTCGGCGGCACCGGCCCGGGGGAAGGCAACGTCATCGCCTTCAACGGCTGGGTCGGCATCCTCGTGACCGATTTCGCGCAGATGAATCCGATCCGGGGCAACCGGATCTTCAACAACGGGATCGGCGGCGTCGGCGCCAACGGCGTGGGGCTGGCGATCGATCTGGGCAACAGCAGCACTCCCACCGGCCAGAACCCCAACGACCTCGGAGACGCCGACGGCGCTGGGATCCAATTCGGGAACGATTTCCAGAACTACCCGCTCATCACGTCGGCCGCTCTGGAAGGGGGCGGCACGCGCGTCATCGGCACGCTCAACAGCCTGGCGTCGACCCTCTTCGACCTCGACTTCTACTCCAACCCGTCGTGCCGGGGGCGGCCGAGGGCTCTGCTCCAGGCGGAGACGTACATCGGGACGACGCAGGTCACGACCGACGGCTCGGGAAACGCCTCGTTCAACGTGCTGCTCCCGACTCCGATCGAGGCCGGCGCTCCGGTCACCGCCTCCGCCACCGGCCCCGCGGGGAACACCTCGGAACTCTGGCAGGAGATCATCTTCCGCTCCGTTCCGGGCGTCGGAGGGCCCGGGGACACTGGCCCGAAGTCCGTCCGCGGGCACCTGTTCGATCCGGCCGCGACGATGACGATCGGCGGG
>JANMBR010000186.1:0-8628 GCA_031360505.1 Acidobacteriota bacterium
GCCGCGAGCGCCCGCATCGCCGCCGCGTAGTCGCGCGCGAGCTTCGCCTTGTCCGCCGTGGACGGGTCCGCGACGTAGCGCACCGACAGCGCCTCGACATACGCGCGCTCGTTCTCCGGCGCGGCTGCCGCCAGCACCAGCGCGGTCTCGACCTCCGCGCGCGCCTTCTTCAGCGGGTCGGCCTCGGGCTCGGGATCGTTGTAGTTGGCTCCGAGCGCGAGCGCCATGCCCCAGCGCGGCATCGGAGACTTCGGGTCGAGCTCGGCCGCCTTCGCGAACGAGCGATACGCCTCCTCGTGATTGAAGCCGAAGAGCAGCGTCACTGCCTGGTCGAAGAACTTCTGCGCCTCGGCGCTCGGCGTCCGGATCGGATGCCGGTGCGAGCCCATTCCGGCGTAGAGCTGCGGCGGCTTCTCCGGGGCGGCAGGCTGAGCCTGGCCCAGGAGACAGGTCGCGATGGAACCGAACGCAAGCAATGGCAGGAGCTTTTTCACTGGGGCCTCCTCGAAACGCACCGGGGATTCTATTGCGATACCGGCACGACCGGAGGTTTGACCATCTGGCGGCTAACGTTCTTGCCATGAATGAGTTGGGTCCGACCAAGGAATCCCGAAAGGAGTACTTGGACGGACTCCCGTGCTCGCCTCGACAGTCCTCTATACATGTCTGGCCCGCCCGCGCGTTCGCGGCAGCCCGGCGGTGTGGTATTCGTTCGCCCCTCGCCCGGCTCGGCAAACGTGGCCGGCGCTTGTTGGAGGACCCTCATGCGTCTCTGGAAGAAGGGCGGGCTCGGCCTGCTCGCGACGATTCTGACCCTGACGGCCGGCTCGGCGCTCGCGACGACCCAGACGGCCGCAAAGCCGGCGTCCGCGGCAAAACCGGCGGCCACCGCGAAGAAGACAGCGGCTCCCGCGGCCGCGCCCGGCAAACCCGAGAAGGTGACGTCGGTCGAGGGCATCACCGAGTATCGCCTCGGCAACGGCCTGCGCGTGCTCCTCTTCCCGGATCCGACGAAGCCGACCATCACGGTGAACATCACCTACCAGGTGGGCTCGGGCCACGAGAGCTACGGCGAGACCGGGATGGCGCACCTGCTCGAGCACCTCGTCTTCAAGGGAACGCCGAACCATCCGAACATCCCGCAGGAGCTGACCGCGCACGGCGCGAGGCCGAACGGGTCCACCTGGTTCGACCGCACGAACTACTTCGAGACCTTCGGCGCGACCGACGTGAACCTCGAGTGGGCGCTCGATCTCGAGGCGGATCGGATGATCAACTCGTACATCGCGAAGAAAGACCTCGACAGCGAAATGACGGTCGTCCGCAACGAGCTCGAGCGCGGCGAGACTGACCCCGCTTCGATCCTCGAGGAGCGCGTCCTCTCGACGGCGTTTCTCTGGCACAACTACGGCAAGTCCACGATCGGCGCCACTTCCGACCTCGAGAACGTCCCGATCGACCGGCTCCAGGGGTTCTACCGGACGTTCTACCAGCCGGACAACGCGGTGCTGCTCGTCGCCGGCAAGTTCGACGAGGCAAAGACGCTCAAGCTCGTCAACCGGATCTTCGGGAAGATCCCGAAGCCGACGCGAGCCCTTCCGACCTTCTACACGCTCGACCCGACGCAGGACGGCGAGCGCAGCGTGACGCTCCAGCGCGTGGGCGATGTGCAGGCAATCGCGGCGGCGTACCACGTGCCGTCCGGCACCGACCCGTCCTCGGGCGCGGTCAACCTGCTCGCACAGGTCCTGACCGACACCCCCTCGGGCCGCCTGTACAAGGCGCTCGTCGAGACGAAGAAGGCCACTTCGGTCGGCGGCTACTTCATGGAATTGCACGATCCCGGCTTCGTGATCTTCAACGCCGAGGTCCGACAGGAACAGAACGTCGACGAGACGAAGGCCGCATTCATCCAGACGCTCGACGCCGCGGCCGGCTCGGCCCCGATCACGAAGGAAGAAGTCGAACGCGCCCGCGCCGCGATCCTGAAGAACATCGACCTCATGCTCAACAGCGCCGACCGCGTGGGCCTGAACCTCTCCGAGTACATCGGCCAGGGCGACTGGCGGCTCTTCTTCCTGGCCCGCGACCGCATCCGCGCGGCCACCACCGAAGACGTGCAGAAGGCCGCAACGGCATACCTCAAGCCCTCCAACCGAACTATTGGCGTTTTCCTCCCGACGGCCAAGCCGGATCGCTCCGAGATCCCGGCGCCGGTCGCCGCGGCATCCGTCCTCAAGGACTACAAGGGCAACGCGGCCATCGCGGCCGGCGAAGCCTTCGATCCGTCGCCGGCGAACATCGAGGCGCGCACGAAGCGCTCGGAGCTTCCGGGCGGCATGAAGGTCGCGCTGCTCTCGAAGAAGACGCGCGGCGGCACGGTCGTCGCGACGCTGACGGTGCGCTTCGGCGACGAGAAGAGCCTCTTCGACAAGTCCACGGTCGCCGACCTCGCCGCCGACATGCTGATGCGCGGCACGACGAAGCATACGCGCCAGCAGATCCAGGACGAGCTCGACCGTTTGAAGGCCCGCATGGCCGTCGGCGGCCGCGCCACCCAGGCCAACGTGACGATCGAGACGATCCGCGAGAACCTGCCCGCGGTGCTGGCGCTCGCTGCGGAGGTCCTCCGCGAGCCGGCGTTCCCGGCCAAGGAGTTCGAGGAGCTCCAGCAGGAGAACCTCGCCGCCATCGAACAGCAGCGCAGCGAGCCCGATGCGCTCGGCCCGAACACCTACCAGCGCCACATGAATCCGTACCCGAAGGGCGACGTGCGCTACGTGGACACGTTCGACGAGTCGATCGCGAGCTACAAGGGCGCGACGCTCGATCAGGCGAAGAAGTTCTACGGCGACTTTTACGGCGCTTCGACCGGGGAGCTCGCGATCGTCGGCGATTTCGACGCGGACGCTGCGGCGAAACAACTCGCGGAGCTCTTCGGCGGCTGGAAGAGCCCGGCGCGCTTCGAGCGGGTGGCGCAGCCCTACCAGGATGTCGCGGCTGAGAACAAGGCCCTGGAGACGCCGGACAAGGCCAACGCATTCTTCATTGCCGGCCAGAACCTCCCGCTCGGAGACGAAGACCCCGACTATCCGGCCCTGGTCCTCGGCAACTACATGCTCGGAGGCGGCTTCCTGAACTCGCGCCTGGCGGTCCGCATCCGTCAGAAGGACGGCCTTTCTTACGGCGTCGGGTCGCAGCTCCAGGCCTCCGCGCTCGATCGTTCCGGCGCGTTCACGACCTTCGCGATCTACGCGCCGCAGAACGAGGCGAAGCTCGAGACCGCGTTCAAAGAAGAGATCGCCCGCGTCCTGAAAGACGGCTTCGAGGCCCAGGAGATCGCCGAGGCCAGGTCCGGCTGGCTCCAGTCGCGCCAGGTCACGCGTGCGCAGGACGCTTCACTCGCGCGCACGCTCGCGACCGACCTCTACATCAAGCGCACGCTGGCTTGGGACGCGGCCTTCGAGAAGAAGGTCGAAGCACTGACGGGCGAGCAGATCCTCGCTGCGATGCGCAAGTACCTCGATCCGGCGAAGATGACGATCGTCAAGGCGGGAGACTTCGCCAAATCCGCGGCCGCGGCTCCGGCGGGCAAGCCATGAAGCCGCGCGCCACGCTCGCAACAATTCTGCTGGCGGCGATGCCGGCGGGCGCAATGCTCGCCGCCGATCCCGAACCGCCGGCCCCGCAAAAGGTGCCCCACATGCAAACGCTGCACGGTGAGACCCTGAACGACGACTACTTCTGGATGCGCGAGAAGGACAACCCGAAGGTCCGCGCGTTTCTCGAGGGCGAGAACGCGTATACGGCAGCGTTCATGGCGCCGACCGAGGCGTTCCAGAAGACCCTCTATGACGAGATGCTCGGGCGGATCAAGGAGACCGATCTCTCGGTGCCCTACCGGGACGGCGGGTGGTTCTACTACTCGCGCACGCAGAAGGGCGAGCAGTACCCGATCTACTGCCGCAAGAAGGGCAACGTCGAGGCGCCCGAGGAGGTCTACCTCGACGTCAACGCCCTGGCGAAAGGCGAGAAGTTCATGTCGGTCGCGGTGCGCGACGTCAGCGACGATGGAAACCTGCTCGCCTACACGACCGACAACACAGGCTTTCGCGACTACACGCTTCACATCAAGGACCTGGCGACCGGCAAGCCCTTACCGGAGTCGGTGCCGCGCGCGGCCTCGGTGGCATGGGCGGCCGACAACAAGACGCTCTTTTACGCGGTCACGGACAAGGCCAAGCGCCCCTACCGGCTCTACCGGCACACCCTCGGCGCCGACACCTCGACCGACGTCCTCCTCTATGAAGAGAAAGACGAGATGTTTCGGGTGTTCGCCGGGCGCTCGCGCAGCAAGGCGATCCTCTTCGTCGGCATCGGCTCCCACACCTCGAACGAGTGGTACTGGATTCCGGCCGACCAGCCGACGGCGACGATGCGGATGATCTCCGCGCGCGAGAAAGACCACGAGTACGACGTGGACCACCGCGGCGATCTCTTCTACATCCGCTCGAACAAGGGCTGCCGGAACTTCAAGGTCGTCACGGCTCCCCTGGCGAACCCGGGCCAGGCGAACTGGAAGGAAATGATGCCCTGCGGGGGCGACGTGATGATCGAGGACATCAACATCTTCGCCGACTACGGCGTCTTCTCCGAGCGCGAGGACGGCCTGCCGCGGCTGAGGGTCACGGACTTGAAGTCGGGCGGCTCGTACCGCGTGGACTTTCCCGAGGCGATTTACGACGTCTACCTCACGAACAACTCCGAGTTCGACGTCAAGCAGCTGCGCTTCGGCTACCAGTCCTTCACGACGCCTCCGACCGTCTACGACTTCGACATGGCGACGAAGGCGCGCAAGCTCCTGAAGCAGACCGAGGTCCTCGGCGGGTACGACCCGTCCCGCTACGCATCGGAGCGGCGCTACGCGACGGCCGGCGACGGCACGCGCGTGCCGATCTCGGTCGTCTACCGCAAGGGCTTCGTCGCCGACGGCAAGGCGCCGATGCTTCTGACGGCGTACGGTTCCTACGGCGCTCCGTCGGACGCGGAATTCAACTCGAACCGCGTGAGTCTGCTCGACCGCGGCGTCGTCTATGCCGTCGGACACATCCGCGGCGGTGGCGACCTCGGCAAGACGTGGCACGACCAGGGGCGCATGATGTCGAAGAAGAACACCTTCACCGACTTCATCTCGGTGGCCGAGGCGCTGATCGCCGACAAGTACACCTCGAAGGACAGCCTCGTGATCGAAGGCGGATCGGCCGGCGGGCTGCTGATGGGCGCGGTGACGAACATGCGGCCGGACCTTTTCCATGCCGTGATCGCGCGTGTGCCTTTCGTGGACGTCATCAACTCGATGCTCGACGAGTCGCTGCCCCTGACGGTCGGCGAGTTCGAAGAATGGGGCAACCCGAAAATCAAGGAGCAGTACGCCTACATGAAGTCGTACAGCCCGTACGACAACCTCGAGGCCAAGGCCTACCCGGCCATGCTGGTGAAGACCTCGCTCGACGACTCGCAGGTCATGTACTGGGAGCCCGCCAAGTACGTGGCCAAACTTCGGACCCTGAAGACCGACAAGAACCCGCTGCTCTTCAAGATCAACATGGCCGGCGGCCACGGCGGGTCTTCGGGACGGTACGACCGGTTGAAGGAGAACGCGTTTGACTATGCGTTCCTGTTGCGGGAAGTGGGGATTGAGAAGTAGCCGGTCGCGAGTCTTCGCGATTGGTGTCGTAGGGGCGGCCCTCGTGGCCGCCCGTCTTTCAGCGGGAGGGGTCAAGCCCCTCCCCTACGGCGCCGGGGCGACCGAGTTGCCCGTCTCCGAGTTCCGCACGCGGCGCACGGAGGCGATGACTCGGATGTCGGACGGGATCCTCCTCGTGCCCTCGCGGGCCTTCGGGTTCCACTCGGACCAGGACTACCTCGCCGGGTTCCAGCAGAGCCCCGACTTCTTCTACTTCACGGGACTCCCGAGCGCAGCCGGCGCGGTGCTTGCGATCGACGGCGCGGCGAAGGAGTCCTGGCTCTTCGTGCCCACGAAATTGTCCGGCATCGCGGGGATGCTCAAGATCCTCCTCGTCGAGCCCGGAGAGGCGTCGGCAAAGCAGCTCGCGATCGACCACGTCGTGGACCGCAAGGAGCTCCCGGCCTTTCTCGCCCGGCGCGAAGAGGCAAGGCCCGGCCTGCTGCTCTACGCGCCCGGCGCGAAGGACGGCCACGAGTTCCCGCTCGACATCGCGCTCGACGATCCCGCGGCCGCGTGGAACCACGCGCTGGGCGAGATCTGGACGCCCGCCTCGATCCGCAATGCCGACCCGATCGTCTCTACGATGCGCCTGGTCAAGAGCCCGGCCGAGATCGACGTGCTGCGCCGCGTCGGCAAGTCGAGCGCCGCGGCATTGAACGCGGGGCTCGCGTCGCTTGCGCCGGGTCGCCCCCAGCGCGAGGCAGAGGCCGCCGTCGTCTCCGCCTGCATCGCCGCCGGCGCCGAAGGGCCGTCGTTCTGGCCGTGGGTGATGACGGGCGAGAACAGCTCCTTCCCCGCTCCCTTCGAATCGCTCGCCGACTATCGGCACCTGAATCGCGTCATGAAGTCGGGCGAGGTCGCCCGCGTGGACGTCGGCTGCGACATGGACCACTACAAGGGCGACGTCGGACGCACGGCCCCGGTCTCCGGCCGCTTCGACGCCGGACAGAGAGAAACCTGGGAACTCCTCGTCGCCGCGTACCGCGCGGGGCTGGCCGTTTTTCGCGACGGCGTCACGCGCGATGCGGTCTTTGCCGCCTGCCTGGCCGAAGTCCGCCGCCGGCAGCCGTCGCTCACGACCCCGCTCGGAAAGAAGGCCGCCGAGGTCCTGCTCGGCAAGGATGGCCTCCAGTGGTGGGAGATCCACGGGGTTGGCCTCGACTCGGCCGAGGGGATGCCCGACACGCTGCGGGCCGGGATGACGGTGGATTTCGAGCCGATCTTCTCGGTCGAGGGCCAGGGCTTCTACCTGGAGGACATGATCCTCGTCACGCCGACCGGCCATGAGATCCTCACGCCCGGCCTTCCCTACACCACCGAAGAGATCGAGCGCGCCACTCGCCCGCCGCGCGGCGGCGGCAGCGACTGAGCTACGGGGCGGCGCTCTTCGCTCGACCACCGGGGCCGCGGAGCGCGCGGCCGGGCTTCGCCCCGGTGTGCTCGCCGTCCCGGAGAACCTGCACGCCGTTGACGAACACGTCGCGGACTCCGACCGCATACTGCTGAGGCTGCTCGAACGTCGCGCGGTCGGCGATCGTGACGGGATCGAAGACGACGACGTCGGCGAACATGCCCGGCTCGAGGAACCCGCGCCCGTCGAGACCCAGATTCGTGGCCGGCAGGCCCGAAAGCTTGCGGACCGCGTCGGCGAGAGAGATCACCTTTTCGTCTCGAACGTACTTGCCGAGCACGCGGGCAAAGTTCCCGTACGCGCGCGGGTGCGTGGACGACTTCAGGAAGACGCCCTCGGGGGCCTGCGAGGCCGCGTCCGAGCCGAAGGAGACCCAGGGCAAGGCGATCTCCTTCTTGACGTTTTCTTCGGACATGAGAAAGAAAAGGGCGCCGACCTTCGCCTGCGATTCGACGACGAGATCGATCGCGACGTCCACGGGATCTTTCCCGCGTCGCTTCGCCGCCTCGGCGAGCGTCTTGCCCGTCAAGGGCTTCAGCGACTCGGGCCCGAGCTCGACGAGCAGGATGCGCTCCGGGGAACCGGTCAGGAGGCAGATGTTCTCCCACCCGTTGCCCGGCTCCCGCATCTGCCGGGCGATCTTCTGGCGGGTTTCGGGGTCCTGGAGGCGCCGGATCATGGCGTCCGGCCCACCGTCGTGCGCCCAGGGCGGAACGCACGCGTCGAGCGACGTCCCGCCCGCCGTGTAGGTGTACATGTCGGCCGTGATCTTGAGCCCCTCGCGGCGGGCTTTTTCCACGCGGGCGATGACCTGGTCCATCTTGGGCCAGTTCGCCTGGCCCGCCGCTTTCAGGTGGTAGATCTCGGCCGGCAGGCCGGCTTCCCGGCTGATCCGGATGAGCTCGTCGACCGCTTCGAGGAGGCCGTCGGCCTCGCTGCGCATGTGCGAGATGTATTTTCCCTGGTACTTCGCGGCGACCTTGCAGAGCTCGATCAGCTCCTCGGTCGAGGCGTAGCTGGCCGGAGCGTAGATGAGCGAGGAACCGATTCCGAGCGCGCCGGCTTCCATCTCCCGGCGAACGAGCTCGCGCATCGTGTCGAGCTCGGCCGGAGTCGGGGCGCGCTTGTCGAACCCCACCACGTAGGCCCGGATCGTCGTGGCGCCGACGTAGGACGCGACGTTCTGGGAGATCCCCCGCTTCTGGAGGTCGGCGAGGTACTCGGACAGCGTCGTCCAGGGCATCGGGTACTGAAAGTCGGTCTGCTGCGATTCGAGGAACTTGCGGAGCGCGTCGTTCAAGGGGCCCATCGAGAACCCCTCGCCGAAGATCTGGGTCGTGACCCCCTGGCGCACCTCGCCCTGCGAGCGCCCGTCGGCGATCAGCGAATCCGTCGACCACGAGAGCATGTTGATGAAGCCGGGAGAGACCGCGAGCCCGCTGGCATCCACGACGCGTCGGGCGGAAGC
>JANMBR010000219.1:0-3433 GCA_031360505.1 Acidobacteriota bacterium
CTTCGACTTCGGCGTCGCCGACCTCGCGCGCAAGGTCGCGCCCATGGTGCGACGCGCCTTCCGCGAGGCTCGCGAGGAAGGCCCCGAGTTCTCGGCCGACGACTGGTACGAATGGGCCTGCGAGCTCGAGCCCTCGTCGCCGGTGGAAGCGCGGGATGCTTACGAGCAAGCCCTGGCGCTCGACAAAAGCCATGCCCAGGCCCACGTCAATCTCGGGCGCCTGCTGCACGAGGCCGGCGACGCGGCCGCCGCTGCGCCTCACTACGCGGCCGCGCTCGCGGCGCGCCCGGACGATGGGACGGCGGCCTTCAACCTCGGCGTCGCGCTCGAGGACCTCGGGAAGATCCCCGAGGCCTTGCTTGCCTACGAGAACGCCATTCGGGTCGACCCGGACAACGCCGATGCTCATTTCAACGCCGCGGCCCTGGCGGAGCGGCTGGGCGAGGCGGCCGCCGCATTGCGGCACTTGCGCACGTACCGGAGGCTGACGCGCGATGAGAACCGCTAAACACGCCTTGACGAGATACTCCCTAGGAGTATACTTCTTGCCATGAAACGGCAAAGTAGCCTCCCGATTCTCGATTCGGCATTCGTTCCGGACGAACGCAAGGCGCAGGTCCGTCAACGGCTCAAACGCGCTCGCGGGCAGGTGGATGGGATCGACCGGATGCTTTCAGAGAACCGTCCGTGCGCCGAGATCCTGCAGCAGATTGCCGCTGCGCAGGAGGCACTGCGAGCTGCCGGAAAGCTGATGGTCAGAAACTACATGGAGAAGTGCGCAACCGAAGGAATCAAGGCGGGACGGGAGCAAGAGGTTTACGACGAGTTTCTCGATCTGATTTATCGAATGGTCCGATAGGGGCCGAAAGGAAAACGAGTATGACAAGGACAGTGTTCGCCATCCTGCTGGGCGGAATCGTCGCCATCGGGGCTGCTGCACAAACATCGGGCGAGGCAAAGAAAACCGGCGCCGTCACCTGCAGCCTGACCGGAAAGACCGTTGCGGAGTGCTGCTGCACGCAGAAGGACGGAAAGCTCTACTGCACCCTCGCGAAGAAAACGATAGAGACGTGCTGTTGCAAACCCGCGGCTTCCAGCAGGACGAAGTAACTTCGTCGGCCTCGCCTCTCCAAAGCTCGATTAGTTTCCTATTGGAGCCTGGCGCTTCGAAGGCGCAGCGCGTTGGCGATGACCGAAACCGAGCTGAAGCTCATCGCCGCGGCCGCGATGATGGGGGAAAGCAGGATGCCGAAGGCCGGATAGAGAACGCCGGCTGCCACCGGCACGCCGAGGACGTTGTAGATGAAGGCGAAGAAGAGATTCTGCTTGATGTTGCTCATCGTCGCGCTCGAGAGCCGTCGGGCCTTCACGATGCCGCGCAGGTCTCCCTTGACGAGCGTCACGCCCGCGCTCTTCATCGCGACATCGGTGCCCGTGCCCATTGCGATCCCGACCTGAGCCTGGGCGAGAGCGGGGGCGTCGTTGACGCCGTCTCCAGCCATCGCGACGAACCGGCCGCGGGCCTGCAGCTCGCGGACGATCTCCGCCTTGCGCGCGGGCAGGACTTCTGCCTCCACCTCATCGATGCCGAGCTGAGAAGCGACGGCCTGGGCGGTCGTCTTACTGTCTCCCGTGAGCATCACGATGCGGAGGCCTTCCCGCTGAAGGCTCTTGATCGCCTCGGGAGTCGTTTCCTTGATTGTGTCGGCGATCCCGAGCAGCCCCACCGCGCGCCCGTCCACGGCTACGAACATGACCGTCTGGCCCTGGCTCCGCAACGGCTCGGCTTGCTTCGATAGATCCCCCAGCGCAATCTTCGAACCCTCGAAGAGGCGCGCGTTTCCGACAACGACAGCCCTTCCTTCGACTCTGCCGGTGACGCCCTGGCCCGTCACCGACTCGAACGACTCCGCCTTCACGACCGGGACGCCCCGCTCCTGCGCTCCCCGCGCGATCGCATCGGCCAGAGGGTGCTCGCTGCTCCTCTCCAGAGCCGCGGCCAAGCGCAGCAGGGTGGGCTCATCGGTTCCGCTTACGGCGCTCACCGTGATCAACCGCGGCTTGCCCTGCGTGAGGGTTCCGGTCTTGTCGACCACGAGGGTGTCCACTTTTCGGAGCGTCTCGATCGCAGCGGCGTCTCGGAAAAGCACGCCCTCCGAAGCCCCTCTCCCTGCGGCCACCATGATGGAAATCGGCGTGGCGAGGCCGAGCGCGCACGGGCAGGCAATGATCAATACGGCGACCGCATTGACGATCGCGTACGCCAGCCGGGGCGCGGGGCCGAGAAACGCCCAGATCAGGAACGTGGCGACGGAGATCAGGAGAACCGCCGGGACGAAGTACGACGCGACGACATCCGCCAGCTTTTGGATCGGGGCTCGGGTGCGTTGCGCATCGGCGACCATTTTCACGATCTGCGCAAGCAGACTGTCCTGCCCGACGCGGTCCGCACGGACGACGAGGGAGCCGGTCCCGTTGACGGTGGCCCCGATGACCCGATCGCCCGGCGTCTTCTCCACAGGGATCGGCTCACCCGTCACCATCGATTCGTCCACCGACGTGCGTCCTTCGAGAACGACGCCGTCCACCGATACCTTTTCGCCTGGCCGGACGCGGAGACGATCGCCGACCTGGATCTCGGAGAGCGGCACGTCCTGATCCTTGCCGTCCGCGCCGATGCGCCGCGCCGTGCGGGGCGCCAGACCCAGAAGCGCCTTGATGGCGGAACCCGTCCGGCTGCGCGCGCGAAGCTCCAGGACCTGGCCGAGGAGCACCAGCGTCACGATCACCGCGGCAGCCTCGTAGTAGACGGCGACCTGGCCCGATTCTCCACGTAGGCCGGCGGGAAAGAGCCCCGGGGCCAGTGTCGCAACGACGCTGTATCCGTACGCAACGGCGACCCCGAGGCCGATCAGGGTGAACATGTTCAGCGAGCGGTTCACGACAGACAGGTACGCCCGCACGAAGAACGGCCAGCCGCACCAGAGTACGACCGGCGACGCGAGAGCGAGCTCGATCCAGATCCGCGCCCCGTGCGCAACGAAGCGTTCCACCGGATTGCCGGCAACGAGGTGGGACATGGCGATGAGCACGAGGGGGAGCGAGAGAGCGACGCCAACCCGGAACCGGAGGGTCATGTCCGCGAGCTCCGGGTTCTCGTCCTCCTCGAGCGAAACGGTTCGAGGCTCCAGCGCCATGCCGCAGATCGGGCAGGTGCCGGGCCCGTCGCGCACGATCTGCGGGTGCATGGGGCAGGTCCATTCCGTCTTTTCCGCCACGGCAGTCGGCACGACCTTTTCGAGTGCCATGCCGCATTTCGGGCAAGCGCCCGGGCGGTCGCTCCGGACCTCGGGATGCATCGGGCAGGTGTAGGCGGAGCCGTCCGGCGTTTTACCGGCTGCCGGGGCCTTGCGAAACTTCTCGGCGCAGCCGG
>JANMBR010000298.1:0-2300 GCA_031360505.1 Acidobacteriota bacterium
CGCCCGGGTGGCCAGGGATCGCTTCGCCCCGAGACGTCGGAGGTTCCGCTATGAGGCGTAGCGTCGATCTCTTCTGGATCGGAGGCGCGGCCCCTCCACCCTGGCCTCTCGGTCGGGTCATCTGCGCCGAGGCGAGCCCCCGAGGGCTACACCGCGCGATTTCCGACGTGGGGTCCGCGGCCGAGGCTCTGCTCTTCTGGGGAGGTCGCCTCGGCGCCCCGAACCCCCGGCAGATCGAGGACGCGCTCGGGAGGCCCGGAGACGTCTGGCATGCCGGCCTCCGGCTTGGAATGGGAGGCCTTCCCGGCGCGATCGATTTCGTGGCGCCGAAGTGGATGCTCAACTGCGATCCGGATCCCGCCATCGAAGCGACCTCGTGGCGGCTCTCGCTCGAGGCCTGCCTGGTTCGGACGAGCGTGTTGCGGCGCCTCGGCGGCGTTCGCCCGGAGTTCGAGACTCTCGCAGGCGCCGGGCTCGAGCTCGGGCATCGCTGGGTGATGCGCGGCGCCCTGATGCGACACGTGCCTTCGCTTCTTTCGGATGTCCACGCCGAGGCCGCGCGGCTTCCGCTCGAAGATGAGATGCGCTTCGTCTACTACCGGTTCGGGCGATTCTGGCTGCGTTGGAGCCTCATGCGCTCCGTTTTGACGAAGGCAACGGGTCTGCGCGAAGCGATCACGCTTCGCGGGAGCCTCGAGCGCGAACCGGCTCCGGCAACGCCACCTCCCTTGCGCGAGGCCGGGGTTGCAGACGGCTCCAGCAGACCGGTGACCCGCAGGACGGTCACGGTTCTCATTCCCACGGTGGACCGGTATCCCTACCTCGAGCAGCTCCTCGAGCAGCTCGGGAGGCAGACCGTGCGGCCTCTCGAGGTCATCGTCGTGGATCAGACGGCTCCCGAGCGCCGTCGAGCGGACCTGGCAGCCAAGTTCCCCTCGCTTCCGTTGCGAGTGCTCCATCTCGATCGCGCCGGTCAGTGCTCGTCGCGCAACGCCGGTCTCGAGGCGTCCGCCGGAGACTGCATTCTGTTCGTGGACGACGACGACGAGGTGCCGCCCGACCTGATCGAGAGGCACCTCGAGAGCCTGGATCGCTTTCGCAACGAAGTCTCGTGCGGGGTGGCCGAGGAGGACGGGGCCGGACCGCTTCCGGAGGCGTTTCGCCTCTTTCGATCGAGCGACGTCTTTCCGACGAACAACTCGCTCATCGTGAGAGACGTTCTCTTCCGGTCGGGTCTCTTCGACCTCACCTACGACCGCGGCGCGCGGGCCGATGCCGACCTCGGCATGCGTCTCTACCTTTCCGGATGCCTGATGGTGCTCAACCCGGAGATCAAGGCCCTCCACCACCACGCTCCGAGCGGAGGCCTGCGGACCCACGGGGCCCGCGTGATCACATACGCCAGCAGCCGGAAGAAGCTGGCGCAACGGCATCTTCCCGCGACGACCGAGATCTATCTCGCCCTGCGATACTTTTCGGCGCGTCAGGTGCGGGAGTTCCTGTGGCTCCAGACTGCCGCGACGCTGGCTTTCAAGGGCGGTCTCGTGCGAAGAGCCCTCAAGGCACTCGTCGGCGTGGTCCTGCTTCCCGATACATTGCGACAGATCCGCGGGCGAGTCCGCGATGCACGCGTCTTGCTGGAGGCGGGGCCAAGGATTCCGGCGCTTTCGTCGCGGGTAGAGCGCGGGGGTCCGGCCTCGCCGGCAGGGCCGGCGTCTGGGTAGCCGCATGACTCCTCTGGCTCAAGAGGTGCGAGCGCCCGCTTCCAGCCGAGCCGCTCAGCGCGCTCTGATCCTGACGAGCGAGTTCCCGCCGGGCCCCGGCGGAATCGGCACCCACGCGCACCAGGTGGCGACGGGGCTCGATCGGCTGGGCTGGAAGGTGGCCGTCCTGGCGTCGCAGGACTACGCCGCGGACCGGGAGATCGACGATTTCAACAAAGTGCAGGCATTCCAGGTGACGCGCTTCCGGAAGATCGCGGGCCCGGCCTTCGAAGCGGTGTATCGGGAGATCGTGCTCACTCGGAGTGTTCGATCCTTCGCGCCGGACGTTCTCGTCGCCTCGGGCAGCCGCGCGGTCATGCTCGCGGCCGCCCGCATGGCCGGGAAGCATCTTCCGCTGGTCGCGATGGGCCACGGCACCGAGTTCGGCGCTCGCCACGGATGGCGGGCCGCGGTCTTGCGAAAGGCATTCGGCCGGGCGGCAGCCGTGGTGTGCGTCAGCGAGTTCACGCGGGACCAAATGCACCTGGCCGGGATACACCCGAAACGGGAACGGGTGATTCCGAACGGGGCGGATCC
>JANMBR010000342.1:0-8469 GCA_031360505.1 Acidobacteriota bacterium
GGCCGGCTCGACTCTGGCCGACGCCATGCGGCGCCACCCGAAGGCCTTCGACGACCTCTACGTCAACATGGTCGCCGCCGGTGAGGCGGGCGGTATCCTCGACACGATCCTCCAGCGCCTCTCGACCTACATCGAGAAGGCGGTCAAGCTGCGCTCGCAGGTCAACGCAGCTCTGATCTACCCGATCGCGGTCATCACCATCGCCGCGATCGTCGTCGCGGTCATCCTCTTAAAGGTTATCCCGACCTTCGCCGCCCTGTTCACGAGCCTCGGGGCCGAGCTGCCATTCCCGACGCGCGTCGTCATCGCGGCCTCGAACTTCCTCGCGCGCTACTTCATCTTCTTCGTCATCGGGATCGCGGCCGGCATCTTCTTCTTCCGCCGCTACTACCAGACCTACCGCGGCCGCCGCGTCGTCGACGGCATCATGCTGAAGGCGCCCATCATCGGCATGATCCTGCGAAAGATTTCCGTGGCGCGATTCTGCCGGACGCTCGCGACTCTGACGTCGTCGGGCGTGCCGATCCTCGAGAGCCTCGACATCACCGCGCGCACGGCGGGCAACGCGATCGTGGAGGACGCCATCCTCGAGACGCGTAAGAGCGTCGAGAACGGAAAGACCCTCATCGAGCCGCTCCGCGACTCGGAGGTCTTCCCCAACATGGTCGTCCAGATGATCGGCGTCGGCGAACAGACCGGTTCCCTGGACTCGATGCTCAACAAGATCGCAGAGTTCTACGAGGACGAGGTGGACATCGCGGTCGCGGGCCTCGTCAAGCTGCTCGAGCCGGTCATGATCTTCATTCTCGGCGTCATCATCGGCGGCATCGTCATCGCGATGTACCTGCCGATGTTCACGCTGATCAACAAGATCGGATAAGCGCGGCGCGTCGTGACCACCCTCTTCTCCTCCCTCTCCCCCGTCGGGGGAGAGGGTCGGGGTGAGCGGACGTCGGGATGCGAGGATCGACACTGACCATGGACGACTCCCCGCTCCGGCGCTCTCTCTTCTGGCTGACGACGGTCCGAGTCGTCGTCCTCTTCCTCATCCTGCTGTCCGCGATCCTGGTGCAGGCGGGCTCGGGCCCGTCGGTGCCGGTGCCAGGGGCCGCCCCCGAGAACGTCGACATCTCCTACCTCTACGGGCTGTGGGCGGCAGCTTTCGCCCTTTCGCTTTTCCACTGGACCGTCGGGCGCCTGCTCCCGACGCGTGCGGAGGCGTACCTGCAGATCCTGGGCGACCTCGGCCTGGTGTGCGCCCTCGTCTACTCGACGGGCGGCCCGAGCTCGGTCTTCACGTTCCTCTACCTCGTCGTCATCGGCGGGGCGGCGTTCCTGCTCTTCCGCACCGGCGCCCTCATCATCGCCTCCGTCGCGGCCCTGGTGCACGGGCTGATGGTGGAGCTGACGGCCTACGAGGTCGTGGCCCGGCCAGCCCTCGGCGGGGCGCCGCACTGGGGCGTCGAGCGGATCGGCTACAACCTCGCGATCACCGTCGTCGGCTTCTACGGGGTCGCCTTCATGGTGTCCTACCTTTCCGAGAAGCTGCGCGCCGCCCGCGAAGAGCTCGGAGAACGCCAGAAGGCCCTGTCCCGCATCCAGACCCTCTACGCGAACGTGATCGCGTCCATGTCCTCGGGCCTGCTCACGGCCGATTCGCGCGAGCGTGTGACCTTCCTGAACCAGGCCGGGAGCGACATCCTCGGCATCACCCCCGCGCGCGCGATCGGAAAGCTCCTCTCGGAGATCGGGCTCAACCTGCCGACGGACTGGACCGAGATCCGGCAGCGCACGCGCGGCCGCGAGGGGTTCCGGGCGGAGGTCGACATCGAGCGCGGGGCGTCGCGCCGTGTGCTCGGCTACTCGGTGCGCGCCCTGAAGGACCCGGACGGCGCGGACGGCGCGCTCGTCGTGTTTCAGGACCTGACGGAAGTGAAGAAGCTCGAGCGCCAGGCCCGCTTCAACGAGCAGCTCGCCGCCGTCGGCGAGCTCGCGGCCGGCATCGCCCACGAGATCCGCAACCCGCTGGCCTCGATCTCGGGCTCGGTGCAGGTGCTCTCGCACGACCTGTCCGTCGGCGCGGCGGAGCGGCGGCTGATGGAAATCATCGTCTCGGAGTCCAACCGCCTGTCCAAGATCCTCGAGGAGTTCCTGCGCTTCGTGCGGCCGCAGGAGCGCCGCGTGGCGCTCTTCGACGTGGCCGGCAACATCCAGGAGGTCCTGGACCTCTTCCGCCTGTCCGACGAGATCTCGGACGCGCACGCGATCCTCGCCGACGTGGCGCCCGGATCCTCGCAGCTCTCGGGCGACCGCGACCAGGTCCGCCAGATCATCTACAACGTTGCCAAGAACGCGGTCCGCGCGATGCCCGACGGGGGAACGCTCACGGTCGAAGGCCGCGAGGACGCCGCCTGGTATAGCATCAAGTTTCGCGACACCGGCCGGGGGATGAGCGTCGAAGAGCTGGCCCGCGTCTTCACGCCCTTCTCCACGGCGTTCGACGGAGGCACCGGGCTGGGAATGGCCATCGTCCGGCGCATCGTCGAAGACCACGGGGGCGCGATCGACGTGGAGTCGAGGCCAGGCGAGGGAACCACCGTGACCATACTGTTGCCGCGCGACGCGACCGCCCGCCCGACCCCGGAGCGGACGGCCACCAGCCCCGAGGCCGTGCAGTGAGCGGGCCGCGCCTCTTGATCGTTGACGACGAGAAATCGCTGCGCGACATGCTCGGCCTGCTCTTCCACAAGCAGGGCTTCGAGGTCATGACGGCCGCCAACTACACCGAGGGCGTGGCCGCCGCGATCCGCTCGAGCCCGGACGTGATCCTCTGCGACATCAAGATGCCGGACGGCAACGGGCTCGACCTGCTCCGCAAGGTCCGCGACGAGAACCTCCCGACGCCCGTGATCATGATCACCGCGCACACGTCGACCGAGGACGCGGTCGAGGCCATGAAGCGGGGCGCCGTCGACTACATCTCCAAGCCCTTCAACAACGACGAGCTCGTCCTCGTCGTGCGCCGGGCGCTCGGCGAAAAGCTGCTCCAGGACGAGAACCTGTACCTGCGCCAGGAGCTGGCCGGCAAGTACACGTTCGCCAACATCATCGGCAAGGGCAACCGGATGCAGGAGATCTTCCGCACCATCGAGCGCATCGGCAAGGTCTCCTCGACCGTCCTGCTCACGGGAGAGAGCGGCACGGGCAAGGAGCTCATCGCGCGCGCGATCCACTTCTCGTCGATCCGCAAGGAACGCAAGTTCGTCTCGATCAACTGCGGGGCGCTGCCCGAGACCCTGCTCGAATCGGAGCTCTTCGGGCACGAGCGCGGGGCCTTCACCGGCGCCGTGCGTGAGAAGCGCGGCCTCTTCCAGGAGGCGGACAACGGCACCCTCTTCCTCGACGAGATCTCGGAAACGACGCCCACGATGCAGGTCAAGCTGCTGCGGGCGATCCAGGAGAAGCTCATTCGCAAGGTCGGCGGCAACGACGAGGTCTCGGTCGACGTCCGCATCGTCGCCGCCACCAACAAGGACCTGACCGAGCTCGTCGCCGAGGGAAAGTTCCGCGAGGACCTCTTCTACCGGATCAACGTCATCCCGATCGCGCTGCCTCCGCTGCGGTCCCGGACCGAGGACGTCGCTCCGCTGACCACGCACTTCATCACGGCGCTCTGCAAGGAGCAGAAGATCCCCGAGAAGAAGATCTCGATCGAGGCGATGCGGCTGCTCGAGGGCTATCCCTGGCCCGGCAACGTGCGCGAGCTCGAGAACACGCTCGAACGCACGGTGGCCCTCGAGGCGGGGCCGGTGATCAACGCTTCGAGCCTGCCCGAGGCGATCGTGCTCGGGGTCCGGACGCGGGTTCCCGACTTCGAGAGCCTGCCGGAAGAGGGCATCAACCTGGAGGCGTACCTCGAGACCGTCGGAAAACGCCTCATGCGGGAGGCCCTCGATCGCTGCGGCGGTGTCCAGACGAAAGCCGCGGAGCTGCTGCACATGTCGTTTCGATCCTTCCGCTACTACGCCAAAAAGTACAACCTCGTGCACCGCGACGAGATGTACGAGGCAGAGGAAGAGGGCCCCGGCGAGGCGAAGGGGACGCCGTGAGCCGGGACCGGCTGGCCGCGGCAGCCCTCGCGGCGGCCCTCGCGTCCGCCTGCGGCGCCGCCCCGGGTTCCGCTCCCACGCCCGCGGCAACACCATCCGCGGCCGCGGCCGCCGGCCCGCGCGCCGAAATGCCCTCGGGCTCCGTCTACAGCCTCGAGCTCGCGCTGACGCCCGAGGACCAGGCGCAGGGACTCATGTTCCGCGAGAGCCTGCCCGAGCGCACCGGAATGCTCTTCGTCTTCCCCGAGGATGCCCCCCACCACTTCTGGATGAAGAACACGATGATCCCCCTCGACATGATCTGGATGGACGCGTCGGGCAAGGTCCTGTTCATCTGCGCCGACACGCCGCCTTGCAAGGCCGACCCCTGCGCGACCTATGGCCCCGACGCCTCCGCCCGCCAGGTCCTGGAGATCGCGGGCGGCCTGGCCGCGAAGGAAAAGATCATGGTCGGCGCGACGTTGAAGTTCTCGGACCTACCCCACCCGTCACCTTAGACCGCCCGGAGGCGCTCCGGAGATCGCGAGGACCGGCTCGCGGGAGCCATCCCCGCCATGAGCAGCGCCAGCAGCGGCGTGAGCAGCGTGCGTTCGCCGGCCCATCCGATCCAAATCGTCGGGTCGATGGGCGACGTCAGGTAGATAGAGCAATCGAACGCCGCGACGAGAGCCGCGACCAGGATGGCGAAGGCCTCCGCACGCGCCGTGCGCCGCAGGACGAGCAGGAAGAGGACCACCACCCACGGCACGTAGAAGGAATGCAAGCTCGCCGCGGACAGCATTCCCCTGGCAATGACGGCAAACCGTTCGGCAGTGAGTACGAGGGTCTTGTCGGCGCCGAGCGTATCGATGAGCCCTTGCGACCGGCAGAATGCCAGCCATGTCCCGAAAGCGGCCAGAGGCGGCGCGCTCAGGGCCGCAAGCCGTCGGGCCGACATCGGCCGGATCGCGAGCGCGCTGCCGACGATCAGCGCCCACGAAAAAGCCATGCCTTCCAGCTTCAGCCATGAAGCTCCTGCCAGCGCCACGCCGGCGAGCAAGAAGGCGCCCGGCTCTTCTCGCGCGAAGATCAGAAGCGAGAGCGCCAACGTCTCGAAGAACAGGAGGGCCGGGTCGGCGTTGCCCGCCGTGAGCGACTCGCACAGCAGAAACCCGAACAGGGACGCGTAGATCGCCGTGAAGGCCATCGCCTCGGCCGCGCCCAGGCGACGCCTCGCGAATGACCAGACGGTCGACGCTGAGAGCGCCAGCCAGAGGGGCAGCGTCGCCAGGGTCGCGCCCCACGGCAGTCGGCCGGCGACCAACGTCCCGAATCCAAAGAGACAGGTCCACATCGGCGGATAGTCCGGGTGCAGGAGACGGTGGTCCGGCGGTGTCCGCAAGAAAGCCACGTCGATCGCCCGCGCCAGGCCGAAGTGCTCGCCCTTCGCGCCCCAGAAGAGGAGAAGATCGGACGAGGTCACGCGAGCGGTCATCGCGGCGAAGGCGACGCCGGCGATCGCGGCGACGGCGATCAGGAGAAAAGACAGGAAGACGAGGGTGACGGGTTCCGGGGCCGCTCCCGAAATGGCGAAGCGGCCGGGCCGGCGGTAAAGCGCCGCCAGCGCGAGAAGGACGGGACCGGCGAGCAGGAGCGGCAGGCTCCAGGGGATTCCCAGCGCGGTGAGGGCGAACATTTCACCGCACAGCGTCACGGCTCCGACGGCGCAGGCCGTCGCGCCGGCGGCGCCCGCGGGCATCCAGCGCTGGCGCATCCAGAGGAGCGGGCCGATGCCGAGCAACGGAAGGCCGAGAAAGGCGACGAGAAAGAGGGCGCCGGTCACGGCGCGCGCTCGAAGAGAGCGCCCGACGGGAGCGTCGCCATCGGCCGGTATCGCGCGTCGTGATACTCGCGGCCATAGACGGCGAGAAAGCGCGGTCCCTTCCCGCTTCCGTCGACCGCCGCCTGCCACCGTTCCACGGATTGGCGCGGAAGCTGGCCGATCGCGATGAGGTAGTCGATTGCGTCCTCGCCCGACTCCGCGCTCGGCCCGATGACCGCCACGGACGCGCCTTCGGGGAGCAGGCGGCCCACGTCCCTCAGGAAGGTCACGAACGGAGCGCTGTGCCGTTGAGCGGGGTGGCTGTTGGAGATCACGGTCGCCGGCGAACGCAGCTCGATCGGACCGCGCGAGGCGATCAGCCGGGCGTTCAGGAACAGAAAGAAGAGAGCGGCGGCAGCCAGACCGGCTGCCTGGAGTCGAACGCGCCCGATCGGAATCACTTTCGCCGCGGCCTTCGCGACGTCACGGCTCGAAGAGAAAGAGGCCGTCGCCCATCGTGCCGACGTAGACGCGCCCGCCCGCCACCTGCGCGGCGGAGGCGAGCGTCAGCGAGGCGCGCGGGCTCGTGAAGGCACGCCGGTTGCGGCCCTCCTGCCAGAGCAGCGTCCCGTCGACGTCCTGCAAGTTCGAGTAGCCGCCCGTCGGCTTGTCCGAGGCGGCCTTCATGAAGATCCCGCCGCCGAGCGTGGCTTTCTTGCGCGTGGACCAGCTCTGGCCATCCCAGTACGAGAGCGTTGCGCCGGAGCGCAGCTCGAGCAGCGCGTCGCCGTTGCGATCGGCCAGCAGTTGCGCGGACGCCGTCCTGCGCAGTCCCCCGGGAACCGCTGTGAATCGCGTGCCGTCCTCGGTACGGAAGACGCCCTCGGTCGTGACGATCACGGCCTGCTCGAACGGCGCGCCGTACAGAACGATCGGCGAGCCCTCGGGCGGCTGCGCGGGGGTCTCCCAGCGGACGCCGAGGTCGCGCGACACCCGGACGCCGGAGGAGCTGGCCACGAGCAGGAGGGTCCTTCCGTCCCGGCCGCGCAACGCCGCGAGCGAGGCGGCGGCCGGCAGGACATCCTGCGAAACCTTGCGGACCTGCCGCCCGCGCGCCTCCCAGACGCCGCTCTCTTCGCCCGCGAACGCCCGGAAGAAGAACACGCGGTTGGGATCGTTGGGATCGGCGACGAGCTCCGCGACGCGGCTCTCCGGAAGGCCGCTCGACCCGGACTCGAGCGTCCGGCCGCCGTCGTCCGAATAGAAGACGCCTTCGCCCTCGGTTCCGACGTAGAGCCGGCCCGATCGCCGGTCGATTTCGAGGGCGGTCACGACCAGGGTCTCCCGCGTGATGCGCGCCCACGTCGCGCCCCCGTCGTCGGAACGGTGGAGCCCGCCCACCGTGGCCGCGTAAACGACGCCCGGGCGCGTCGGATCGCGGCGCACGCTGTGCGAACGCCGATTCGTAAAGCCCGTGGTGAACCGCGTCCAGCGATCGCCGCCGTCGCGCGAGCGGTAGACCCAGCCGCACGTGGAGACCCAGAGGTCCTTCGTATCGGCCGCGTCGAAGTCCCAGGCGTAGATGGTGGCGTCGAGCACCATGCCCTCGGCGATGCGGTTCCAGGAGACGCCCGCATCCTTCGTCCGGAAAGCCTGGCGCCACGTCCCCGCATACAACACGCGCCGGTCCGCCGGGTCGAAGGCGAGCGACTCCACCTGCCGGAGCCCCTCGACAGACTCGCCCGTACGCGCCCATGTCTTTCCACCGTCGGCGGAGATCCGCACACCGTCGTCGCCCCCGACCGCGAGCACGCGCGGCAGCCCCGGCGCGAGCGCGAGCGCGCGCGTCATCACGGTCTTCGACGACTTCATGAGCACGGTCCAGCTCGCGCCCCGGTCGTTGCTCTCGACGACGAGGCCGCCGCCGACCTCGCCCGCCACCGAGGCCCAGAGGCGGCCAGGCACGGCGGGGTCGGCCACGAGCGACGTCACGTAGTAGCCCGGAAAGGCCGGGCCCGAGCGCAGCGGTTCCCACGTCGCGCCGCCGTCCCGGGATTCGTAGAAATTACCGCGCGAGGTCCCGCAGTACAGGACGCCCGGCTCGAACGGGTCGAGCGCGAAAGCGCGCACCTCGGCGCCCCAGAGCGGAAGGCGCCACCACGCAGCCGCGCCCGCGAAGTCGGCCGCGAGAAAGAACACGGCCGCCGCGATCGGGCCGACGGCCCGCAGGAAGCTCCGCGTCTTGTCCATGTTCACCTTCGCATTGTACGGTCCTCGCGGCCCCTTCCGACCGAACCCAACCCGTCCTCGGTCGGCTACACTGTCCCCATGGCCAAGATTCGCGTCGCCGTCTTCCCCGCTGCCGGGCTCGGCACCCGCTTCCTGCCCGCCACGAAGGCCCAGCCCAAGGAAATGCTTCCGCTCGTGGACCGGCCGCTCATCCAGTACGTCGTGGAAGAGGCCCGGGACGCCGGCATCGAGCGCATCGTGATCGTGACCGGGCGCGGCAAGAACGCCATCGAGGACCACTTCGACACGTCCTTCGAGCTCGAGCAGATG
>JANMBR010000199.1:0-4707 GCA_031360505.1 Acidobacteriota bacterium
GCACCTCGACCGCGGCGGGAAACGGGCCGAAGAAGACCCGGGTCTGGCTCGTGAAGTTCGCGCCCGTGATCGCGACCGGCTCGCCGCCGCGCGTGAAGCCGGAAGGCGGCTGGATCGTGTCGATCGTCGGCGTCAGGGCGACGGGCGGAGCGATGAGATAGAGGCCGCCGTCCGACGTCCCGACGTACAGCTCCCCGAAGGTGTCTTCGCCGAACGTCGTCAGCTGCGGCAGGTTGATGGCAAGGAGAACGGGCGACCAGGTCCCGGACTGCTGCGACGCGGCCCAGATCTGGCCCGAGCAGAAGTCGCCATACAGGTAGAGGCCCTCGTGGTCGGCGATCGCCGAGCCGCGGTAGACGTAGCCGCCCGTCACCGAGCAGTTCCCGTTGTCGTGGCCGTACTCGAGGATCGGAAGCGTGTACGACGGGTCGCCGCACACGGCGACCGGGCTCGTGCATCCCGAGTTTCCCCCGGCGCCGCAGAGCGACCCTTCCATGATCTTCCAGCCATAGTTCTGGCCTCCGCGGCTCGTCAGGGGCTGATAGTCGATCTCCTCACGCGCGCTCTGGCCGACGTCGCCGATGAAGAGGTCGCCCGTCAGCCGGTCGAACGAAAACCGCCACGGGTTGCGCAGGCCGTAAGCCCACGCCTCCGGGGGCCCGGTCGTCGAGACGTACGGGTTCTCTGCGGGGATGCCGTAGTACGGCGCGCGGTCCACGTTCTGGTTGACGTCGATGCGCAGCATCTTGCCGAGCAGCGAGTCGCTCGACTGCGCGTGGCACGGCGGGTCGTTGCCATTGCCGCCGTCTCCCATGCCGATGTAGAGATCACCGTCCGGGCCGAACTGCAGCTGGCCGCCGTTGTGGTTCGTGTACGGCTGGGGGATCGTCAGGAGGACGGCCGCGCTGAAAGGGTCCGCGGCGTTGCGATCGCCAAACGAAACGTGGTATCGCGCCACGACGGTCTGCCCCGTGACGTCGGTGTAGTTCACGAAGAAGAAGCCGTTGGTCGCGTAGGAAGGATGGAAGGCCGTCGAAAGCAGACCCTGCTCACCGCAGCAGATGATGAGCGGCGAGATGTCGAGAAACGGCGTCGGCAGGATCTGCGTGCCATCCCAGATGAGAACCTGGCCGTGCTGGAGCGTCACGAAGACCCGCCCGTCGTCGGCGTGCGTGATCGCCGTAATCCCGGTCAGGCCCGAGGCGAGCGGCAGGAGCCGCACGGTCGGGACGACGGCGGCCTCCTTGCGGGAGACCGCGGAGGCGGCGCCATGGCTCGAGCGCGATGCGAGCACCGCAAACGCCGCGGCCATGGCGAACAGGAACCGGGGCGCCATTTTCATGAAGCCCCATTTTACGGCATCGCGGGCAGACCGAGAGGGACCTTAAGGATCACCGCATCCTGAAGGTCGGCGGGCTTTGGCGGATTCTTCAG
The DNA here is from genome assembly GCA_031360505.1 of Acidobacteriota bacterium. Classification (GTDB taxonomy): domain Bacteria; phylum Acidobacteriota; class Thermoanaerobaculia; order UBA5066; family Gp7-AA6; genus DAHUXD01. Next base: position 1,435 of record JANMBR010000199.1, read on the forward strand.
GTCGTAGTACCGATGTCCCTGGTTGTTTGCGCTGACGTAGAGGGCGCCGCCGACGACCGTGCCCAGGGTCGGCTCGTCGAAGTGCGGGTTGTTCATCTCGAGAATCCGGCCGCGTGCGATCGTGGCGCCGCCCGGCGCGAGCTCGAGCAGAAGGATGCGGTGCGGCTCGATGCCGTTCTGGATCGCGACGAGGCTGCCGTTGGCGTAGACGAGCCCGTCGATCCCGCTCAGCGCGAGGTCCGGCGGCACGGGGATCGGCGCCACGGCCTTCGTGGCGAGGTCGATCCGATAGAGGCCGCCGTAGTCGGACGCGTAGAGGGCTCCGTCGGGGCCGGCCGCGAGCCCCTGCGTTCCCCGCATCCTGTCGGTCTCGAGGAACACCCGGAGCCCCCCCTTGCCGGGATCGAGCGCGTAGATGCGCGGACTGCGGCCGTCGTTGACGTACACGCGGCCGTCGGCGGCCACCGTCAGGTCGTCGAAGTACGGGGGCTTGGCGGAGTCCGGCGCAACGTGCTCCCGTCTCAGCTTGCCCGAGTCGATGTCGAACTCGAAGAGCGCGCTCTTCGGCGGATCACCCTCGCGCGCGCCGTTCATCTGCGGGATGGCCTCGCTTGCGACCCACAGCGTGCGCCGCTTCGCATCGATTCCCATGCCGAGGGCGCTGCGCAGTCCGCCGCCCGACGCGATGAAGTCGGTGGTCTTTCCGTCCGGCCCGATCCGGACGACTTTGCCCTTGCGCACGCTCGCGACGAAGAAGGCTTTCGTGACCGGGTCGTACGCCACGCCCTCGGGCGCGACTTCCTTCTCGGGGATCACGAAGGCGACGCTCGACCCCGACGCGATGCGCTGCTTGCGCAGCGCCGCCATCTGCGCAATCACCCCTTGATAGCCCGAGGTCTGCCGGATGGAGTCGAAATCCTTGTCGCCGGCGAGATCGGCGACGACCCGCAGCGCGGCAAATTGCTCGAGCGAACGGACGGCCGCATCGGTCTGGCCGTTCAAGGCCTGCGCACAGGCCAGGTTGTAGAGGATCCAGACGTCGCCGGGCCGCAGGCGCGCGGCCTCCTCGTAGCCCTTCAGGAAGGCCGCCATTTCGCCGCGGTCATACGCGGCGCGCGCCTGCTTGACGAGCGCAAAGGCATTCGGAGGTTCGGCGCCTCGCAGCGGCGCGACGCAGGCCACGAGCAGGGCGGCCAGAAGGAACTTCTTCATGAGGGGATCGCCTCCTCCCACGATCTACGGATCGGCCGACCGAGGGTTTCCTGAAGGTCAGTCGAGAACGGCGTAGGCGCGGACCGGAAAGCTGCCCAGGCCGAGCAAGGGCGCGGGAGCCGCGTGGAAGCGAAAGCCCGCGGCCGGCAGGGCGCCGAGGTTGCAGAGGTGCTCCACGATGGGGATGCCGGCCGACAGGAGGAGCGTGTGCGCGGGGCGAACCCCGTCGCCCGTGTCGTCGATGTTCAGGGAATCGATCCCGACGAGCGCCGGCCCCGCTCCCGCCAGGAACTCCGCGGCGGCTCGCGTCAGGTACGGATGCCCTTGCGCGTAGTGAGGAGTGCGCCAGTGCGCGTCCCAGCCCGTCCGAACGAGTACGGCTTTGCCCGCGAGGTCGCGGCCCGAGAAGAGCTCCGCGTCCACGGTCCGCCCGCGCCCGTTGGCATCTACCACCACGCCCTCGAGGTTCGCGAGGCGCTCGAGCGGCAGGCCGCCGACGTCCTTGCCGTGCGCGAACCGGTGGAACGGGGAGTCGAGGTAGGTCCCGGTATTCGCGACCATCCTCACGCGCGCGATGTGAAACGTCGTGCCTTCCGCGTAGTGCCCGCGCGACGCCTCGCGGCCCATGAAGTCGGAGACGACGGGCCCGGGAAGGCCAGGGGAGGTGATCATCCCGTGCTCGATCGGGTGGGAGAGGTCGATGAGCCGCGCCATGCGCGAAAGGCTATCGCAATTTCTTCCGGTCGCTCCACAGTCGCTTGAGCATCTGCACCTGCCCCGTGTGATACACGTCGTGCGAGGCCACGCCGTAAACGAGGGTGTCGGTCCTGTACTTGCTGCCGGGCAGCTTCCTGCCGAGGTTCGCGGCGGTCAGTTTCTCCACGGCCTTGCGCAGGCGGCGATGCTGGAGGTCGAGGACCGCCAGGTCGGCCTTCCATGCGCGCTCGGTCGGCGAGGCGGGCCGCGCGAACCAGTTGCTCCCCTTCTCCGAGAACGCCCCGCGCTTCTCGCCCATGAGCAGACGGCAGACCGCGTACTTCCAGTAGGCGGAGTGCATCGCGAGCTCCCAGATGTTGTGGCGGCCGGGCGCCGGGCGCCAGGCGGCCGTCCGCGCTGACACGCCGCGCAGGGACCCGCGCAGGTTCGGGCCCTGCCAGGCCTTCTTCTCATACGATTCGTCGAGCAACCGGAGCAGCAGCGCGACCTCGTTCATCGACGACCTCCTTCGGCCCGCAGCGGGGCCGCGTTTTCCTCGGCCGGCGCGACCGTGCGGCGCGCGCCGTGGCGGATGATGAGCGCCACGGCCGCGATGATGGCGACGGCGGCGATCAGCGTTCGCGCCGTCAGCGACTCGCCCGCCAGGAGCCATCCCAGGAACACGGCGACCAGCGGATTGACGTAGGCGTAGGTCGACACCCGCGCCGGCGTCGTCGCGCCGAGCAGGAAGACGTACGCCGAGAATCCGAGCAGCGAGCCGGCCACGATCAGATAGCCGAGCGCGAGCATCGACTTTCCCGATACCGCGGCGAGCGAGAACTCCGTCCACTCGCGCGTGAGCGCGGAGACGGAGAGCAGGATGAGCCCGCCCGCGATCATCTCCATCGCCGTCGCAAGCAGCGTCGAGGCCGGCAGGCCCGCGCGCTTGGAGTACAGCGATCCGATCGCCCAAAGAAGCGCGGCCGTCAGGAGCGCGACCGCGCCCCACGGGTCGACGTGCTCTCCCCCGGCGAACCGGCCCGGCGCGACGAGGAACGCGATTCCCGCGATCCCCGTGCCGAGCCCCGCGAGCACGACGCCGTGAGGCCGCTCGCGGCGCTCGAGACCGTCGAGGAGCGTCATCCAGATCGGCACCGACGCCACGATGAGCGCGGCGAGACCCGACGGGACCTTCTGCTCCGCCCACGTCACGAGGCCGTTGCCGCCGAGCAGCAGCAGGCCCCCGACGATCGCGGCTCCGCGCCAGTTCTTCCACGTCGGCCACGGCGTGCCCCGCAGGCGCAGCCAGCCGAACAGGATCGTCCCCGCCGTCAGGTGCCGGATGCCCGCCATGAGAAACGGCGG
>JANMBR010000374.1:0-7792 GCA_031360505.1 Acidobacteriota bacterium
ACGGCTCGTACGCTCTCAGCGGCTGCCAGTTCCGCAATCAGCCAGGTCCTATCGGCCGCGGTTAGATATGTAAACTGCTGACAATAATAATGTTATCGCCTCGTCACACCAGCGTGAGCAACAAGCCCGGTGCTCACGCCGGTCATTGTTTTTGGCCCCGGGGACCGTCCTCGCATAGAATGCCCGCCGTTTGCCCATACTGGGCGTCCGTCGATTTAATTGAAGGAGGAGAAGTCGTGAAGCAGTCTCGTTCTCTGTTGGTATTCGTTGCAGCGTGCGTAATGCTCGCCTCGGCAGGAATCGCGGCTGCCCAGGCCGCCTACACGGTGGTCGCTGTCCTGCCCGACGGCACCGTCGTCATGCGCGGACCGGCCGGCGTCCGTTCGTACCAGGTTCCGGCTGGAACCATGTTCAACGCCGACGGCAAAGCCGGTACGGCGGTTGCCGACCTGAAGCCGGGCATGAAGGTGACCGGACTCGAGTCGGGAATCGCAAACTGGAAGACGACTGACGTCATGGTCCACGAAGAGCTGAACGCCGAAGTCGTGGCCAAGGCGGGTAACTCGATGATGATCAAGGGCGCCAAGGGCGTGAACAAGTACGAGTGGTCGGCGGCCAGCGACATCACCATCGTGAAGGACGGCAAGGTGGTCGATGCCTCTGCCATCAACGTTGGCGACCGGATCACGGGCATGGTCATCCAGAAGGCGGCGCCGGGCAAGGCCATGGCGGCCCCGGTTGCTGCGGCGGACACCTCGGCTGCGGATGCGGCGGCAGCGGCCAAGAAGGCGGCGGCTGACAAGGCAGCGGCGGATGCAGCGGCGGCCAGGAAGGCAGCGGCTGACAAGGCGGCGGCCGAGAAGGCGGCGGCCAAGGCGGCGGGGGCTGACAAGGCAGCGGCCGATGCAGCAGCGGCCAAGGCAGCGGCTGACAAGGCGGCGGCGGAGAAGGCGGCGGCCAAGGCGGCGTCCCACAAGAAGCTCCCCAAGACGGCCACCGAGCTTCCGCTCGTTGGTTTCGCGGGAATCCTGGCGCTGGCGGCTGGCGTCGGGCTCACCGCGATTCGCAAGACCCGTTCCACGAAGTAACACCCGTTTCGTTTTTCTCGCTGCGCCCGCTGTAAGGCGGGCGCAGTTGTTTCCGGCGATCGAAGATCGCGTACAGCCCCTCAACTACGAAAAGGAGTTCACTCGATGAAAAAGACTTGGATTTCCATGCTCGCCCTCGTTCTCTCCGTCGGCTTCGCGACCTCTTGCAAGAAGGCCGAAGTCAGCGACGCCGGCCAGGCCGCTACGGACGCCGCCAAGGACGCCGGTAAGGCCGTCGGCGACGCAGCCAAGACGGGCGCCGAGGCAGTGACGGACGCCGCCAAGGACGCCGGGGCCGCCACGGCGGACGCCGGCAAGGACGTTGGCGAGGCAGCCAAGGACGCGGGCGCCGCCACGGCCGATGCCGCCAAGAAGGCAGCCGACGCCACGGCCGATGCCGCCAAGAAGACAGCCGACGCCGTCAAGACGGCCGTGACCCCCAAGAACTGACGATTTCTCCTTCTGTCTCAGAATGCCGCCGGATGAGAATCCGGCGGCCTTTTTTTTGAGGCGTGCCGGGTTAGTCTTGGCCTCCCATGCCGCGCACCAAGATCGTCTGCACCATCGGCCCCTCCTCGCGCTCGCCGGAGATGCTCGAACGCCTCGTCGCGGCGGGCATGGACGTCGCCCGACTGAACTTCTCCCATGGAACGCACGCCGAGCACGCGGCCGTCATCGCGGCGCTGCGCGGGATCGCGCAGAAGAACGGTCGCCCGATCGCGATCCTCCAGGACCTCTCGGGCATCAAGATCCGCATCGGGGAGATTGCCGCCGCATCCGTGCGGCTCGAACCCGGCGCCCCGTTCACCCTGACGAGCCGGGCCGTGCCGGGCGACGCTTCCGAGGTCTCGGTGAGCTTTCCGGATTTGCCCGGCAGCGTCCGCTCCGGCGACCGCCTCCTGCTGGCCGACGGCGAGCTCGAGCTCTCTGCCGAAAGCGTCAGCCCGACGGACATCCGTTGCCGCGTCGTCGCCGGAGGAATGCTCTCCTCACACAAGGGAATCCTGCCCTCGCGCTCGATCGCGGCCCCGGGCCTCACGGACAAGGATCGCGACGACCTCGCCTTTGGCATCGGGTCTGGCGTGGACTACATCGCCCTCTCCTTCGTGCGCGGAGCGGAAGACGTCCTGCAGGCCCGGGCGTTCATGTCCGAGCGCGGCGCCCGGATCCCCATCATCGCGAAGATCGAGAAGCACGAGGCCATCGCGGCGATCGACGCGATCCTCGCCGAGGCGGACGGGATCATGGTCGCGCGCGGCGACCTGGGCGTCGAGACTCCGCTCGAGCACGTGCCGCTGCTCCAGAAGATGCTCATCGAAAAGGCCAACCGTGCGGGCAAGCCCGTGATCACGGCCACGCAGATGCTGCTCTCCATGGTCGAGAGCCCGCGTCCGACGCGCGCCGAGGTCGGCGACGTCGCCAACGCCATCCTGGACGGCACCGATGCGGTGATGCTCTCGGAGGAAACGGCGTCCGGCCGCTACCCCGAGGCGGCCGTCGCGACGATGAAGCGCATCGCGGAGGACACCGAAGCCGCCTTCCCCTTCGAGCAGTGGATGCGCCGCTTCGAGGACCGCGCGGTCCAGAGCCTTCCGGAGGCGGTCGCGGGCGCGGCCTGCGAACTTGCCGAGCACATCGGGGCCTCGCTCATCGTGGCGTGGACCGAGTCGGGCGCGACTGCGCGCCTCGTCGCCAAGCACCGGCCCCGAAGCCCCATCCTCGCGCTCTCCTCGCTGCCGGCCACGGCGCGCCGGCTGGCGCTCGTCTGGGGAGTGATTCCGGTCGTGGCAAAGGAAGGCGAGAACACGGATGCGATGCTCGCAGCCGCACCGGCTCTCGCCGTCGAGGCCGGATTCCTGCGGCCGGGCGAGAAGGTCGTGATCACCGCCGGAATCCCGAAGGGCGTGGCCGGAAGCACCAACCTCATCAAAGCCGCCGTCGCCCCGTGACGGCGCCCCTTCCCCCGTCGCCCCGGCGGCGCAGCAAGGCGCGAAACCTCGCGCTCGCCATCTTCTTCTTCATCGTCGGCGTCATCGGCGTGCTCGTCCCGGTCATGCCGCAGATCGTCTTCTTCATCATGAGCGCGCTCTTCCTGTCCCTCGTGTTTCCGAGCTTCCGGCGCAAGCTCCGCAAGTGGCGGCACAAGTATCCGAAGCTGGACGGTTCTTACAGGAAGTGGCGGGACCGAGCTCGACGCAAGAGGCAGGAGCGGATCAGAAAAAGGCGATCCGCCTAATCCATTTGCCTCCGAAGCACCGTCGGGATGTCGAAATCGTCTCGCGACGACGCGTTCGGCCCGAATCCACCCGAATCGTCGCCCCGCAGGAATGGCGGCCGGAGCGTCTTCGAGGCGACGGTGAGCGGCTTGGGCTCCTCCTCGATCTCCGCGAGATCGCGCTCGAGGCGGTCGAAGCCGGTGGCGATGACCGTGACCTTCACGCTACCGCCCATCCGCTCGTCGTGGACGCAGCCGAAGAGGATCTCGGCCTCGGGGTCGGCGGCCTGCTGGATGATCTGCGCGGCCTCGGTGACCTCGAAGAGCGTCAGGTCCGCGCCGCCGGTGATGTTGATCAGGACGCCGCGCGCGCCTTCGATCGAGGCGTCCTCGAGCAGCGGCGACGAAATCGCCGCCTGCGCCGCGTGGATCGCGCGGTTCTCTCCCTCCGCGGTCGCGGTTCCCATCAGCGCCCGGCCCATGTCGGACATGATCTTGCGCACGTCCGCGAAGTCGAGGTTGATCTCGCCGGGGCAGTTGATGAGGTCGGAGATGCCCTGGATCGCCTGGCGCAGCACGTCGTCGGCGATCTTGAAGGAGTCCTGGAGGGGCGTGTTGCGCTCGACGAAGGCGAGCAGCCGCTGGTTCGGGATGGTGATGAGCGTGTCCACGTGGTCGCGCAGCTCGCGCGAGGCGCGCTCGGCCTGACGCATGCGCTTCTTGCCCTCGAATTCGAAGGGCTTGGTGACGACGGCCACGGCGAGCGCCCCGGCTTCCGCCGCGAGCTTGGCGAGGATCGGGCCCGCGCCCGAGCCCGTGCCGCCGCCCAGTCCCATGGCGAGAAAGATCATGTCGGCCCCGGCCACCGCATGGGCCAGCTTTTCCTGGTCCTCGAGGGCGGCGTTCCTGCCGACGTCGGGATCCGCGCCCGCCCCGAGGCCCTTGGTCAGGCGCGAGCCGATCTGCAGCTTGTTCGGCGCGGCGCATTTGCGCAGGGCCTGGAGGTCCGTGTTGCAGGCGAAGTACTCGACGCCCTTGACGCCGGCGGCGATCATGCGGTTGACCGCGTTCGAGCCGCCGCCGCCCACACCGATCACGCGGATCGTGGCCGGGGAGGCGTCGCCGCCGTCCAGTTCGATCGAGAGCTTCGGGTTGTCCTCGTCGAGGAACTCGATCATGGGTCCTTCCCTCCGTGGCCGCTTTTTCGTCGTCATCAAAAGAAGTCCCGTATGAAGCGCGAAACCGAGTTCGCTGCGTGAAAGAACGCGCGGGCCCGCCGCCGCGCCGGCTTATAACGGTGACCGTACAACAAAAGACCGGTCGCTGTCGCCCATTCCGGACGGGAGACCACGTCCACCAGACCCCCCACGCCGGAGGGCACGCCGCGGCGCACCGGCCCGTCGAAGATTCCTTCGGCAATTTCGACGACGCCCTCGAGCTCCGAGCCGCCGCCGGTCAGCACGAGGCCGGAGCGGATCTCCTTGTCGAGGCCCAGGCGTTGGATGTCGTCGTGGATCAGGCCGAGCAATTCCTCGGCGCGCGGCTGCAGGATGTCGGCCAGCGTCGTGCGCGGGCAGAGCTTGGGGGCGCGGCCCCCGACCATCGGGACCTCCACCATCTCGTCCTCGGACACTGCCGTGCGCAGAGCGCAACCGTATTTCTTCTTCAGCCGCTCGGCGTCCGTGATCGGGGCGCGCAGCACGACGGCCAGGTCGTTGGTGAAGTGGTCCCCGCCGATCGGAATGACCGCCGTGTGGACGATCGTCCCCTTTTGGTAGACGGCGACCTCGGTCGTGCCGCCCCCGATGTCCACCAGGCAGATGCCGAGCTCCTTCTCGTCCGCCGTCAGGACGGCCTCGGCCGCGGCGAACTGCTCGAGCACGAGCTGCACGACCTCGATGCCCGCCTTGTTCATGCAGGTCACGATGTTCTGGGTGACCGCCACGGGCGCCGTCACGACGTGGACGTCGGCCTCGAGGCGGCTTCCGATCATGCCGAGCGGGTCGGCGACGCCGTCCTGGCCGTCCACCGCGAAGTCGCGGGGCACGACGTGCACGACCTCGTGGTCCTGGGGAATCTGGACCCCCCGGGCCGCGTCGATGACCCGGGCCACGTCTTCCTTCGTGATTTCCCGATCCTTCCCGGCCACGGCGACGACGCCCCGGCTGTTGAAGGACCGCACGTGGGAGCCCGAAACCCCCACCCAGGCGCGGGAAATCTGCACGCCGGCCATGATTTCGGCCTCTTCGGCGGCCCGCTTGATCGCCTCGATCGTGGCGTCCACGTTGATGATGTTGCCCTTGCGGGTGCCCCGGTTGGCCGACGAGCCCTTGCCGATGACGTCGAGCGAGCCGGAGGGGTTCTGCTCGCCGATCAGGACGCAGATCTTGGAGGTGCCGATGTCGCAGGCGACGAGGAAGTTTTCGGGCTTAGCCATTTTGGGGCACCCGGGCCATTAGAGACGGTTCCCCGCGCCGTACGCGCCGACGAGAATGATGCGATCGGCAAAACGGAGATCGATGGCCCGCGCCTCCCACCCGCGACTTTCAACAAACCCTCGCGCCTCGAGCAGCGCGCGAACTTTTTCCGGAGCGTCTGCCCGAAGCACGCGAACCGGCCTTCGGAAGATCGCATCCATCATACCGAATCCGCCGTCCGGGAGCGAGGCGATTTCCGAGAGGGACGCGACGTAGTCGGGACGCGCTGCGCGCAACTCCGCCAGCAATCCCACGGCTTCCGGCAGGAGGCGGCGGTCGCCCGTCACGATCACGTACTGGGCGCGGTCGCCCCGCGGATCGTAGGGGGCGATCAGATTTCCGTCGCCGCCGACCCACCAGAAACTCTCGCCGTCCCGGTAGAGGGCGACGGCCTTGCGCTCGGTGATCCGTGCGGAGAGGCCGTCGGGAAATCGCTTCGAGAGCGTGACGCGCTCGATCCAGGGATGCGCGGCCAGGCGGCCGGCAAGCGGCGCGAGGTCGAGCGCGAGCAGGTTCTTCCCGCTCCATGCCGCAGCCGCGCCAAGAACCTCTTGCGTTCGCACGCGCGTGTTGCCGGACACCTCGAAGCGGCGCAGGGCGAAACGCGGGCCCGAAACGAACCGGAAGAGCCCGAACGCCGCGACGAGCGCGAGCACACCGACCGTCACCCGGCGAGCCGTCGGCGTCTTCCGGCGCCTGCGCGGGACGACTGCCCCGCGCCGAAGAAAGGGAGCGTCCTTATTGCCTGCCTTGTCAGCGGCCACGCTTCAAGTACTCCTCTCCGAATTTCACGACGTCCCCCGCCCCGAGGGTCAACAGGAGATCCCCGGGCCGGAGCGTCTGCTCCAGACAGTCGACAACTCGTTTCTTATCATGGGTATAGATGACCCTCGTGTGCCCCGCCCGGCGGGCGGCGTCCGCCACGAGCTCGCCCGTGACGCCCGGAATCGGTTGCTCCCGGGAGGGGTACACGTCCATGACGATGTTCACGTCGGCCAACGCGAGCGCCGACCCGAAGTCGTCGGTGAAATCGCGCGTGCGCGAGAACAGGTGCGGCTGGAAGAGGGCGACGAGGCGCCGCTCCGGATAGACCTGACGCGCCGCCGCCAGGGTCGCTCGGATCTCCGTCGGATGGTGCGCGTAGTCGTCCACGACCAGCACGCCTTCGCGCTCGCCCTTCAACTCGAAGCGCCGCACCACTCCCGTAAACGCAGCCAGCGCGCGGGCGATCGTCTCGAAGGGGATGAGCAGCTCGCGCCCGGCGGCGATTGCCGCCAGCGCGTTCAACACATTGTGCCGTCCGGGCAGGTGCAGGCGCATGGAGCCGAGTCGGCCCTCGGCCGCGTCCCAGACGTCGAAGGTCGTCGAGGTCGCCTCGAGCCGCACGCTCTTGGCCGCCAGCAGCGCCTCGGGCGACTCTCCGTATGTCACGACGCGCTTCTTGATGCGGGGAAGCAGCCTGCGCACACCGGCGTCGTCCACGCAGGCCACGACGGCGCCGAAGAATGGGACGCGGTTGGCAAACGTCGCGAACGCGTCGAGGATGTCGTCGAGGTCCCGATACGTGTCGAGGTGATCGGCCTCGACGTTCGTGATCACGGCGACGACCGGTGTCAACTCCAGGAACGAGCGGTCGTACTCGTCCGCCTCGGCGACCAGGTAGTCCCCCTTGCCCAGGCGCGCGTTGGTCCCCAGGATGTGGACCTGCCCGCCGACGACGATCGTGGGGTCGAAGCCCGCCTCGGTCAGCACCATCCCCGTCAGCGAGGTGGTCGTCGTCTTGCCGTGCGTGCCGGCCACGGCGACCCCCTGTTTCAAGCGCATGATCTCGCCGAGCATCTCGGCGCGCCGGATCACGGGGATGCCCCGCTCCCGCGCCGCGGCCACCTCGGGGCTCGACTCGGCCACGGCCGACGAGATGACGACGAGGTCCGCGTTGGCCAGGTGCGCGGGGTCGTGCCCGATGGAAATCTTCGCGCCGAGCTTCTCGAGGCGCGCGGTGACGTCCGACC
>JANMBR010000205.1:0-4145 GCA_031360505.1 Acidobacteriota bacterium
GCCGGCGACACGACGACCGGCCCGTCCGCGGCGGCGTCGATCGCGAGCCGGACCGGTTGCTTCGACACGACGGCCGAAACGAGGAGCGCCCCCGATCGGCGCTCGAATTTCGCCCCGTCTCCCGCCGATCCGAACTGCGCCTGCCCTCCGCCCGCGTACGGCTGCGCGATCAGGCCCGTGGGCAGCCCCACCCAGGCGATCTCTCCCCCGACCGGGATCGGCGGGTCCGAGACGTCCACGAAGGCCTGCGGCGAGGAAAACTCGAGGTGGAACCGCGCCGACTGCGCCGAGAGGAGCCGACCGTCCGCGCGCGAAAAGGTCAACAACAGGGGATTGCCGCCCTCCGGCGTCAGGCTGACCGAGACCTCCGAATCCCCGGTCCGGGCGAAGTTGAGCCAGGCGCGTTCGCGTTCGGCAAAGAGCCACGCCCTGCGCCAGAAGTACGAGCGGGTCGTCAGCTCCCTCAGGACTTGATCCGAAGCGACCCGCGTCACGCCGTCCTGATCCGTGAAGTAGGCCTTGCCCGATTCGAGGCCACGGACCGTCGTCAGGCCGGCCGAAGTGACCGTCTCCCTGTACCGGTGCGGCGCCCAGAGGACCTCGTCGAGGCCCGACGCGGGCGGCCTCGCACCCGAGGACGAGAGGCGAATGCGGATCATCCCGCTCGCCGGCAAAGGCTTGGCCCCCGAGGTCTTGCGGTACTTTTCGAGCGCCCGGTCCGCGACGCGGGAAGGCGAATTTTCGCCGCAGCCGAATGCGGCCAGGAGCGCCACGAGCGCGAAGCCGAGCGCGGGCGGCCGGTTCCTCAATGCGCAAGACCGGGGAGGCGCAGGCATCGGCGGCGGGATCATACTCCCTGCGCCGCGCTGCCCGGGGCCGTGGGCGAAGATGAGAAAACACGCAGCCAGTCGAAAATTTTTGTTGCTCCCTGATGCGCGGAGGGGTCTAGAATGCGGTCGCAGTTTGATACGCCCGCCAAGGGCGATTCCAGATAGAAAAGGGGTAGGACATATGGCAGTAAAAGAAACCAAGGCGCTCTCCAAATCCTCGATCGCCGATCATCTCTCGAAGTCCACGGGCACCACGAAGCGGGTCGCGACGCAGTTCCTCGATGACCTGACGGCTCTGGCCTACAAGGAAGCGAAGAACAGCTTCACGATCCCGGGCGTCGGCAAGCTCGTCCTCGTGAATCGCAAGGCGCGCATGGGCCGCAACCCGGCCACGGGCGAAGAGATCAAGATTCCCGCCAAGCGAGTGGTGAAGTTCCGCGTTTCGAAGAAGGCGAAGGACGCCATCCTGGGCGTGAAGAAGTAACTCTTCGCTCCAGTGGCAACGGAGAAGCGGTCCCGCAAGGGGCCGCTTTTCTTTTGGGCTTGGAAGTCTGATCGCGCGTCGGGCCGTAGGGGCGGGGGTAGCCCCCGGCTCGGGGCGGCGTTGCCTGCGGCGTCCCCCGCCCGCCTCAGCGACACGGAAACCATTGCGGGCGGCCGCAAGGGCCGCCCCTACGCACCGAATTCGTGGGAGTTCTGTTACTGGGTCTTCGCCGCGAAGGTCAGCTTCACGACGTTCTCGTTCTCGCGCGAGGACGTCAGCTCCCCGCCGATCGACGGTTTCACCCAAGCCGGGATCGTCGCCGTGATGCCGCCGCCCATCTTGCGCGACCGCGTGATCTTCGCCGTCAGCTCCACGGTGCGGATCTTCTGGGGCAGGCCCGCGGCGTCCGCGGCGCGGGCGAGGTCGCGCGCCGTGTTCATGGCGGCGTCGATGAATTCGCGTACGCCGGGCACAAGCGGTTGGGTCGCAGCCTTGCGGATCCGGGTCTCCGGGATCTCGAGCGTGAACTCCTGGACGAAAGACGTCTCGGTCGAGCGCGACGCCTCCGCGTCGAGGAGCAGGACCTCGATCTTCCCGCCGCCCTTCGTCTCCGTCCCGACGACGAGATGAAACTCGATCCGCTTCAGGACGAGGCCCGCCTCGGCCGCGGCGGCGTTCTGGCCGGTGGCGACGTCGGCGATCGAGGCGACGAAGGCCGCGGGCGTGACGGGCTCGGGAGGCGGGGGCGGCGAGGCCGGCGTCGAGGCGCAGCGCGCCGCGGCGGCGAGCGCGGCGCAAAGGACGAGGGACCGTCGGAAGTTCGTCAAGGCGTCTCCTTTCGAGCGATCCATGCGCGGCGCAGTCGGCGCACGCCGTCCGATTCGAGGACGACGGCGTGGGTGTGTCCGGTCCGGGCAAGTTGCTGAGAATCCGACAGAGCGCTGCGGGCCTCCGCGATGCGCCCGAGCCGCGCGAGAAATCGGACGAACGCGCAGGCGTCTTCGGCGTCGCGCTCCACGGCTCGGTGCACTCGTGAAGCGGAGAGCGATCCCGCCTTACTGAAGCCGAGCGCAAACGTATCGGAGATCTCGACGGCTGCTCCGTCGGCGGGACCGTACTCGGCGCCGTGCAGAAAGAGGTCCCGGCGACGCCGCCCGCGCAGCAGGCCGCGGCGGCCCTGCCATCCGGCAAGCAGCAGAAGCTCTCCGTCCGCCGGGGGGCCGAGACGCGTCTCTATCGCGCGCACGAGCGCAGGGGAGGGCTCCCCGCCGTCCGGAGGCGCGGTGACTCCGAGGTCCTCGTCTGGCGAGAGCTCGGGTGGGACGTCGGGGCTGACGAGCAGTCCGCGCCCGAACAGTGAGTTCGCCAGCGCCGGAGCGAGGGTCGGGTCGGCATGCGCCCGGGCCTCGCGCACGATGCGGCGCGCGAAACGCCCGAAGAAATCCGCTCCCGTCGGGGCTGTCTGCGCGGCTGCGACGGAAATGTCGGCCAACCGTTCGCACGCGCTCTCGAGCGCCAGGGAGCGATCGGGCCCCGGCGTCGCGCGGAAAATCGTGACGAGCACGTCCCAGCACGCGCCCGTCATGACGCGGCAGAACGAGTGGGGCTCGGCCGAGAGCGATTGAGCGGGCGCCTCGTCGGGGAGGCCCTTCGGATCGGTGTAGGCGAAGTCGTTGACCGCGTCGCGCAAGGCGCCCGAGGGCGCCGCGTCGGGCCCCCACCGGGTGCGGACGGCCGCGCCGAGCTCCTCGGCCAGCCGCGAGACGAGGTTCGAGCGGCCGGGATTTCCCTTCGTTTCCGCGAGGGCGCGATCGGCGAGCTCGGGCTCGGCCAGGGCGACGAAGATCGCCGCCAGATCTCCGAAGGCCTCGTGGAAGGCGGCGACCTCGAAGTGCGGCGCGTCCCACAAATCCGGCCGGATCGCATCGAGGATGGCGTGGCCCTGTTCGTGTGTGACGATGTCCGGGCTGTCGCCCGACTGGACGACGGCGTTCGATTTGGGGTCCACGTCGCGGAAGAAGCGCAGCGCCTTACGGTCGTAGTAGGCGTTCAGATCCTGACCCGCGACGGCCACGGCCGGAAGCACGGGGCCCGGGATCCAGACGCCGGCGCCCGGAAGCCGCCGCGACCAGAGCCGCTTGCCGCGCTCGAGGGCGGAGGCGAGCTGCCAGTGGAGGAACTCGCTCGTGTCGGGCTCGTAGGCGCGCGGCGAAGGCGCCTTGCCTTCGACGCGGAAACCCCAGGGTCCAGCCTCGGTCTTCTCTGGAGGTACTGCGTCGACGAGCCGATCGCCTCGGCCCGCCGGGTCGTTCAGGTAGACGCGGATCCGAGCGCTGTCCATTTCGTTCACGGGAAGGATTCGACTCTTTCGGAATTGTACCAATGCGTTATCCTTTTCCGGTCGTGAGAAAAACGTTGATCGTGATGCTGCTGGCGGCCGCCCTCCCGGTGGCGGCGCAGGAAAAGGTCCCGGAGAGAAAGACGGCGTGGCCGCTCTCGCTCGCCGATGGTCTGCCGAAGGAGCTACCCGGATACGTCGCCGCGCCGACCGACCCGCTGCCCGACACCGACGAGAACGAGATGGGCGTGTACACCCAGGTGGCCCGGTTCTATCAGCGGATCGAGAGCCCGACCGTGACCCGCCAGTTCCAGTTGGTGGTGCAGGATTACGGCAAGGAGAAGGACGTCGAGGCCGATCTCAAGAAGGCCATGGCCGAGGCCGCCACGCACCAGGGCGTCGAGGTGCGGGACGCCGTGCTCTCGGGGCACAAGGCCTGGGCCGTCACGGACCGCACCGGCATCAATCCGACGACCCTCGTGACCGTCATCGT
>JANMBR010000383.1:0-6349 GCA_031360505.1 Acidobacteriota bacterium
ATTCGTGATCCCGGGACCTGCGCGGGAGCCTGCCGGGAAGTGGGCGTCGTGTTCCACCAGGCCGCGCTCGGCTCGGTGCCCCGTTCGATGAAGGACCCGTCCTCGAGCATCGCCGTCAACGTGGGCGGCACGGCGAACCTCTTCGCGGCCGCGCGGGACGCGGGCGTGCGCCGCGTCGTGTATGCGTCCTCGTCCAGCGTCTACGGAGACAGCACCCGGCTGCCGAAGCGCGAGGGGGAAGAGGGCCGCCCTCTGTCTCCGTACGCCTTGTCGAAGGTGGTCGACGAAGAGCTCGCCGAGGTCTTTGCGCGCTGCTACACGCTCGAGCTGGTCGGCCTGCGGTATTTCAACGTCTACGGCCCGCGCCAGGACCCGGATGGGCCGTACGCGGCCGTGATCCCGCTTTTCTTCAGGGCGTATCTGAAGGGGGCGGCGCCGGTCATTTTCGGGGACGGCACGCAGAGCCGCGACTTCACGTTCGTGGCGGATGCGGTGTCGGCCAATCTTCTGGGCGCGCTGGCGCCGCCGTCTGCGTGCGGCAGGGCCTACAACGTCGCCGGCGGGAATCAGACATCGGTCAACGATCTGGCGGAGGCGGTCCGCCAGGCCGTCGGTGGAGGACCTTCTCCGAAGCACGAGCCGCCGCGCGCCGGCGACGTCCTCCACTCTGCGGCCGACCTGTCGCTCTCGGGGCGCGAGCTCGGGTACGCGCCGCGCGTCGCCCTTCCGCAAGGGCTGCGGCTTTCGCTGGATCACTATCGCGGCGCGGTGGGTGAAGGCGGGCGATGAGCGACGTCGCGATCCGGGTCAAAGATCTCGGCAAGGAGTACCGCATCGGCGCCAAGGCCGAGAAGTACAAGACCCTGCGCGATTCCTTCGCGGCATTTGCCGCCGCTCCGCTCCGGCGATTCACCCGGACCTCGCGCCGCGGCGACGAGCTCATCTGGGCGCTCCAGGACGTAAACTTCGACGTTCTTCCCGGGGAAGTCGTCGGCCTCATCGGGCGAAACGGCGCGGGCAAGAGCACTCTGCTGAAGGTCCTCGCGCGGATCACCGAGCCCACGTGCGGGTTTGCCGAGATCCACGGCCGCGTCGGCTCTCTGCTCGAAGTCGGGACCGGGTTCCATCCCGAGCTGACGGGGCGCGAGAACATCTATTTGAACGGCGCGATCCTGGGAATGCGGCGCAACGAGATCGCCCGCAAGTTCGACGAGATCGTCGCCTTCTCCGAGATCGATCAGTTCATCGACACGCCCGTCAAGAAATATTCGAGCGGAATGTACTTGCGGCTCGCGTTCGCGGTGGCGGCTCACCTCGAGCCGGAAATCCTGCTCGTCGACGAGGTGCTGGCCGTCGGCGACGCGGAGTTCCAGAAGAAGTGCCTCGGAAAGATGGGCGACGTGGCGCGCGAGGGCCGCACCGTCCTTTTTGTGAGTCACAACATGTCGGCGGTCCAGGCGCTGTGTTCGCGCGCGATCCTCCTGCGGAAAGGGACCGTCGCGATCGACGGCGCCACGGGCGACGTGCTGCGCGAGTATCTCGGTTACCTGCATGCGACGGCGGCGACCGCCTTCGAAAACAATCCGGAGCGGCGGGGCGACGGCGCCGTCCGCCTGACGGCCGCGCGTGTTCTTGACGAGCATGGGCATGCGGTGGAACGGCTCGTGGCGGGGACCCCCATTACGCTGGAATTCGAGTACGAGAACCGGGTCGGGGCCGAGCGCGTGGAAATGCTCGTCGCGATCGTGAGCCATCTCGGAATCAGCGTGACGCACTTGAGCACGCAGATTTCCGGCTTCTCGGTGGCGGTGGGCGCGCGCGGCGTCGTGACGTGCCGGATTCCCAGCCTGCCCTTGCCTCCCGGCGAGTACCGGGTGGTGGCCGTCGTGAAATATCAGGGCCAGGACACGGACCACGTTCCCAACGCCCTGGCCTTCAGCGTCGAGAGCTCCGTTTTCTTCTCGACCGGCCGCGTCCCCCGAATCGAGCATGGCGCCTGTCTCATGGTTCACGAGTGGGGCCATCGGGAAGCCTCCCCCCCGGTGATGGCGTCGCCGGTCGCCGGGACGTCGGAGGCCTAGAGCGTGGAGCTCACGAACGTTCGGGTGGAGCGGGCCGTCTCCGACCGGGTCAGGCTGGTCGGCGAGGTCCGGTACGACGATCCGGCGTCGCCGGCGGAGACGTACTGGTTCGACGTTCCCGAGAAGTGCTCAGGCGATCTCTCGACCACGGGCGATCCCTGGCTGGCCTGCCTGGCTCCGCTCGCGATGACGCTCGGCGAACCTCTGCGCATCGGGTTGCCGGTCGACCGGCTGCTCGTGCGCAACGTCCGCGAGCTGATGCGGATCTGGGCCGGGTGGTACCCGTCTTTGTGCGAGGTTCCGCTCGAGATCGAGGTTGCCGACGTTCATCCGGCGCCAGCTCCCGGCCGGACCGGCGCATTCTTCTCGGGAGGGGTCGATTCGTTCTTCACGGTGCTCCGCAACGACGAGGCGCGGACCGCCGCCCTCCGGGCCGACGAATTGATCCTCGTGCGCGGTTTCGACTTTCCGGTCGCCACCTCGGATCGGTTCGAGCGGCACCGCGAGCGCCTGACGGCCGCCGCAAGAGAGCTCGGCAAGGAGCTGGTCGACGTCGTCACCAACCTGCGCAGGACTCGCCTTCGCGAAGCGTCCTGGGGGGAGCTCTGGCACGGCGCCGCGCTCGCGTCGGTGGGGCTCGCCCTGGAGGGCCGATATCGATTGCTGCTGATCGGCTCCACGTCTCCTTACGGAGAGCTGGAGCCCTGGGGATCCCACCCGATGACCGACGTCCTCTTTTCGACGCAGGGCACTCGGGTGATCCACGACGGGGCCGAGTTCACGCGACTCGACAAGGTGCAGTACCTTTCCGGCAAGGACGCCGCCCTGCGCTGGCTTCATGTTTGTTTCCGGGAATTCTCCGATCAGAACTGCGGCCGCTGCCGGAAGTGCCTGCTGACGATGATGGCGCTCGCGCTCTTCGTGGCGCTCGAGCGCTGCCGCACGTTCCCCGCCGGAGGACCGGACTTCGAGCGGGCGGGCCGCATTCTCTTTCAGACGGAGGCCCAGCGTCGGGGCGTGCGCCGCACGCGGGCGCTGGCGGCCAGGCAGGGCAGGAGGGACATCGTTCGCGCGATCAACCACGCGCTGCGTCGGTCGGCGCTGCTGGCGCCGATGTTCTCCGCGGTCAAGCGCCTCGGGAGGGCTCGTGGATTCTCGCGGATCGCCCACGCCTTGCGGCGTTCCATGATGGGAAGGGTGGTGCGATGAGCACGAGCGCCGCCCGCGGCGGCTCGGGGAAGGCGAGGGGCTGAGGATGGAGCTCCGGGACGTCCGTGTGATGTCGTCTCCCCTGGGTCCGAAGCGGGTTCGGCTCGTGGGAGATCTCGCTTACGACGACCTGCCCGGCCAGATCGAGCAACTCTGGTTCGACGTTGCCGAGGAGAACGCCCCGTTCCTGAGTCGGACCGGAAATCCCTGGCTGGCCTGCCTGGCTCCGCTGGCCGCGAAGCTCGGGCAGCCGGTCCGGATCTCGCTGCCCGTCGATCGTCTGCTGTTGCGCAACGTGCACGAGCTCATGGTGATCTGGCAGTCCTGGTATCCCCACTTGCACCGGGTCGAGATCGCAGCGGACACGACCGACGACATGCCGGCCGCCGGAGGGACGCGGACCGCGGCGTTTTTCAGCGGGGGCGTGGATTCCTTCTTCACGATCCTGCGCGCCCGCGAGCCCGGCGCGATCGCGATCGACGATCTCGTCAGCATCGGAGGTTTCGACATCCGGCTGCGCAATCTCCCGGCATTCGAGCGGATGCGCTCCCGGCAGGCCGCCGTGGCCGAGAGTCTCGGATGCCAGTTCGTGGACGTCATCACGAACCTTCGGGACACGCGGATCGAAAAGGCGGGATGGGGCGACCTGCTCCACGGCGCCGCCCTGGCGGGCGTCGGCCTGGCTCTCGAAGGCCGCTATGAGCGCCTCTTGATCGCCTCCACCGCCGACTACACGAGGCTGTTTCCCAACGGATCCCATCCTCTCACCGACCCGCTTCTCTCGACGACGGGGACGCAGATCCTTCACGACGGCGCAACCCACGATCGAAGAGGGAAGATCGAGTTCGTTTCGCGCTCGGAGATTGCCTTGCGCAACCTCCACGTGTGCTTCCGGGTGGGGTCGGACTACAACTGCGGAGCGTGCGAAAAGTGCCTTCGAACGATGGCGGTCCTGGAGCTGCTGGGATGCCTCGAACAGGCCGAGAGCTTCCCGATCCGGAGACTCGACGCCCGCAGCCTCGCCCGCGTCTACGTCGGGAACCCACTGGCCGCGAGCTACTACGATTCCATCATTGCGATGGCCGCCGAGCGAGGGCGCCCCGAAATCGCCCGATCCGCTGCGCGCGCCCTTCAGCGCTCCCGCTGGAGGAGCCGGCTGATGGCGATCCCGGAATGGTGCGCCAATCGGCGGGGCTTCTGGCGAACGGCATCCCCGACCCGGCGGCTCATCCTGGCGGGCAGGATCGTCTAGCCATGCGCATAGTCCACATCTTTCCGAAGTACGACTCCAACACGGGCGATCATTTCGTCCAGCTCGGGATTCTCAAGCTGCTGCGCGAGCGCCTGGGGAACTTCGAGTACCGCGGCCTGTCGAACAAGAGGGACGCGCCCGACGCGAGCGAGCCGATCGGAATCACGAAGGAAAGCGTGGCAGCCATCAACGCCTGCGACCTGCTCGTCATCGGCGGATCGAATCTCTACGAGGTCAGCGGGGAGCGGTGGGGAGTCGTCGTCGAGGACGAGGCGCTGGCGTCGCTCAACGTGCCCGTCCTGCCGATTGGGATCGGGAGCGGATGGTCGTTCGCCTTTCCGCAGTTTCCTTCGATGCCGCCAAAGGTTGCCGAGCAGGTTCGCCGCCTGCACGAGCGCGCTCGGGGAAGCTCGGTGCGCGACGACCTCACGGCCCGTGTGCTGGCGAGGCAGGGAATCGGCCCGGCCACGGTCACGGGTTGCCCCGCGGGGTTCATCGGCGAAGAGCCCCTCCGGCCCGTGGGCCGGGCGCTCGTCGGCGTGCCTTTCCTGCCGCGCCGGATGTTCGCGACCGCGGCGTGGCTTCCGGGCAAGGGCAAGAGCCCGACCCATCAGCGCCGCCGCCTGATGACGAAGTTCTTTCTGGGCCTCCTGCGGGCCCTTCGAGACGAGGGCCTCGAGGCCCGCGTGCTCGTCCACGACGCGGGAGACATTGCGCTGGCACGCCAGCTCCTTGGCGACGCGTTCGTCTACGAGAAGGACCCGCAGCGGATGCTCGAAGCGGTCCAGCAGTGCGACGTCATCGTGGGATTCCGTCTGCACGCGGGGATCGCCGGCCTGGGCTTCGGGATCCCGCCCATTCCCGTGCTGGCGGACGGCCGGAACCTCGGCTTCGCGGAGACGCTGGGGCTCATGGAGCTGTCGGTGCCGCTGGATCCGGGCTCGGTCGGCCTCGCGATGGAGCGCGTGCGCATGGCGCTCGGAAGCGGGCGCGACCGCTGGTCGACGGCGATCTCCCGGCGCGACGCCCTCGGTCGCACGATGCGCCAGTTTCTCGAGGCCGCGTTGTGACGAGCCAGAGCCGCAAGGTCTCCGTCGTCGTCAGCATCGACACCGAGTGCGACAAGGGGCCGGGATGGAAGACCCAGTTCCCGCTCTGCTTCCGCTCCGTGACCGAGGCAATCCCCGGGATCTTCACGCCGCTCTTCCGGAAACACGAGCTCGTGCCGACATATCTCGTGAGCCCGGAGATCCTCCAGGACGCGGAATGCGTCGCCGTGCTCCGCGGCCTCCAGGATGCCGAGCTCGGCACGCACCTTCACGGCGAGTTCATCGAGCCGGAGGCCGATCGCGACGCTCTCGTCACGAGCATGCCGCAGACCGCATACGCGCCGGAGGTCGAGCGCCAGAAGTTGAAGAACCTCACGGACCTCTTTCACTCGGCGATCGGGCGGCGCCCCCTGAGCTTCCGCGCGGGCCGATTCGCCCTGGGCCGGCGCAGCCTGACGTTTCTCGAGGAGCTGGGCTACCGCGTGGACTCGAGCGTCACGCCCTTTCGCACGAACGAGTACCCTGGCGGGCTCTCCAGCAACTACTGGGGAGCGCCGCTCGCCCCGTACCATCCTTCCGCCGACGACCCCCGCCGCAAGGGTTCACTGCGCCTGCTGGAAGTCCCGGTGACGATTCTTGCGCCCGCCGTGGCCCGGTGGCCCTCATTCCTTCTTCGGCGCTTGAGCGACCGGGCTGTCAAGAGCGCGCCGATGCGGATGCTGCTCGGGGGGCCGATCGAAAAGATGTGGGTGCGGCCC
>JANMBR010000398.1:0-4564 GCA_031360505.1 Acidobacteriota bacterium
GTGTCCGGCGGCCCATTTGCGGGAGCCGACACGGCGAGAATGAGTGGTGAGCCGTGTAGGACTCGAACCTACAACCTAGAGATTAAGAGTCTCTTGCTCTACCAATTGAGCTAACGGCCCACTCGGGGGGCGGAGAATACCCGATCCGACGACGCGTGGGCAAGCGCGAGCCGCAGCTATCCGCCTCCGACCAGTTCCACGACTTCGAAGGCGTCGCCGTCGGCCAGCGGGGTTGCCGCGTACTCGGCCTTCGGCAGGATCTCGCGGTTGCGCTCGACGGCAACCCGGGGCGTCGAGACGCGCAGGCGCTCGAGCAGGTCGGCGACCGATGCGCCTGCCGGCAGGCGCATCGCCTCGCCATTGACGGTGATCGCGAGCTCGGCGCTCATTTTCTCTTGATCGAGTACTGCACCTCGGAGCTGGCCTTGCCGCCCGTCACGCGGATGACGGCCGCGGCGGTTCCGTTGGGGAATGCCGGGACCATGAAGGACAGCAGGCAGGAGCCGTCCGAGGCGGTCTTGCCCTGGAACGCGGTCGAGGCGCGGGCGGCGGTGGATAGGATGCGCACCGAGACCGAGGCGCCGGCGAGCGGTCGCGCGGGCGAGCCGGAAGTCGCCTTGAGCTTGGTCTGGACGGAGCGGCCGGCCACGAAGTCGGGGGTCGGCGAGAGCGTCAGATCGACGTCGTCCGGCACGTCTTCCGAGGTGAGGTACGCGAGCACCATCTGATCGAGGCTGCGATCGCTTTCCGCCAGCGGGGACTTCGTCCCCGGCGGGGCCGTCGCGTCGTCCTTTTCGCTCTTCGCGGGTTTGGCGCCCTTCTCCACCTTCGCGGCCTTCGCGGCCGCCGGCGCGGGGGGCGTTTGCGGCGCTGCAGAGGGCCGGGCGGGGGGCGGCGGTGCAGCCGGGGGCGGCGCGGAAGCCGAGGTGGACGACATGCCTTCGGGCACCTGCACGGATCCGTTCGGGCCGTCGAAGCGGCCTCGCTGGATGGCCGCGATCATCGTGCGGTGCTGCTGATCCATGAGCTCCTGCACCGCGTGGTCGTCGGCGCCGGTCTGGACGAGCTCGGCGTAGGAGGTCCGCTTCGTCGCGAGGATCTCGCCGCCCACGTAGACGAGCGACTCGACGCACGGGTTCGCGTCTCCCTTATCCTCGGTCTGGATGTGGAAGACGCGGTTCTTGTGCTTGACGTCTGTGTTGAATCCGGTGATCACGGCGAGCGCAAATTGTAGCGCGGCCCGTTGGGCCTCACAGGAACTCGAATCGGGCGGTGAAGCGCCGCCGCCGCGGAGCCCGGTCATCACGCCCCGCAGCCTCCCGAGCCCGCGGCGGCTCGCCGCGGTGACTTCGGTCACGGCGGACCGATCCCGCCATCGCGGTTAAGCCCCTCTCACGGCGCGGCGCCGGAGGAGCCGGTCCGGGCCCTCAAGGCTTCGCCGAAGCGACGCGCCGGCCCCGCTTGTAGACGGCGTCGATCCGCCGCAGGTTCTTCGGATCCCGAACGGGATCCGCCGAGAGGACCAGGATGTCGGCCCGCTTCCCGGGCTCGAGCGTGCCGCGGTCCGCGTCGATCGAGAGCGAGCGTGCGGCCGTCTGCGTGGCGGCGCGGATCGCCTCGAGCGGCGTCAGTCCCGCCTTCGCGTAGAGGTCCGCCTCGATCGAGACGCCCAGGCCGGGAAAGGCCCACATGTCCGTTCCGAGCGCCACCGGCACGCCGGCCGCGTGGAGGCGCCGGAGGTTCTCGCGCAGGACGGGTAGGCGGCTCTGCACGGAGTCGAAATTCGGAAAACGCTCCCGGTACATCGAGGAATAGGCGTCGGAGCGGAATTCCGCCAGGGCCTTCGGGGAGAGGCTTCGCTGCGCCCACGGATCCGAAATCACGCCGCCGATGAAGCGGCGCGTATCGGCCAGGAACTCGAAAACGTCCATGGTCGGGACGTAGAAGACCGGACGGCTCCGCATCACAGCCAGCATCTCTTCGTCGATCGGCTCGAGCACCCCGTGGGCGAGGCCCGTCGCTCCGGCCGCGACCGCGGCCCTGGCGTCCGCGAGGCCCGGGGCATGCACGATGGCGCGCAGGCCGAGCTCCCGCGCCTCCCCGATCAGCGCCGCGGCGACGTCGGGCGGGACCCTGGCCAGAGGAGGCTTCGGCGCCCGGCACCAGCCCATGTCGTCGAGCATCAACTTGATTTCGACGGCGCCGAGCGCTTTGGCCCGGCGGACCGCCGCCCGCGCCGCGTCGGGAGTGGCCGGGAAGCGATCCAGACTCGGGTCGGCCGGGTGGCCTTCGTCCCACCAGCCGCCCCGCGTGGTGAAGATCGGAGCCGCCGGGAACACTTCCGGGATGTCGGCACGGTCGCTCGAGACCCGGGCGAGCCGCTGGGAGGCCGCGACGTCCTCCGCCATGAGCCGCACGGACGTCACGCCCCACGCGAGCATCGTCTCCAGGTCCTCGGCGGACTCCGCGTGCACGTGGGCGTCGATCAGGCCCGGAACGATCCATCGCCCTTCGGCCGCGACGACTTCAGTGCCGGCCGGGAGCGCAGCGAGTGCTTTGAGCGCCGCGGGCGACGCCGGTCCGGCCGACACGATGCGGCCGTCGGTTACGACGAGCAGGGAGTTCGGGATCGGCGGGGCCCCGGTCCCGTCGATGAGCGTGGCTCCGCGAAAGGCGATGGTGGTGGCCAGCAGAGCTCCGCCGCTCAGAGTCGTCTCACGAGTACGGAACCCTCGGTTCTCACAGCTGGACGCAGACGTTCTTTGCTTCGGTGAAGAAATCGAGCGAGGCGAACCCGCCCTCGCGCCCGAGGCCGCTTTCCTTCATTCCGCCGAAGGGAACGCGGAGGTCCCGGAGCAGCCAGGTGTTGACCCACACCGTTCCGCTCTCGATCGCCGCGGCGACGCGGTGGGCCTTCTGGAGGTCCCGCGTCCAGACGCTCGCCGAAAGACCGTAGCGCGTGCCGTTGGCGAGGGCAATCGCCTCTTCGGGAGAATCGAAGGGCGTGACGGTGACGACGGGACCGAAGATCTCCTCCTGCATCACGCGCCGGCTGCAGTCGAGCCCCGTGATCACCGTCGGCTCGAGGAAGTAGCCGGCCTGGACGCGCTCGGAGAGATTCGCCGGGCGCTTTCCGCCGACGACGACCGTTCCGCCTTCTTCTCTCGCGAGCGCGACGTAGCCTTCGACCTTGCGAAGGTGGGCCTCACTCACGAGCGCGCCGACGTCGGTCGACGCGTCCTGCGGATCTCCGATCCGAAGTTTCTTCGTCGCCTCGACGAAGCGGTCGAGGAACTCGCCGTAGATCTCCTTCTCGACGAACAGGCGCGATCCGCAGAGGCAGATCTCCCCCTGGTTGGAGAAGCTGGACGGGATCGAGGTGGCGACGGCCTGCTCGAGATCGGCGTCCGCGAACACGATGTTCGGGTTCTTGCCTCCGAGCTCGAGCGACACCTTCTTGAAGAGCGGCCCCGCGCGGGCCATCACGTCCGCGCCGGTCTTCGTGCCGCCGGTGAACGAGATGAGCGGGACCTTCGGATGCGACGTCAGCGCGCGCCCGGCGCTCGGCCCCGTGCCGTGCACGATGTTGACGACGCCGGGCGGGATCCCCGCTTCGGCGATCAACGCGGCGAGCCGGTCGGCGGTCAACGGCGTCAGCTCCGAAGGCTTCGCCACGCAGCAATTCCCGGCGGCGATGGCCGGAGCGATCTTCCAGCTCAGCAGGTACAACGGCAGGTTCCAGGGCGAGATCAGCCCGGCGACGCCGAGGGGCTGCCGAAGGGTGTAGTTGAGCGCCCGGTCGTCCGTCACGTGCGCGCGCGTCTCGGCGTGCAGGATCGCCGTCGCGAAGAAGCGGAAGTTGAGGATGGCCCGCGGGATGTCCATCCTCCGGGCGAGCCCGATCGGCTTTCCGGTGTCTTGCGATTCGAGCCGCGCCAGCTCGTCGAAGTTCTCCTCGATGAGCTCGGCGACCCGGATCAGCCGCTCGGAGCGCTCCGCGGCGGGTGTCCGGCGCCACGACGCGAAGGCGCGGGAGGCCGCACCGACGGCGGCATCGACGTCCTCGGGGCCGCTGTCGGCGATCTCGGCGATGACCTGTCCCGTCGACGGGTCGACGTCCGGAAGGTACCCTCCCGAGCAGGCCGGCCGGAACTGACCGTCGATGAAATTGAGTATGCGTTTCACCGCGGGCAATCTTATGGTACGAAGCGAATCACCATGGAAAAAGAAAGGCCTCGCGGTCCTCTCTACTACGCGGACTACATCCAGGTCGATCGGCTGCTCGGCGCGCAGCAGATGCAAAGCGCTCTTCGCGGCCGCCCCGCCCACGACGAGATGCTCTTCATCATCGTTCATCAGACCTACGAGCTCTGGTTCAAACAGATCCTGTGGGAGCTCGACGCGGTGCTGGCGACCTTTCGAGGCTCTCCGGTTCCGGAGGAGGCGCTCGGGCAAGCGGTCCTGCGACTCGGGCGCATCGTCGAAATCCAGCGCGTCCTGATTCTGCAGGTCGACGTTCTGGAGACCATGACCCCTCTGGACTTCCTCGATTTCCGGGACGAAT
>JANMBR010000002.1:0-11636 GCA_031360505.1 Acidobacteriota bacterium
CTCGCGAGCGAGATCGGGGACTGGGGCCTCGAGATCGAGGGCTACGTGCCGCCGGCCGGGACGCACGCCAAGGGCGACTGGCAGGTCGTATCCGACGGCGCATTCGAGGCGCTGGGCGAGCGCCTTGCGCGCGGCCGGGCCCTGACGCCGGCGGATTCGGCCGACGCGGTCGGCGTCGTCCTGGTCAACGAGATCCTGGCGCAGACCTACTGGCCGGGACAGGATCCCATCGGCAGGCGAATGCGGATGGGCTCGAGCTCGAAGCGGCCGTGGATGACGGTCGTTGGTGTCGTGAGGAACGAGCGGCACAACGGCGTGACCGGGGTGGTGAAGGAGAAGTTTTACGTCCCGTACGCGCAGTTTCCGATCTCGCGCGGTGGCGACGCGGCGCGGGGCATGACGCTCGTCGCCCGCACGGGCTCCGATCCGATGTCGCTCGTCGGGCCCATCCGAGCCGCGGTCAAGCGCATCGATCCGAACCTCCCAATCGCGAACGTGCGGCCGATGACCGAGGTCGTGGATGCGTCGCTCGCGACGCCGCGTCTGACGGGCTCGCTGTTGTCGATCTTTGCCGGCCTGGCGCTGCTGCTGGCCGGCATCGGAGTGGCCGGCGTGCTCTCGTACCTGGTCAGCCGCCGCCGCCGGGAAATCGGGATCCGCATGGCCCTCGGCGCTTCGCGCGCCAACGTGCTCGGGATCGTGATTCGGCGGGGCGTGGCGTACGCGGGCGCGGGCATCGCCGCCGGCGCCGTGGCGGCGCTCTTCCTGACGCGCCTCATGGAAGGGCTGCTCTACGGAGTGGCGCCGAGGGATCCACTGACATTTGCCGTCGTCACGCTGCTGCTGCTCGCGATCGCCGTTGCCGCCAGCGCGGTGCCCGCCATCCGCGCCGCCCGCGTGGATCCGCTGGAGGCTCTCCGCGGCGAATGAAAAAAAACCGCGGCCTTCATCGGGAAGGCCGCGGCGAGGAGAAGGCGAGAGCGGGGTCTGTGGGCCCGCTCGCCTGGATTACCGTCGCATCACTTCGAGCCGCCTCCATTCGAAAGGCGAAGACTTCGTTTTCATCCACACATTGAGACGCATTCGCCGTGGCTTGGTTTCGAAGTTGGATTGGAAAATCTCGTGTGTGCCACGGCGGCACAACTCGCCGCGCCGAAACCTTCCGGGACGCAATGTCACAGGCCCGTATAATCCCCGCCTCCGAAGGAGGAACGTCCTGATGCAACTGCGGCGGCACCTTCTCCTGGCCGGCCTCGCGATGGCGGCCGCGCTTCGACTGACAGCGCAGCCGTTCGACCCGAGTCTCTTTTCGGAAATGCGCTGGCGGCTCGTCGGCCCGTTTCGCGGCGGGCGCGTGGTCGCGGTGACGGGAGTGACGGGACAGCCCAACCGTTTCTACTTCGGCGCGGTCGGCGGCGGCGTGTGGAAGAGCGAGAACGCCGGGCGCACGTGGGAGCCGATCTTCGACGGTCAGCCGATCGCGTCGATCGGCGCGATCGCCGTGGCGCCCTCCGACCCGCGGGTCCTCTACGTCGGCTCGGGCGAGGCCGACATGCGCTCGGACATTTCCCACGGCAATGGCATGTACCGGTCATCCGACGGCGGCAGGACATGGGCGCGCATCGGGCTCGTGGACACGCGGCAGATCGGGCGGATCGTCGTGGATCCGCGGGATGCAAACCTCGTTTACGTGGCGGCCCTCGGCCACGGCTATGGGCCCAATTCCGAGCGGGGTGTCTTTCGCTCGAAGGATGGCGGCCGGAGCTGGTCGCGCGTCCTGTTCAAGGACGAGAACACCGGGGCGATCGACCTCGCCCTCGACCCTTCGAACCCGAAGACGATTCTCGCCGCCCTCTGGCAGACGCGCCGGCCGCCCTGGAACACGTATCCGCCCTCGAACGGGCCCGGCAGCGGCCTCTACCGCTCCGACGACGGTGGCGACACCTGGAAGCCGGTCGCGGGGGGCTTTCCCTCCGAGAAGCTCGGGCGCATCGGCATTGCCTTCGCCCCCGCCGACGCGCGCCGCGTGTACGCCCTCGTCGACGCGAAGCAGGGCGGGCTCTACGCGTCCGGGGATGGCGGCGCAACCTGGACGCGCGCGAGCGCGGACAGCAGGATCTGGGAACGCGGCTGGTACTTCGGAGGCGTGACGGTGGATCCGAAGGATCCAAACACGGTCTACGCCTGCGATGTCACGCTGTACCGGTCGACCGACGGGGGAAAGACGTTCCTCCCGCTCAAGGGCGCGCCGGGCGGCGACGACTACCACCAGCTCTGGATCGATCCGACCGAGCCGCGCCGCATGATCCTCGGCACCGACCAGGGTGCCGTCGTGAGCGTGGATGGCGCGAAGACGTGGAGCTCCTGGTACAACCAGCCGACCGCGCAGTTCTACCATGTCGCCACCGACGACCGGTTCCCTTACTGGATCTACGGCGCCCAGCAGGACAGCGGCGCCGCCGCAACTCCGTCGCGCACGGACTATTCCTCCATCACGCTGCGCGACTGGCGGCCGATTGCCGTGGGCGGAGAAAACGGCTACATCGCGCCGGATCCCTCGAACCCGGAGACCGTCTTCGGCGGCGGCGTCGGCCGCTTCGACTGGAGAACGCTCCAGGAGCAGAACGTGGATCCGACGCTCGCGTACCCGGGCGATTACCGCGGAGAGTGGACGCTGCCGCTCGCCCTCTCGCCGCGCGAGCCCGGCGCGCTGTACTTTGCGAACCAGTTCCTCTTCAAGACCAAAGACGGCGGAGGTCACTGGGAAAAAATCAGCGGGGATCTCACCCGCGAAACCCCGGGCGTGCCCGCGACGCTCGATCCGACGACGGCCGAGGACAGCGCCGTGCCCGGCCCGCGGCGCGGCGTGATCTACGCGATCGCCCCGTCGCCGCTCGCCCTCGGGCTCCTCTGGTGCGGTACGGACGACGGGCTCGTCTGGCTGACCCGCGACGACGGGCGTCACTGGGAAAACGTGACGCCTCCGGAGCTGACGCCCTGGTCGAAAGTCGGAATCCTCGAAGCGTCGCACTTCGAGGCGAGCGCCGCGTATGCCGCGATCGACCGGCACCGGCTCGACGACCTGGCGCCGCACATCTACCGGACCCGCGACGCCGGGAGGAGCTGGGCCTCGATCACGCGGGGAATTCCCGCGGGCAGCTTCGTCAACGTCGTGCGCGAGGACCCGGAGCGCCGCGGCCTGCTGTACGCCGGCACGGAGACCGGAGTGTTCGTCTCGTTCGACGACGGGGATCACTGGCAGCCGCTGCAGCTGAACCTGCCGAATTGCTCCGTGCGCGACATCTCCGTCCGCCGCGGCGATCTCGTCCTCGGGACGCACGGCCGGTCCTTCTGGGTGCTCGACGATCTCTCGCCCCTGCGCCAGCTCGACGCGAAGACCGCGGCCGCTCCGGTGTGGCTCTTCGCGCCGCGGGAAGCCGTGCGTCTGAATCCGGTGGGCTTCCAGGGAACTCCCGAGCCGAAGGACGAACCCTCGGCCGAGAACCCGCCGCGGGGCGCCGTGCTCGACTACTTCCTGAGAGCGTCGTCCGTTTCGCCGATCACCATTGAGATCCTCGATGCGAGCGGTGGGGTCGTGCGTCGCTACGCCAGCGACGACAAGCGCGAGGCGCCGGATCTGCAGAACATCCGGCTGACCGAGGACTGGGTCCCGTCGCTCGAGCCACCATCTGCCGTAAAGGGTATGCACCGCTTCGTGTGGGACCTGCACTACGCAGCCCCCGAAGGCTTGTCCCCGTCGCGGCATTCCGACGCCGGCGTGTGGGCCCCCCCCGGTCGATACGCGGTGCGGCTGACGGCGGGCGGGCAAGCCCTGACGCAGGCCCTGGTCGTCAAGAAGGATCCGAGGGTCTCCGCTTCGGACGACGACCTCGCCCGCCAGTTCGAGTTTGCCCGCCGGATCGAGGTCGGGCGGTTGCCTGTTGCCATCGCGCTTGGACAGGCCGGGGGGCTGCGCAAGCAGACGGCGGCGCTCGACCCAAAGGCCTCGAGCGAAGCGGCTGCGGCGCTTTCCGAGTTCGGCCAGCAGCTCGATCGGGCCGCGGGCCCGGCGATCAGCCCCGAGGAGTTCTACGACGTCAGCCAGGCCGCGCCGACGAGTCTGCTGCGGCTGGCAGTTTCGCTAGCGCGGCTCCAGGGCGCGGTCGAGAGCGCCGACGCCGCGCCGACGGCCGATGCCGTCACCGGCTTTGCAGAGCGCGAGGAGGCCACCCGGCTCGGGCTCGCGCGCTGGAAGGACTTTTTGGGGACCGGCCTTCCGAAGGCCAACGCGGCCCTGGCGGCCGCGGGCCTGGCGCCGATCCGGCTCGAGTGAGCTCTGCCGTGCGAACCGTCGGGATTCCGGGGGCGGGCCCGGAGCTTGGACCGTTTCTGTTGGGCCGCAGTCCCGTCACGAACCACGAATATGCCGCGTTTCTCGCCGCGGGCCGCTGCGCAGCGCCGCCCTGGTGGACCGAGGCCGACTTCTGCGCCCCCGATCAGCCGGTCGTCGGAGTGACGTGGGACGAGGCGATGGCGTTCTGCGCGTGGCTCTCGGAGTCGGCCAGCGGGCGCTGGCGGTTGCCGACGCAGGCAGAGTGGGAGCACGCGGCGTGCGGAGGGCTCGTCCTGCCGGCGACGGCCTGGGGCGAGGCGATTCCCGAAGGCGAGATCCCCGCGGGGCCCATCGGCGGCCCGTGGGAAGCCGGCCGTGGAACGCCGAACGGCTACGGACTTTGCGACATGGGCACGATCGTCCACGAGTGGTGCCTCGACTGGGATCGTCCGGGTCGGCGCGCGAGCCGCGGCGGCTCGTGGCGCCACGCGGTGCGCTGGTCGGCTCCGTCCGCGCGGAGCAGCCTCGCTCCGGATGCGCGCTACTCCGACTATGGATTTCGCGTCGCGATGGAAAACGATCTGGCGTCAGAAGTTCCTTGAACTCCACGGCGCGGGCCATGTTATAAATAGGTGAAACTGCGATCGACCCGGGATCATCGAAGGGTGAAGGGAGCGCAGACGAGCTTGGAAGCAAGAGTTCGAATCGAAATCGTGGGGCGGGCGCCGCAGGGCGCCCGCTTCTTTTTTTGCGCCCGTGCGGCGCTCTGCTCTGGCTTTAGGGAGGCAACGTGACTTTGAAACCCGCAGGCCGCTCCTCGAACGACGGTATGGCCCGGCGCCTGGTCCAGGTCGCCGGGTTCGTGTTCTACCTGCTCTCGGTCCAGGCCCTGGTGACGACCGGGGTGGGAGTGCACGTCTTCCTCTCGGGGGGCAGCGCCCAGGACCTGCTGCTCCCGTCCATGTCGGGGATCCTGGCGTGCTGCTACGCGCTCGTCGGGTTCCACCTGCGCCGGTACCGGCTCTGGGCGCGCAATTTCGCGTTCGCGTTCGCCGGAATCAGTCTTTTTGCTTTCCCCATCGGAACGGGCCTCGGCCTCGTGATCGTGGGGTGCGTGGCCGGCGCCAACCGCGCCCGCGTCTTCCCGCAGCTGCGCCGGGGCCCGGCCGCCGCCGAGGAAGAATGGCCGTTGCTGCGCTTCGAGCCGGAACTCGCGCCCGAGCAGACCGGTTGATCCGGGCGGCCCGACGGGCCGCCTCGACGAAACCGGGCTCAAACTCGGTTGCGGGATACTAGTCGCATGCTGAACAGGGCTTTCATCACCTCCGCGCTGGGCTTGCCGGGCTACCGGATGTCCCGGAACTTCGGGATCGTGCGGGGGATCGTCGTCCGGTCGCGGAGCATCGTCGGGACCATCGGCGCCGGGATCCAGAGCCTCTTCGGCGGCAACATCACGCTCTGGACCGAGATGTGCGAGCACGCGCGGCAGGAGGCGTTCGATCTCATGGCGCGGCATGCGGAGCAGATGGGCGCCAACGCCGTGATCGCGTTCCGCTACGACGCCAACGAGATTTCGGCGGGAGTCACCGAGGTGCTCGCCTACGGAACGGCGGTCCTCGTCGAGCCGGAGCGGGAGGCAGTGCGATGAAAGGCATCCTGATCTGGGTCCTGTTCGGCGCGTTGCTCGGGATCGTGACCGCGTCCTTCATCGTGCCGCCCATGCTGTCCTGGTACAACGAGGCCGGGTATCTCTCGAAGGGCAACCAGGCCGCGGCGATGGTCAACCTGCCCGAGGTGGTGCGCTACTCGACGACGCGCCTGATGCGGGGCCAGGCGATCGGCGGTCTGATCGGTGCCGCCCTTTTCTTCGTTCTCGGCCTGTCCTTCGGCGGTCGGCCCAAGCGCCGCAAGGGCGATCCCGCAGCGGCCGCCCCGCCTCAGCGCATCCAGTAGTCGTACGCGGCGCGGGCGACGGCCGCGATCGCCTTCTCGCGGGCCGCGAGGTTGCGATCCGATCCCTTGATCAGGACGGCGATGGCAAGGTGCCCGCGGCCGCCGGGCAGCGTCACGACCCCGACGTCGTTGGTGCAGATGTTCGCGTGCCCGAAGTCGGCGCCGGTCCCCGTGCGGTGCGCGACCGTAGTGCCCGCGGGCAGCTGGCCCTTCAGGCGGGCCTCGCCCGGGCGCGTGCGCGTCATGAGCGCGAGCAGGCGGTCGCGGCTTTCCGGCGCGAGCCGGCGTCCCTCTTCGATCTGGCGCAGCAGCTGGACGAGCGCATTCGGCGTGGCGGTGTCGCGCGGGTCGGCGAGAAAACGTGTGAACGCCTCGCGGCGTGTCGCCTCGGGCACCGAGTCGAGGGCCCTGCCAAGCGTCGCGAGCGACCACGTGGCGCGCGGCGGAGGGGTGACGACGCCCATCGCATCGAACGCGAGCTCGATCTCGGGCCGGTCCACGCGGATGTCTCCGAGGCCGGCGGCGTCGAGTTGCGCCGTGACGACCTCGGGCCCGCCGGCCAGGGGCAGGAGGAGGTCGGCCGCCGTGTTGTCGCTGTCCACGAGCATCGCCTCGAGCAGCTCGCCGACCGTGAGCGTGATGCCGCCGTTCGGCGCCCTCGCGGCGAGGGGGCCACCGCCGCGCATGTCCGCCGGAGCCAGCACGATCTTCTGATCGAGGCGGACAGTCCCACGGTCGGCGCGCGCGCTCAACTCCACCGCGACGGCGAGCTTGAAGACGCTGGCCATGGGGAAGCGCTCGTTGCCATGGAGCGAAGCGCCGCGGCCCGACTCGAGGTGCAGGACCGAGATCCCGACCGTGCCGCCGGCCGTGGCGGCGATCGTTTCGAACCGACCTTCGAGGGCCTCGCGGGAGTCCGCGGGCCGTGCGAGGAAAGCGAGCAACAGGAGGAAGGCGGCCATCTGTCAAGTATACGGACTGGAAAAATGCCGGCGGCCCGAGGGCCGCCGGCGCGAAGAGACCCGATCAGTTATCCGTGCCGGTGTCGTCGCTTCCGTGGCCGCTGCCGCCCGATGTCGGGTTGCCGCCGCCGCTCTGGCCGCCGTTGTCGTCGCCGGCGTCGTGGCCGGAGCCGTCGTCATTCCCGCCGCCGTTGTCGTCGCCGACGTCGTGGTTTCCGCCGTCGTTGCCGTGGTCGTCGTTCTGATCGTCGGCGCTGTCCTCGAGCTTGATCTCGCTCGCGGTCAGGGAGCCGTCGGGCCCCTTGTTCGCATGGACCTCGACCGTGTCGCCCACCTGTGGGCTGCCGAGGATTTGCGTCGCGGAATCGATGCCCACGACCGACCCGGAGATCGTCCAGGAAGTGTCGCCGATCGCCTCGACGATCCCCATGAACTCGACTTCCATGCCCGGAGCGTCGTCCTCTTTGGAAATGCGGTCGGCAACCATCGTGCCCGTGCCGTCGTCATGGAACTTGACCTCGACGAAGTCGCCCAGGCCCGGATCGCCCTCGAAGACGGTCTGGTCCGTGATTGCGAAGACCTTGCTGTCGATCGTCCAGGCGACGTCCGTGATGTCCATGACGGTGCCCTTGAGCTCCTGATCCTCGCCGGCCTCGGCGGTGCCCGAGGCGGCGCGAATCTCGGAGGCGCGCAGCGTTCCGGACGTCATCGACACGAGCGAGGCCGAAACGACCAGCCCGGATCTCAGGTCGCGCGCGGAGCGCAGTCGGCCGGAACTGCCGCTGCCCGAGAAGCCCGTGTTCTTGTCGAGCTCGATCTCGACGCCATGCACTTCGATGTGGCGCCGGTCGTCAGCGATCCGCCCGATCGTGCCCGTGACGGAGAGCGGGCTCTTCGACTCCACGACGACGCGGTCAGCGCGGAATCGGCCGTCCGCTTCCCGCTCTCCGACGCGGAGCGTCACCGACGTGCCGGGCGCCAGGGTCTGCGGCGCGAGCGAGCGCCCGGATGACATCTCGGTCACGCTCCCCGCGAGGCGAAAGTGTGCCGGGACGCCAACCAGAGCGACATCGTCGCCCTGGATCGCCGCCACGGTGCCCGACCACGTGCCCGCGTTCTGCGCGGCGCGCGCGGCCGCTGCGCCGAAGAGGAGAACCATTGCTGCGATCGCCAGGGATGTCCGTCTTGAGAGAACCATTTCCGCCTCCTTCCGGCCGCTGTGATGAGATCGACCGGCGAGGAGCAGATTAGGATGCGACTGCGAGCGCGCCGGCTTTTTCATTTCGCGCTCATCGAACCTTGAGAGACCCTTAATCTGGATCAAATCGTGCAGAAAGAATTTCTGGTCGAGGGCCCGAGTGGCGCGCGAAACGTCGTGGTGCTCGCGCACGGAGCCGGCGCGCCGATGGATTCGCTCTTCATGAACCGCGTGAGCGCGGGCCTGGCCTCGCGCGGGATCCGCGTCGTGCGCTTCGAGTTCTCCTACATGGCCAAGCGACGCACGCAAGGCAAGCGCGGCGCCCCGGACCGCGAGCCCGCCCTGCGCGCGCGGTGGAAGGAAGCGATCGAGCAGTTCGGCGGCGGCCCCCGCGTCGTCATCGGTGGCAAATCGCTCGGCGGCCGGATCGCGAGCATGGTCGCCGACGAGGTGAACGCGCGCGGGCTCGTGTGCCTCGGCTACCCGTTTCATCCGCCCGGCGCGCCGGAGCGCCTGCGCACGGCCCACCTGGCGGATTTGCGCACGCCCGCGCTCATCGTCCAGGGCACGCGCGATCCTTTCGGCACGCGCGAGGATGTCGCTGGCTACACGCTCTGCGCCGCGATCCGCATCGCGTGGCTCGAAGCCGGCGACCATTCCTTCAAGCCTCCGGCCCGGTCCGGCCGCACGGAGGCGCAGAACGTCGAGGAAGGCATCGCTGCCGTCGCGGGGTTCATCGAGGAACTACCCCTCCGGTAGGGGCGTGTTCTCCTCCGGCGGATCGACCGGGGCGGGCGCATCGAGCAACGGCCGCGCGAGCGGCCGCACGAGTCGGCCGAGGATGCTGCCGGCGGGTTCGCCGCGGGCGAGGGCCTGGAACCGCCGAACCTGCTCTATGGCGAGGTATCCCACGGGCAGCAACCACACGATCGACCAGAAGAACCCGTCTCCGGGGCCGAATGCGGAGAGCGAGACGAACGTGTTCAGTACGGACGCCGCGAGCAGGACGGCCGCCGTGATCCGTCCCCAGCGCACGGCGTCGAAGCCGAAACGGCCGGCGAGGAATTCCTGCTCGCTGACCGAGAGGAATGCCAGCACCGGCTCGAGGACGCGGAATCGATCCTGTAGACCCTGCTCGTCGAGCGCAATCGCAGCAAAGCGCGCCGCATCCGGCGACGCTTTCTTCGGGCCGCACAGCGACTGCCAGATCGCGTAAGCCAGGACGACGGGAAGCGAGCCCATCGGCTCCTGTCCCGCGATCGCGCTGGCCAGGCGCAGCGCCGATTCGCCAAAGAGGTACACCGCGATCGGAAGGGAAGGGGCGAGCCAGCCGGGCGCACCCAACGCGGCCCCGGCGTTGCCGGCGAGAAACCTGAAGAGGCCGAGGAATCCGACGAAGAAGAGCGGTAGGGCCGAGGCGATCGTCATCTTCAGGGCGGGAGCCCCGAAGTCTCGCTCCATTTTCTTTTGAATGCCGGCGGGCAGGAGGCCCGCGAGCGGGGCGAGGAGAATGGCGAGGCGCCGCTTGCCGTCGTCGCTGCGGCGGTCGCGGCGATCCGCGGCGCGGAGCTCCTCGGAGGCCTGGTCGTATTGCTCGAGCCTGCGGATGGCGTGGTTCTCCGGCCAGGAGCCCAGGCGGTACAGCATCCCGCCCTGCGGGATCGGGTCCGCGCCGAGGACCTCGTAGATCCGGCCGTCCCACTCGACCGCAGTGCCCGGGTACTCGGCGCTTTGCAGCGTCTTCCCGCTGCGCGCAGTCCAGGCCTTCGCGAACGGGCAGGCGAGCTCGATCTCGCCGCTTTCCCGGGTCCGGACCTGGTCGGCGCCGTAGGCGCGCGGCGGCATCATGGGGGAAGCCTCCCTCTGCGGCCAGCTTACACGGGCGGCCGTCGGCCGCCTCTCGTTATAGCGTTACGTCAATGGCTCGTGGTTGGGGAAAGAGCGAAGAGGATCTCGGCGCCGAGAAGGATGCCGCCCGCGAGGCGGCGCAGAAGGCCGCGGCACGGCCCGACAAGGCGCACGCGGACGAGCTCGTGCGCCGCCGCTCCCTCGAGCTGTCGCTCGCGCGCATCGAGGACCTGCTGGCCAAAACCGACAACCCGGCCCGGCGCGCGGCGCTCGAGACGGCGCGCGCCGAGCTGCAGGAACGGCTCGGGCCCGGACCAGCTCCGCGATGAGGGTCGCGACATGGAACGTCAACGGGATCCGCGCCCGCGAATCCCAGGTGAGGGAGTGGATCGCGCGCGACCGGCCCGACGCCGTGTGCCTGCAGGAGATCAAGGCGAAGCCCGAGCAGGTCCCGGCGATGCTCTTCGAATCGGAGGGGTACTGGTGCTACTGGCACGGCGCGGGCGGCTACTCCGGCGTCGCGCTGCACGTGCGCAAGGATCTGTGCCCCGAGCGGCCGGCTTTCAGCCACCCCGAGTTCGATCACGAGACGCGCATCGTCTCGGCCGACATCGGCAAGATCACGGTGGCCTCGGTCTACGTACCCAACGGCGGCAAGGACTATCCGGCCAAGCTGCGTTTCCTCGAGTCGCTCGAGGGCTACGCGCGGGAGCGACGGGCGGCCAACCGCGAGCTGCTGATCTGCGGCGACCTGAACGTGGCGCGTACGGACCGCGACGTGACCCCGAAGGAGCGCAAGGCCGGCGTGATCGGCCAGCGCGACGACGAGCGGGCGCTGTTCGAGAAGATGATGTCGCACGGCCTCGTGGACGTCGGCCGCGCGCTCGACCCGGACAACGAGGGCCTCTTCACCTGGTGGCCGCCCTGGCGCAACATGCGGCAGCGCAACATGGGCTGGCGGATCGACTTCATCCTGGCAAGTGAATCGCTCGCGCAACGCGCAAAATCATGTGTCGTGCGGCCGGAAGTCGGCACGAGCGACCATGCTCCCGTCATCGCGGATTTTGACTAGTTATGGAGGTTTCATGAGGAAATCCCGGGCCCTGCTTGGAATTGTCGCCGCCGCCCTGACCGTGGGCGCGTCCAATCCGACCGCGTCCATCGAACGGATCGAGAAGGGGCTACGCCCACCGGTCCTCGTGGAGGGCGACAAGACGTGGACGCTCGAGGAGCGGATGAAGCTCTTCCACGTGCCCGGGCTCTCCGTGGCCGTTTTCCGGGATTTCCAGATCGCGTGGGCGAAGGCGTACGGATTCGCCGATGAGACGGCGGGGGTGAAGGC
>JANMBR010000025.1:0-13317 GCA_031360505.1 Acidobacteriota bacterium
AGCGATCCGCCCGCGTCGCCGCGCCGGGGCGCCATCGGGAAACAGCAGACGCGCACCGTGCGGCGGCGCAAGGCCGAGATGACGGTCGAGTTCAGCCAGGGCGCGCTCAAGGGCGCAGGCGTGACCGGCGACATCTCGCGCCGCGGAATGTTCGTGCGCTCGAACCTGGCGCCGGGAACCGGCCCCGTGGTGCGGTTGACCGTCAACCTTCCTGGCGGGCGCAAGCTCGCTCTGACCGGAAGGGTCGTGCGCAACGTCGAGAGCGCGCCGGCCGCGCGGGCCGCGCCGGGATTCGGCCTGCGCCTCGTGGACGACTGGCCCGAGTACGACGAGATCTTCGGCCGCCCCCACATCCCGCACAAGAAGTAGCGTTCTGACTCCCGACCCGACAGCGCGCTCCACGCCGGTGCCCATGCTCTGCCGGCGCCCGTTCCTGCTGGCCCTGCTCGCTCTCGGCGTCGCCCTGCGCCTTTACCAGTACGCCTGCGACACGTCACTCTGGTTCGACGAGCTCTCGATCGCGCGCAACCTCGTGCAGCGCTCGACCGCGCAGCTGCTGCTGAAGCCGCTGGCATACAACCAGGTGGCTCCCGTGGGCTTCATCGTGGCGGAGAAGCTGGTGAGCCGGGTCCTCGGCCAGAGCGATCTCGCATTTCGGTTCCTTCCGCTGCTCTGCGGGCTGCTGGCGCTGCCGCTCTTCCTCCGCCTGGCGCAGCGTCTGCTCGACGGCTACGCGGTCCCGTTCGCCGTCGCGGTCTTCGCCATCGGCGCGCCGTTCATTCGCTTCTCGGCCGAGGTCAAGCAATACGGAATCGACCTCACCGCGACGCTCGTGCTCAGCCTGATCGCCCTCGCCCTGCGCGACGACGACTCGACCCGGGCCCGATGCGTTCTTGCGGGAATCGCGGGCGCCGTCCTGGTTTGGTTCTCGCAGGCGACGGTGTTCGTGATGGCGGGCCTCGGCGCCGCATTGGTGTTGGCGTGGCTTCGCGATCGCGACGCGCCGACGCGCCGCGCGATCCGGACGACGATCCCCATCTGGGCGGTCGCTTGCCTCGCCTCGATCGCGGTGTCGGTCCGCCACATCACGCCGGAGACCCGGGCCTTCATGGAGGAGTTCTGGCGGACTCGGGGCAGCTTCTTCCCGTGGCCGGTGAAGCAGCCGAGCGACCTGCTCTGGCTCTGGGACCGCGTGGCGCAGATCTTCGAAGACGAAATGATGCTGCGGTATCGCTGGCCGGTGCTCTACGGTTACCTGGTGATCGCCGGGATGGTCCTGCTCTGGCGTCGCAATCGGTTCGCTGCGCTCGTCCTGCTCGGCCCGATCGGAGTGACCGTCCTCGCGGCCGTTGCCCACCAGTACCCCTTCCGGACGCGCCTGATTCTCTTTCTGGTTCCGGCCTTCGTCCTGGCGGTGGCGCAGGCCGCGGAGGGGATCCGGCGTCTCGCGGCCAGGGCGCATCCGGCCCTCGGAGCGGTGCTGATGGCGGCGCTCTTTACGGCGCCGGCCCTGGCGCTCGTCGAAACGCCGCCGCCCTATCGGGTCGAGGACTACAAGACCGTTCTCGCCTTTCTTCGCGCAAACTGGAAAGCCGGCGACGTCGTCTACGTCTTTCCCAATCCCTACGGCGCGATGGAGCGTTACGGGGCCGAGTACGGAGTTCGGCGGGAAGACTACGTGGTGGGAGGATGCTGGAGTGACGATCTGCGCCCGTACCTGCTCGACGTCGATCGGCTCCGCGGAAAGGCCCGCGTCTGGTTCTTTGCCTCGAGCGTTCCGCCGTTTCACCCGGCGCGGCGCACCATCGAGCGCTACCTCCAGGCCATCGGCATTGGCCGGGAGGCGATCGCGGTCCCCTCCGCAAAGCCCCTGAACCCGGTCAGCGTCCAACTCTTTGATCTGAGCGACCCGGCGAGGCTCGCGTCCGCTTCGGCGCTGACCTTTCCGGTGGAGTCGCTCGGAGCGCTGCGGCCTCTGTGCGGGGACTGGGTCAAACCTTCCTCGCCGGACGTTCGTATGAGATCGGAGAGTCCATGAGTGTCGAGCTTCCAACTCTGAAAGGAGCGTGAGCCATGAAAAATACCCGCGAGTACTTTGCCGACTGCTTCAAGTCCGAGAAGCCCAGATTCATCCGCGTCCTGCAGGCCGTGCCCGCCGATCAGAAGGGATATCGCCCGCACGAGAAGTGCAGCACAGCTGGTGACATCGTCTGGCTCGTGGCCAGCGAATGGGGCGACGCCTGCGAGATCATCGACCACGGGAAGGTCAATTTCGTCGTGCGGCCCGCTCCGGCGAAGGTCCAGGACTCGGTCGCCGCATTTGAGAAGAACGCGGGCGAACTCGAGAAGCGCCTCGCGCGACTGGACGACGCGACGTGGGACAAGAACGCCCAATTCTTGATGGACGGCAAGGTCGTGTGGGAGGCGCCAATCGGGGAGATGCTCTACGGCTTCCTGTTCGACGCGATCCACCACCGCGGCCAGCTCTCGAGCTACCTCCGGCCGATGGGGGCGAAGGTCCCGTCGATCTACGGGCCGTCGGCAGACGAGAACGGCTAGACGGGCGCCGGGGTCCCGAGGTGCTTCCGGTTCGCGAGGGCGATCGGCAGGGCCTTGCGTTCGTACTTCCAGTTGCGCGACCTGCCTTCGGCAATCCAGCCGACGGCGATCGCTAGACGTTTGTTCCGCGTGGCGTCGGTCTTCGCTTCCAGGATCCACTCGGAATACTCGCGCTTCTGGCTCGGGCTGAACCTACCGAACCGCGTCGCCGCTCCGGCCTTCTTCTTGAGCGCGGCCGTGAGCGCAGCCGGGACGGGTAGCGGCTTCTTCGCCTTGCGGACGGGCCCGAGCTTGATACCGTCGTCGGCGAGCTTCTTTGCCTGCCGGACGTAGCCGACGATCACGGAG
The DNA here is from genome assembly GCA_031360505.1 of Acidobacteriota bacterium. Classification (GTDB taxonomy): domain Bacteria; phylum Acidobacteriota; class Thermoanaerobaculia; order UBA5066; family Gp7-AA6; genus DAHUXD01. Next base: position 2,908 of record JANMBR010000025.1, read on the forward strand.
TCTGCCGGCAGGTCCGGCACCTTCGTGATGCAGCCGAACTGGCCCATCGCCTCCTCGTTCTTCTTGAGGTTCATCGCCCGGTTCCAGAAGCCGAACGTGCAGTGCCCCTTGAAGGCGGCCATCCCGCAGAAGATGCCGCCGTAGTCGAAGTGGGGCATGCCCCACTTGATCTCCTCGGCAACGCCGGGGCAGCCCTGGTGCACGAGCTTGCGCAGGCGTTTCAGGATCGGTCTGGCGAACGGAGCGGATTTCGCGATGTACGCGTCGACGCGGGCGTCTTTCTTCCCCATGGCTCGAACCTCCTAGTCCTCGCCCTGGACCCGGCCGCGCCGGGCCTTGATGTGCGAGCGCTGTCCCTTCGCTTCGAGGCGCCGTTCTTTTGCGGCCTTGCTCGGGCGAGTCTTCCTGCGCGACTTCGGCCGCTTCGCCGCCTGCGCGATCAGCGCCGCCAGTCGATCGCGGGCCGCGGAGCGGTTCTGGGCCTGCGTGCGGTGCTCGCGGCTGTCGATCAGGAGCACGCCGTCGGCGGAAATCCTCCTGCCTGCAAGCGCGATGAGCCGCGCCTTCACGTCGCCCGGCAGCGTCGACGCGGGGACGTCGAAACGCAGCTCGACGGCCGTCGAGACTTTGTTGACGTTTTGGCCGCCGGGACCCGATGCACGGACGAACCGCTCGTGCAGCTCGTGCTCGGGAATGGCGATCGAGGGCGTGACGGTGAGCATCGGCTTGTTCTCGACAACACGGAATTATAGGGACCTTTGGCTTACCGCTGTATCGTTGGTCGCACAGGGGGCCGCGATGCGTTCGATTTCGGCTGGAAGGTTGCTGTCTGGTGCTCTCGTCGTTGCTCTGATTTCGAACCCGACGCCGCTCGTTGCCTCCAACAAGCCCGTCCTCCACGGCAAGCACTGGGTCGCGATCACTGGCAAGCCGCTCGCGGCGACGGCGGGATCGATGACGTTCCAGAGGGGCGGCAACGCCGTGGATGCGGCGTGCGCGATGCTGGCGGCGACGACGACGATGTTCGACACGCTGTCGTGGGGCGGAGAGACGCAGGCGCTGATCTTCAATCCGAAGACGGGCAAGGTCATCGCAGTCAACGCGCTCGGCGTGGCACCGACGGGCGCGACGCCGGAGTTCTTCCATAGTCGTGGCATGGCGTATCCGCCGGAGTACGGTCCGCTCGCGGCCGTGACGCCGGGAACGCCGGGTGGATTGATGCTGATGCTGGCGGAGTACGGGAAGCTGTCGCTGAAGGACGTCCTCGCTCCCGCGATGCAGATGGCCGCGGGATATCCGATCGAGCAGGAGCTCGCCGACGGGATCGAGCGCGAGAAGAAGCAAATCCAGCAGTGGCCGTACTCGGCGAAGCTCTTCCTGACGCATCCGGGCGAGGCGCGCGAGGCGCCGCGTCCGGGCGAGATGTTCCGGCAGCGGGACCTCCTGGCGACCCTCCAGAAGCTCGTCGATGCCGAGCAGGGCGCGCTCATGGCCGGCATGAGCCGCAAGGAGGCGATCTACGCGGCGTACGACCGGTTCTACAGGGGCGACATCGCGCAAGAGTTCGTCCGCGGTTCAAAGGAGCAGGGCGGCCTGGCGACGATGGAGGACCTCGCGCGCTGGAAGCCACGGTTCGAGGAGCCCGTCACGACGACGTACAAGGACATCGCCGTCTACAAGCTCGACGTGTGGACGCAGGGACCTGCCATGCTCGAGGCGCTCAATCTCCTCGAGCCGATGGACCTGAAGGGCATGGGCTATAACAGCGCGCGCTACATCCACGCGCTCTACCAGGTCATGAACCTCGCCTTTGCCGACCGCGACTTTTATTACGGCGATCCGGATTTCCCGCCGGCCGAGCCGCGGCTCGGGCTGCTGTCCAAGGAATACGCGGCGGCGCGCCGCCAGGGGATCGACTGGACGAAGAACGACGCCAACGCGAAGCCGGGCGATCCGTACCCGTTCCAGAACGGGAAGAACCCCTACCTCGACGACCTCGCGCGGTGGAAGAGCGACGCGCCCGTCCCGAAGGTGAGCGCGACGCGCACGCGCACGCGTACGTTCGAGGAGGGCTTTCTCGCCGGCACGACTTCCATCGAGGCGGCGGACGAGGAAGGCTGGGTCGTCTCGGTGACGCCGTCGGGCGGCTGGAATCCCGTCTGCATCGCTGGAAAGACGGGAATCGGGATGAGCCAGCGCATGCAGAGCTTCGTCCTCGACCCGGCGGAGAACCCGTACAACGTGCTCGCGCCGGGCAAGCGTCCGCGCGTGACGCTCACCCCTTCCCTGGCGCTCAAGGACGGCAAGCCGTTCCTCGCCTTCGCCGTGCAGGGCGGCGACACGCAGGACCAGAACCTTCTGCAGTTCTTCCTGAACGTCGTCGAGTTCGGCATGAACGTGCAGGAAGCCGTCGAGGGCGCGAACATCAACAGCTTCCAGATGCGCAGCTCGTTCGGCGCGCACGAGTCGCGCCCGGGCTCAATCGAGATCAACGAGTCCACGACGCCTTCTGTGCGCGGCGAGTTGAAGAAGATGGGTTACAAGATTCGCACCGCGGCGAAGACGTCGGGGCCCATCAACGCGATCTATTTCGATCGCGAGCACGGCACGATGTGGGGCGGCTCGAGCGACTACGGCGACGACTACGGCGTCGCCTGGTAGGGCCAGCGCAGGATGCGCCCTCGGGCGATCTCGTTGGACGACGGCCTGCTAGTCTTGACGGCATGAGTGGCAAGAGCACGGTCGCCAACCCCGAAGCCCGCTGGCCGGTCCTCGTGGCGCTGGTCGGAGTGGCCGGCATTTCCTACGCGCTGCCGCACACGCTCGTGGTGGGCCCGCGCTGGCTGCTGCTCGCCCTCGTCATGGCGCTGCTCATCCCGGCGACGATCGCACACCGCGCCGGCAACCATCGGATCGACACCCTGTTCGGCTATGCCGTCAGCGGATTGATCACGCTCGCGCTCGCAGCGTCGCTGGTCCTGCTGATCGTTCGGCTTCCCGCGAAGACCGACTCGCCGGGCGCGTTGCTCGCTTCGGCGACGACGCTGTGGGTGACCAACGTGCTGGTCTTTGCGATCTGGTACTGGCGCCTGGACGCGGGCGGCCCGCACGCGCGCGAGAAGAGGGGCGGCCACACAGCGGGCGCGTTTTTCTTTCCCCAGATGATGGACGGCGTACCGATGGAGCATCCCGAGAACTGGATGCCGCGCTTCGTCGACTACCTGTTCCTGGCGTTCAACACGAGCACGGCCTTTTCGCCGACCGACACCGCGATCCTCTCGCGCTGGGCGAAAGCGCTGTGCATGCTGCAGTCGCTCATCTCGCTGTCGATCATCGCGATCCTCGCCTCGCGCGCCGTCGGAATGCTTTAAGGCGGACAAGCAGCGGGTCGGTGCCGGTCGCCCGGGCGGGGCAAGCCCCGCCCCTACGACACCGGGGATCGGCCCTTTGCGTGTGGTGCCGTGCGGCACCGGTGACGGATCCATCGCGTTTTGTTGGCGTATGACACCGAGGACGGACATCTCGCATCTTGGTGTCGTAGGGGCGGCCCTTGGGCCGCCCGGGTTGCGGTACGGATAGACCGGTCTCATTCAGCGCGGAAAGAAGAGCGCGAGCGTCAGCGCCGTTCCGATCGCGAGCGAGACCCAGGCGTTCGTGACGAAGTAGCCGTACGCCATGAGCGCGACGCCGATGAAGAGCGGCTTCGGCTCGTTGTTCTTCCTGCCGTGGCGAAACGCGGCCCATCCGACGAGGCCGAAGAGGACGGCGAGCAGGATCGTCGCGAGCGAAAACCCGCCGAGCAGTCCCTCGAGATCCAGTCCTTCCATGACGTTACGGCCTGGCCGGCGCGAGCCCGCGTTCCTCGAGCAGCGGTTGGACTTCCGGATCGCGGCCGCGGAACGCGCGGTACATCGCCGCGACCTCCTGGCTGCCGCCGCGCGACAGGATCATTTCGCGGAAGCGCTGGCCGTTCTGGCGCGTCATCCCGCCATTCTCCCTGAACCAGAAGTAGGCGTCGTCGTCGATGACCTCGGCCCAGAGGTACGCGTAGTAGCCCGCGGCATAGCCGCCGCCCCAGATGTGCGAGAAGTAGGTCGTGCGGTACCGGGGCGGCACCTGCGCCAGCGCGATCTTCACGCGCTCGAGGGTCGCCTTCTCGAAGTCATTCACGTCCTGCTTCGGGGCATCCGGGGGGAGCGTGTGCCATGCCATGTCGAGCAGCGCCGCGGCCAGGTATTCGGTCGTCAGGTAGCCCTGGTTGAACGTCTTCGCCTTCTTGATCTTGCCCACGAGCGCATCGGGCATGGGAGCGCCGGTCTTGTGGTGCTTCGCGTAGTTGGCGAAGACGCTCGGCTCAGTCGCCCAGTGCTCGTTGAACTGCGACGGGAACTCGACGAAGTCGCGCGGCGTGGATCCGAGGGTCGGATACATGATGTTCTGGAAGATCCCGTGCAGCGCGTGGCCGAACTCGTGGAAGAGCACCGTCACGTCGGTGAACGAAATGAGCGCGGGTTCACCCGCGGCGGGTTTGGTGAAGTTCAAATTGTTCGTGACGACGGGCTTGGTATTCATCAGCCGGCTCTGGTCCACGAAGCTGTCGCACCACGCGCCGCCGCTCTTGGAGGAGCGCTGGTAGTAATCGCCGTAGTAGAGCGCGAGCGACTCGCCGTCCGCGTCGAAGACCTCCCAGACGCGCACGTCGGGGTGGTAGACCGGGATGTCGGGACGGGGCTTGAAGGTGATCCCGTACATCTTGTTCGCCGCGAAGAAAACGCCGTCCTGGAGCACCCGGTCGAGGTCGAGGTAGGGCCGGAGCTCCGACTCGTCGAGGTCGTATTCGGCCTTGCGCACTTTCTCGGAGTAGAGCTCCCAGTCGGCGGCCGAAAGCGCGAACCCGGCCTTCCCGGCGTCGATCTGCTTCTGGATGCGGGACGCCTCGCCGCGCGCCTTGCCGGTCGAGGCGGGGACGAGATCGGTCATCAACTTGTCGGCGTTCTGCGGCGTCTTCGCCATCTGGTCGTCGAGGACGTAGTCCGCGTAGGTCCTGAAACCGAGCAGCTTCGCCTTCTGCGCGCGCAGCTGAGCGAGGCGCGCGACGATCGCCTTCGTGTCGTTCTCGCCGCCGTGGTTGCCGCGCATCTCGGAGGCCTCGAGGACGCGCTGGCGCAAGGCGCGGTCCGTGAGGGACGAGAGCACGGGCTGCTGGGTCGTGTTCTGGAGGGCGAGGAGCCACTTGCCGTCCAGCTTTCGCTCCTTTGCGGCTTCCACGGCGGCCGCCAGGTCTCCGTCGGTGGCCCCGGCAAGCTCCTTCCTGTCCCTGACGACCACGGCGGAGGCGTTGCTGTCGGCGAGGAGCTTCGCGTCGAACTCGGTCGTGAGTTTCGACTCTTCCTGGTTGAGCGCCGTGAGCGCGGTCTTGTCGGCGTCGGACAGGTCCGCGCCGGCGCGCACGAATGCCAGATGGATGCGCTCGACGAGGTACTTCGCCTCGGGATCGAGCCCGAGGGTCGCGCGCTGCGCGTAGATCGCCTTGACCCGCCCGTAGAGCTTCGGGTCGAGGTAGATGGCGTCGAAGTGCGCCGAGAGCTTCGGGGCGACCTCGCTCTTGATCTTCTGGATCGCGTCGTTCGTATCGGACTGCTCGATGTTGGAGAACACCTTGTACGCGCGCGTCAGCAGCACGCCCGTGCGCTCCATCGCTTCGATCGTGTTCGCGAAGGTCGGCGGCGCGGAGCTGTCGGCGATCGCCGCGATCTCGGCACGCTGCCGCTTCATCCCCTCTTCGATCGCCGGCTGGTAATCGGTGACCTTGATCCTGTCGAACGGCGGCGCCTGGAACGGCCAAGTGCTCGGCGCGGCGAATGGGTTCGAGGCCGGGAGCTGCGCGAGTGCGGGCAGGGCGCCGAGTGCGAGGATCGAGGCGAGGGCGAGGAGACGGGGCGTCTTCATATGTGCCTTTCGGTTCGGGAGGCGGTCCGCGGCGTTAGGATCTACCCATGAACGACCGCGAGTTCTTCGTCCAGCGTTGGAAGCAGGAGTTTCCTATCTTCGTGAAGGTCTTCAAGGCCCTTCCAGCGGGCCGGCTCGACTATAAACCCCACGAGGGCTCGCGCACGGCTGGCCGCATCGCGTGGGGTCTGGCCGAGGAAATCCGGAGCGTGACGGAGATCGTCGAGAACGGGGAGAGCCACTGGGCGAACAGTCCCGAACCCGGTTCGCACGCCGAGATCGTGAGCGCCCTCGAGCAGCACGGCGCCCGCCTGACCGCGCTCGCCGAGGCGCTGGACGATGCGAAGTGGAACTCGCCCGGCCGGTTTCTCGCCGGCGGCCAGGTCGTTTTCGCGGGTCCGATCCGCGACCACTGCTTCTGGATCCTGTTCGACGGGGTGCATCATCGCGGGCAACTCTCCACGTACATTCGCCCGATGGGCGGCAAGGTGCCTTCGATATACGGTCCCTCGGGCGACGAGGGGGCGCCGTAGCGCTCGGTCACGGTTTGCCGGTGTCCACGTAGCGCTTGTACCGCTCGGCTTTATATACGATGGATGGAGCCCGGAGATTTGAGCCCCCCCTGGAAACCCAAGGAGCAAGGATGAACCAGACCCTTCGCAAGATTCTCCCGATCCTCGGTTTGGCACTCGCCTTCCGGGCTTCGTCCGCGACGGCGCAGGCCGATCCCGGCCTTCCCGCCGAGATGCGCACGGCCATCGACGCGGCCGCGCGCGAGGTGCTCGCAGCGACCGGCGCTCCGAGTGCCTCGGTTGCGGTTGTCCGGGACGGCAAGATCGCGTACGTCCAGGCCTACGGCGACGCGAAGGTGAATCCGCGCGCGCCCGCGGGCTCGACGATGCGGTACAGCATCGGCTCGGTCAGCAAGCAGTTCACGGCGACGGCGATCCTGATGCTCGTCGAGGACGGGAAGCTCTCTCTCGACGATCCGGTGTCGCGGTTCCTGCCCGACCTGACGCGGGCGAACGAGGTGACGATCCGGCAGCTGCTGTCGCACACGTCGGGTTACCAGGACTACTGGCCGCAGGACTACGTGCCGCCCTTCATGCTCCAGGAGATCACCGCGGCTGCGATCCTGGACAAGTGGGCGAAGAAGCCCCTCGACTTCGAGCCGGGCACGCAGTACCAGTACAGCAACACCGGGTACGTGGCCGCCGGCGTGATCGTCGAGAAGGCGAGCGGCAAGCCGCTGCTGGAGTTTCTCGGGTCGCGCGTCTTCTCGCCGCTCGGGATGGCGAGCATCGTCGACATCGACCGGCAGACGCTCGGGCCGAACGATCCCGTCGGGTACAAGCGCTACGCGCTCGGCCCCCTGCGGGTCGCGCCGAAGGAGGGCAAGGGCTGGCTCTTCGCCGCGGGCGAGCTCGCGATGACGGCCGAGGATCTCGCGCGGTGGGACGTCGGAATGCTCGACCAGAAGCTGCTCAAGCCCGCGTCGTACAGGCAGATGCAGACCGAAGTCCTCTTGAAGAACGGGCTCGGTATTCACTATGGCCTCGGAATCGACGTGACGAAGTTGGACGGCCGCCGCGTCCTCGAGCATGGCGGCGAGGTGTCGGGGTTCACGGCGGAGAACGCCGTCTTCCCGGACGATCACGCGGCCATCGTGGTCCTCGTCAACCAGGATTCGATCGGCGCGTCCGGGGCGATCGGCAAGAAGATTGCGGAGATCCTCTTCGCCAAGGGCGGGGCCGGTCCGGCCGAGGCGCGGGCGCGGCAGATTCTGGAGGGCCTGCAGAAGGGGAAGATCGATCGCTCGATCTTCACGTCCAACGCGAACAGCTATTTCACCGAACAGGCGATCCAGGATTTCGCGTCGAGCCTCGCGCCGCTCGGAGCGATCAAGGAAATCAAGCAGACGCGCAGCGCTGACCGCGGCGGCATGACCTTTCGGCTCTTCGAGGTGAAGTATCCGGACAAGGCACTCTCGATCTGGGAGCGCGACATGCCCGACGGCAAGATCGAGCAATTCCAGGTGATGCCGGCGGAGTAGCAAAAGCCGGTCTCTGCCGATCGCGTGCGGGATCCCTCGCTTCGCTCGGTATGACGGATCCGAGTCGACGACTCGCCGAAAAAAAACGGCCCGGGCCTCGTCGGAGCCCGGGCCGGAGGCGAGGGACGAATATCCTACTGGGAGGCCGGTGGAGCCGGGTGGGCCAGCGCCCTGGGCGCCGCCGCGCAGGCGTTGAACTGTTCCACCTGCTCCGCCGAAAGCTGGCCGAGGACCTGTTCGTGGATCGCCTGGGCGTCGGCCTTCATCTTCGCGCGCGCCGCCTCCTGGTTGAGGGCGTTCTGACCCAGGACGGTCTTGTCTGCGCCGGCGGCGAGGTCGGCCTCCATCTGCTGATGCGCCGCCTTCATGGCGTCGCCATCGGCCCGCAGCGTGGCCTTGCCGGCCACCACGCTTTCGTCGATCGCGGCCTTCTGTTCGGCGGAAAGGTTTAGGTTCGAGAGGCACTGCTCCATATGGTGGACGCCGTGGGCCATCCGGCGATGCGGGGCGCCGGGCGCGTTCTGGTCCGCCGCGGCGGCCGCCGCCACTGCGAGCCCGATCACGACGAGCGTTCGAGATCCGATAAACCGTTTCATTGGACTGATGCTCCTTTCTGCTGTCACTGGAAGAACGATCCGGGAGGCCCGAAAGATTACGGGTTCGGAAGGAACCTTTCCCCGCGCCCGCCGTCATCAGGAATGTCCGGGCTTCGCGGGAGAGCTGTGCCCGGAAGAGGAGGCAGCATGGAAATCCTCATTCAGGACATCCGCTATGCGCTGCGGGGCATGCGGCTCTCGCCGGGATTCACGGCCGCCGCGGTCCTGACGCTCGGCCTCGGCATGGGCGCGACGACGGCGATCTTCTCGGTCATCCGTGCGGTGCTGCTGTCGCCCCTCCCATACGCAGAGCCCGAGCGCCGGGTCATGGTCTGGAGCCGATGGGTCGGGTTTGAAAAGACTTGGGTCGCCGACGGCGAGCTCATGGACTACCGGCGCATGGTCCCGAGCTTCGAGAGCGTGGGGGCGTGGGAAACCGACGAGGCGAATCTCACGGGCTCCGAGGGCGAGGCAGCGCGGATCGGTATGGCCGCCGTCACGGCGAACGCGTTCACGGCGCTCGGCGCCCGGCCCCAGGTCGGGCGCGGCTTCACCGCCGACGAGGAACGGCCGGGCGGCGCTCCCGTCGCGGTCCTGAGTTACGGCCTCTGGCAGAACCGGTACGGCGGCGATCCGGGCGTCCTCGACCGCATCATCGAGCTCGACGGCGTGGCGCGGCGGGTCGTGGGCGTGATGCCGCGGGGCTTTGCGCTGCCGACCGACTTCACGACGAACGCGGCCGAACCCTCGCAGGTCTGGATTCCGCTGCAGCTCGACATGGCGGACCTCTCCCACGGCAATCACGGCTACTACGCCGCGGCCACGCTCGTGCGCGGCGCGACCGCCGAGCGGGCGACGGCGGAGTTGAAGACGCTGGCGGCCAACTTGACGCGGCAGGGTCTCTATCCGCCCGAGATGCGCTTCGAGGCCTTCGCCGTCCCGCTGGAGACGGAGATCCGCGGGGGCGCCCGGCGCGCCCTCGTGCTCGTGTTCGGCGCGGTGATCTTCCTGCTGCTGATGGCCTGTACCAACGTGGCCAACCTCCTGCTCGCCCGCGCCGAGGGGCGCCAGCGCGAGATCTCCGTGCGCGCGGCGATCGGCGCGGGCAAGTCCAGGCTCACCCGGCAGCTGCTGACCGAGAGCTTCGTGCTCGCGATTGCGGGAGGCATCCTCGGGCTCGGATTTGCGTGGGCCGGGGTACGGATCATCGCCGCCAAGGCAAGCGCCGGATTACCGGCGCTCGCGCCGCTCGGGATCGATCCGCGCATGATGCTCTTCGCGGCGGCGCTCTCGATTCTGACGACGTTCCTCTTCGGCCTGGCGCCGGCCCTCCAGATGCTGCGCCTCAACCTGAACGAGGCACTGCGCGAGAGCGCGGCGAACACGTCGACGGGCCTGCGGCGGCAGGGCCTGCGCGGGGCGCTCGCGGCCGCGCAGATGGCGCTGGCCGTGCTCCTGCTGCTCGGCGCGGGCCTCATGCTGCGCAGCCTCGACGCCCTCATGCGCATCGATCTCGGCTTCGAGCCCGAGCATGTGCTCACGCTCCAGCTGCGGCCGCCCGAGGCGACGTATCGCACGCCCGAATCGGTCGTCGCGTTCTACCGGCAGCTGCTCGAGAGCGTGCGGTCGCTGCCCGGCGTCCAGGCCGCGGGCATGGTGCGGCTGCTCCCTCTCGCGAGCGAGATCGGGGACTGGGGCCTCGAGATCGAGGGCTACGTGCCGCCGGCCGGGACGCACGCCAAGGGCGACTGGCAGGTCGTATCCGACGGCGCATTCGAGGCGCTGGGCGAGCGCCTTGCGCGCGGCCGGGCC
>JANMBR010000044.1:0-21196 GCA_031360505.1 Acidobacteriota bacterium
CGCCGGCCGCATCCTCGTCGCCGACGACCAGAAGGACGTGCTCGAGGCGCTGCGCCTGCTGCTCAAGGGCGAGGGGCTCGAGTGCGAGACCGCCTCGTCGCCCGCGGGAGCGCTCGCCGCCCTCGAGGCGCGCGACTTCGACGCCGTCCTGATCGACCTCAACTACGCCCGCGACACGACGTCGGGCCAGGAGGGGCTCGACCTGCTCGCCCGCGTCCGCGAGCTCGACGCGCACCTGCCGGTCCTCGTGATGACGGCCTGGGGCACGGTGGATCTCGCCGTCGAAGCGATGCGGCGCGGCGCGCGCGACTTCGAGCAGAAGCCCTGGGACAACACGCGGCTGCTGACGACGCTGCGCACGCAGATCGCGCTCGGCCGTGCGCTGCGGCGGGGAGACCGCCTCGAGGCCGAGAACCGCATCCTGCGCCACGAGGCCGAGCCCGCGATGATCGCCGGTTCGGCCGCGATGCGGCCGGTGCTGGACGTGATCGCGCGCGTCGGCCCGGCGGACGCCAACGTGCTCATCACCGGCGAGAACGGCAGCGGCAAGGGCGTCGTGGCTCGCGCCCTGCACGCGGCCTCCGAGCGCTCGGCCAGACCCTTCGTGACGTTGAACGCCGGCGGGATCTCGGAAGGGGTCTTCGAGAGCGAGCTCTTCGGACACGTGCGCGGCGCCTTCACGGACGCCCGCTCGGACCGCGTCGGCCGCTTCGAGCTGGCCCAGGGCGGAACGCTCTTCCTCGACGAGATCGGCAACGTGCCGCCGTCGCAGCAGGGCAAGCTGCTGCGCGTGATCGAGACCGGCGAAGTCGAGCGCGTCGGCTCCTCGCGCACGATCCGCTCGGACGTGCGCATGATCTCGGCCTCCAACGCCGACCTCGGCGCCGAGGTGGCGGCAGGGCGCTTTCGCCAGGACCTGCTCTTCCGGCTCAACACGATCGAGATCCACGTGCCGGCCCTGCGCGAGCGGCGCGAAGACATCCCGCGTCTGGCGCAGCACTTTTTCGAAATCTACGCGCGCCGCTACGGCAAGGCTCAGGCCGGCTTCGACAGCGCCGCGCTCGAAGCGCTGCTGGCCCATCCCTGGCCCGGCAACGTCCGCGAGCTCGACCACGCGATCGAGCGGGCGGTGCTCATGGCGGCCGGCGACCGGATCCGGCCGGCGGATTTCGCACTGCGCCGCGGCGGCGACGCGGGCCGCCTCGAGGATCTCTCGCTCGAAGAGGTCGAGGGCCTGCTCGTGCGCAAGGCGATGGAGCGCTTCGCCGGCAACGTCAGCCAGGCGGCAAAAGCGCTCGGGATCTCCCGCAGCGCCCTCTACCGGCGCCTCGAGAAGCACGGGTAGGCGACGATGAAGCCGCTGACGCACGATCGGCGGATCGTCTTCTACGCGCTCGCGGCCGCGCTTCCGGCCGTCGTCACGGCGCTCGGCATCCTCTGGACGGGCGACTACTCCTCGAAGGTCCGCTGGACCCTGACCGCGCTGGTGGTGATCGCGTGGCTCGCGTTCACCCAGGCGCTGCGCGAGCGGGTCGTCCGGCCGCTCCAGACGGTCTCGAACCTGCTCGCCGCGATGCGCGAGGAAGACTTCTCGATCCGGGCGCGCGGGGCACGGGGCGACGACGCTCTCGGCGAAGTGCTCATCGAGGTCAACGCCCTCGCCGAGACCCTGCGCGAGCAGCGCCTGGGCGCGATCGAGGCGACGGCCCTGCTCTCGCGCGTCATGGAGGAGATCGCGGTCGCGGTCTTCGCGTTCGACGGCGAGGGCGCGCTCCAGCTCGTCAACCGCTTCGGTGAGCGGCTGCTCGGCCAGCCCGAGCCGCGATTGCGCGGGCGCCGCGCGGAGGAGCTGGGCCTGGCGGCCTTCCTCGAAGAGAGCGCTCCGCAGATCCTCGAAGCGGGATTTCCCGGCGGCTCGGGCCGGTGGGAGATTCGCCGCAGCGTCTTTCGCCAGGGCGGCGCGCCCCATCGGCTGCTCGTGCTCGCCGACGTGAGCCGGCCGCTGCGCGAGGAAGAGCGCCAGGCCTGGCAGCGGCTCATCCGCGTCCTCGGCCACGAGCTGAACAACTCGCTCGCGCCGATCCAGTCGATCGCGGGCAGCCTGCAGAAGCTCTCCGCCGAGCCCGAGCCGCCGGCCGACTGGCGCGCGGATCTGCGCCAGGGCCTGTCCATCATCGAGTCGCGCGCGGAAGGCCTCTCCCGTTTCACGACCGCCTACGCGAAGCTCGCGCGCCTCCCGCCGCCGCGCCTGGCGCCCGTCGCGTTGGATGCGCTCGTGCGCCGCGCCGCGAGTCTCGAGACGCGCGTGGCGGTCGGCGTGATCCCGGGGCCCGCCGCGGTCATCCAGGCCGACTCCGATCAGCTCGACCAGCTCCTGATCAACCTCGTGCGCAACGCCTCCGACGCCGCGCTCGAGACGCGGGGCGGCGTTGCCGTCGGCTGGAAGCGAACCGGCCCGCGCATCGAGATCTGGGTCGCGGACGACGGACCGGGACTGCCCAACACGGCCAACCTGTTCGTCCCCTTCTTCACGACGAAGCCCGGCGGATCGGGCATCGGGCTCGTGCTCTCGCGCCAGATCGCGGAAGCGCACGGCGGCACGCTGACGCTCGAGAACCGCAAGGGTCACCCCGGCTGCATCGCCTGGCTGCGGCTGCCGCTGTAGAGGGAAGGCGCGCGCGATGGTCCCTCCCGTAGGGGCGGGGGTTGACCCCGCCCGCCTCCGCCATACCGTGACTCGGGCGGCCCCTACGGCCCGGATCGATTCGGGAGAGGGGAAAGATTCCGGCGGATAGCGCCCGCATCTTGTCCCCAGGAATCAGCCGTTCGTCCTCGTCGCCACGCCCCCGGTCCCCGGACCATTGAGGGACAGCCCCGACTCGCGGTCTTCTGTCTTCGTGCCCCTTCGCGGCGTGCGGCTTTCCGCGACCGTTCTGGCCCTCGCGCTCTCTGCCGGGGCCGCCGCGGGCATCGATCCGGCGATCCCACCGTCCCAGTACGGGCACGACGTGTGGACGAGCGACTCCGGCCTTCCACAGAACTCGGTCACGGCCATGGTCCAGACGCGTGATGGGTACCTCTGGCTTGGCACGCAGGAGGGCCTGGTGCGGTTCGACGGGGTGCGGTTCACGATCTTCGACACGCGCAACACGTCGGCGCTCTCGGACGACTGGGTGCAGGCGCTGGCAGAGACGCGCGACGGCTCGCTCTGGATCGGCACGGTGACCGGGCTCGTGCGCCTGCGGGCCGGGCAGTTCGAGCCCTTCCTGGCCGGCGGCATCGACCGCGCCCAGGTGGGAGCGCTCTTCGAGGATTCGCGCGGAGCGCTCTGGGTCGGAACGAACCTCGGCGCGACACGCATCGCGGCAGGCGTGGTGACGACCTTCACGGACTGCGACGGGTTGCCGGGGACCTGGGTGCGCTCTTTCGGCGAAGACGGGCAGGGCCGCCTCTGGGCCGGAGGGCTCTGGGGCGCGGCGCGCCTCGAGGGCCCGCGGTTTGCCGGATGGTGCGTGGGCGACGGATTTCCCGGCTCAGCCCTTGCGATTCTGTCCGATCCCCAGGGCGGCATGTGGGTCGGCACGGGCCGTGGCCTCGCTCACGTGGACGGCGACACCACGACGATCTACGCCGAGCCCGCCGGGCTCACGAACACACTCGTCCGCGCGCTCCACCGCGACGCCGAGGGCAACCTCTGGCTTGCCACCGACGGCGGCATCGTCCGGTTCCGAGATGGACGCTTCCTGCGCCACGGAGCATCCGATGGCCTCTCGAGCGACCGCATCCTCTGCCTCGCCGGGGACCGCGAAGGGAGCCTCTGGGTGGGCACGTCGGATGGCGGACTCGACCGAATCCAGGCGCAGCGCACCACCATGCTCACCGAACGTGACGGCCTCTCGTCGGACAAGCTCTGGTCGGTGTTCGAAGACAGCCGCGGCAATCTGTGGGCCGGAACGGCCGACGGCGTCCTCAATCGCCGCGCTCCCGGCAAGGAGCGGTTCGAGCGATTCGCACAGCTCGGCGCCTCGATCCAGGGCATCGCGGAGGACCCGAGCGGAGCGCTCTGGATCGGAACGCGGGGCGCCGGCCTCGTGCGCCTCGAGGGCACGAAACAGAGGCGCTACACGCAGGCCTCCGGGCTGTCCGGCAACGCGATCGCATCGGTCATCGTCGACCACAAGGGCGTCGTCTGGGCAGGGACGATGGCGGCGGGATTAAACCGCCTCGAAGGCGACCGCTTCGTCACGTACAGGGCGCGGGACGGGCTGGCATCCGACGCCATCTTCTCGCTCTTCGAAGACCGCGAGGGCGCGATCTGGATTTCGACCTTTGGCGGCGGCGTCAGCCGCTTCGCCGACGGGAAGTTCCGGACGTTCACGATGCGGGACGGGCTGCCCCACGACGTCGTCATGTCGGCGTACCAGGACGCCGAGGGGACGTACTGGTTTGCGACGCGCGGCGGGCTCTCCCGCTACCGGGACGGCCGCTTCATCACGTACCGGCAGAAGGAAGGCGTCTTCCACGACGCCGCGCAGAAGGTCTTCGAGGACGGCCGCGGCTACCTGTGGCTGACGAGCAACCGCGGGGTGTTTCGCGTCTCGCAAGCCGAGCTCGCCGAGGCGGCGAGGGCGCCCGGCCGCATCCACGATCGCGTGACCTTCTCGACGGCGACCCGGATGATCCCGGTCGAGTGCAACGGCACGCAGCACGGAGCGTGGAAGAGCCGGGACGGGCGCCTCTGGTTCGCCACCGTCAAGGGCCTGGCGATGGCCGACCCGGCGCGGATACTTCTGAACCCAATCGCTCCGACCGTCGTCATCGAGCAGGTCGTGGCCGGCGGGACCCGCCTCGAGCGGTCCGACCGGCTGCGCCTGCCGCCCGGCACGGACAAGCTCGAGTTCGGATACACCGCCCTCTCCTTCCGCAACCCGCAGGCCGTGCGGTTCCGCTACCGGCTCGAGGGCTTCGAGCGCGACTGGGTGGACGCCGGGCCGCGCCGCACGGCGTACTACACGAACCTGCCGCCCGGGCACTATCGCTTCCAGGTGCTGGCCGCCAACGAGGACGGAGTGTGGAGCCGGACCGGAGCCGCCTCCGACATCGTGCTCGCCCGGCACTTCTACGAGACCGCCTGGTTTCGGGCGGCCGCGCTGCTCGGATTGGCGCTCGCCGCGGTGTTCGGCTACCGGCTGCGCGTGGGGCGCCTGGAGGCCCGCGAACGCCTTCGGACGGCGCTCGTCGAAGCGCAGCTCGATGCCCTCCAGTTCCAGCTGCGCCCGCACTTTCTCTTCAATACGCTCAACAGCATCCTGCCGCTCATCGGCAAGGACCCGGAGCGCGCCCGCCAGATGGTCGTGCGCCTCGGAGATCTGCTGCGGCTCTCGCTGCGGTCGGAAGACACGCCGCTCGTCACGCTGGAGGAGGAGATCGCGATCCTCGAGAAGTACCTCTCGATCGAGAAGGTCCGCTTCCGCGACCGCCTCGAGATCGAGATCACGATCGACCCGGCCGTGGCCGCGGCCAACGTGCCGAGCTTCCTGCTCCAGCCCCTCGTCGAGAACGCGATCAAGCACGGGCTGGCGGGAAGGGGCGGCCGGGGCCGGATCTCCATCGTGGCGCGGGCCGAGCGCGGGCAGCTCGCGATTCGCCTGCGCGACAACGGGCCGGGGCCCGGCGACGACCACGACGAGACGAACGGGATCGGCCTGCGCAACACGCGGCGCCGGCTCGAGGCCCTGTACCCGGGAGCGCACCTGCTGGAGCTGTCTCCGGCGCCGGAAGGTGGGTGCGACGTGCGGATCCGGCTGCCGTTGACACTCGCGCACATCGGGGCGCGCAGAACGGCCGCGGTCGCAATCTCGCGGGCGTCGTAGGGCGGGCGGCTCGAGCCCTCATTCGGTGCCGTAGGGGCGGCCCTTGGGCCGCCCGCGATGGTCACCGTGCCGCAGATGCGGGCGGGGCAAGCCCCGCCCCTACGGCCGGATTCGTGATCGAGACCTACGGACCGCTAGACCAGATCCGCCGGGCGGATCGGCAACCGGCGCACGCGCTTGCCCGTCGCGGCGGCGATCGCGTTGGCGACCGCGGGGGCCACGCACGGCACCGGCATCTCCCCTATCCCTTTTGGAACGGGGTTGCCCGCAAGAACGTGGGTCTCGAGCTTCGGCATCTCGTCCATGCGCAGCACCGGATAGTCCCCGAAGCTCGTCTGTGCGACGCGGCCGGCCGCGATCGTGATCTCGCCCTTCATCGCGTAGGACAAGCCCCAGATCACGCCGCTCTCGACCTGGCCTTCGACCCCGGAGAGATTGACGACCTGACCGCAGTCCACGGCCGTCACCACCCGGTGCACCCGGACATCACCCTTGGCCCCGACGGACACGTCGGCGACCTGCGCGATCAGCGTGCTGCCGTGGTAGATGTTGCAGGCGAGCCCCCGGCCCGACCGCCGTCCCTTGAGGGCGGCAGGGACTGCTCCCCAGCCGGATTTTGCCGCCGCGACTTTCAGCACGCGAGCGAGCCCGGCCCGGTCCACCTTGCGCTTGCCGTACGTGAACGGCGAGGGCCCCGAGAGCAGCGCCAGCCGCAGCGCGAGCGGATCCTTTCCGGACCTTGCCGCGATCTCGTCGAGGAAGCACTCGCGCGCGAATACGTTGGCCGGGTAGTAGACCGCCCGCCAGGCTCCGGTATGGATCGGCGATTCGATCTCGTTCCAGCCGACCGCCAGGTTCGGGATGTCGTAGGGATTGTCGCAGCCGCCCCACGGGTTGCCGTCCGGATCCTCGTTGGCGTCGAAGTCGCCGAACATCGAGAGATGAAACGTCGTCGCGGTGTGCGTCCACGCGACCAGCCGCCCGGAGGCGTCGAGGCCGGCAGCCAGGTCCACGCGAGTGGCCGGGTGCACGCGGTCGCGCAGGAAGTCGTCGGCGCGCGACCAGACCACCTGCACGGGCCGCTTCGCCGCGCGCGCGACCGCGACGGCTTCGAGCGCGTAGTCCGCGCCCAGGCGCCGGCCGAAGCCGCCGCCGATCAGCGTGACGTGCACGGTCACTTTTTCCGGCGCGATGCCGAGCAGCTTCGCCGCCTCCTTCTGCACGCGCTGCGGGCTCTGCGTCGGCGACCAGATCTCGCACGCGCCCCCCTCCACCTTTGCAATCGTGTTGCCGGGCTCGAGCGTGGCATGCGCCTGGAAAGGCGTCCGGTAGCTCGCCGAAAGGCGCGTCGGCGCCGTGGCGAGAACCGTGCCCGCGTCCCCCGACTTGCGGGTCGAACGGCTGGGTTTCTCCGCGGCGCGGTCGATTCGGCCCCAGAGCTCCTCGGTCGTGAGCTTGCCGTTCGGGCCGTCGTCCCAGACCACCTCGAGCGCGTCGCGGCCGGAGAGCGCGGCAAACGTGTCGTCGGCGAGAACGGCGACGCCGCCATCGATCAGGACGACGTCGCGCACGCCGGGAACTGCCTTCGCTTTCGTGACCTCGTACCGGACCAGCTTGCCGCCCTTGACCGGGCAGACGGCGAGGGCCGCGAAGAGCATGCCCGGCACACGGGTGTCGATCCCATACACGGCGCGTCCGGTGACGATGCCCGGGCCGTCGATGCGCGGCACGCGGGTCCCGAGAAGTCGAAAGTCTTTCGCATCCTTCAGCCGCGGCTGCTTCGGAACCGGAAGTGCCGCCGCCGCGGCGACGAGCTCGCCGTAAGAAGCTTTGCGGCCCGACGCAGAGTGGATCACGGCACCCATCTCCGCGCGGCAGTCCGACGCCGGAACGCCCCACTTGTTCGCCGCCGCTTCGACGAGCATCTCCCGCGCCGCGGCGCCCGCCTCGCGCAGCGGCTTCCAAGAGGACTCCACGCTGTCGCTGCCTCCCGTTCCCGTGTTCGTGTAGTTCGGCCCGGGCGACGCTTGCTCGATGACGACGGTCTTCCAGTCAGCTTCGAGCTCCTCGGCGAGGATCATGGCGAGTGAAGTCCGGACACCCTGCCCCATCTCCGAGTGGGCGACGACGAGGACGGTGCGTCCGTCGGCGCCGATGCGCAGCCACTGGCTCGGCGCAAAGGGCGCGGCGGCGAGCTTGCCTGCCTGTCCGAAGAGCGGAATCGGCAGCGCAAGCGCGGCCGCTCCGAGCGCGCCATTCTTCAAAAACTGACGCCTTGTCGCGCTCACGCCTTTGCCCCGGCGACGACGCGCGCGACCGCCTGCTGCATTCGCCCGTAGGTTCCGCAGCGACAGATGTGCGCGGAGAGCGCCGCCTCGATCTGTTCGGCCCCCGCGGGCTTCTTGCCGGCGACGAGCGCCGCCGTCGTCATGATCATCCCCGGCTGGCAGTAGCCGCACTGCGCCACGTCCTCCGCGAGCCAGGCGAGCTGGCAAGGATGCCGGCCGTCCTCGGAGAGCCCTTCGATCGTCGTGACCTTGCGCCCGGCGGCGGCCTGGATGGGGACCTGGCAGGACCGCATGGCCTGGCCGTCGACGTGGACGGTGCAGGAGCCGCACGCCCCCGCGCCGCAGCCGTACTTGGTGCCGGTCAGGCCGAGCGTGTCGCGCAGCACCCAGAGCAGCGGCATCTCGGGGTTGCCGGCTTCGATCGACTGCGTGCGCCCGTTGACCGTGATCGAGTATTTCGCCATTCGCCCCCCCTTGTTGCTAGGCGATCAGAATACCAGCCCTCTTCCGGGTTCAAACGGCAAGAGGCCCCCAGGGTTTCAGCGCGGAGACAAGATCACCCGGCGATCCCGCGGGCGTCCGCGAGAGCTCGGTGAACCTGGATTCCGGGAATCCGGGTGAAGTGCCGAAGATTCCCCGTCACGACCTCGAGCCCGTGAAGGATCGCCGTCGCGGCGATCTGCAGGTCCGCATCGGCCAGGGTTCGTCCCCGCATTGAAAGCCCCGACTGAATCTCACCAAAAACGCGCGCCACCGCCACGTCGTACGGAAGAACGGTCAGGGCGGGCAAAACGAGCTTTTCGACCTTCTCCAGGTGCCTATCGCGGTTGGGGGAACCGAAGGCTCCCTTGTAGAGCTCACCGATGACGACGGCGCTCGTGAACTGTTCCGCGCGAGGCACCTGCGAAAGCCAGTTCAGATACGCAGGGGCGGGCCTCGGCTTCAGGACCTCCGAAATCGCGTCCGTGTCGAAAAGGTAAGCCACCCGGGCTCAGGCACCGGCCGTTCGCCTTGGCCCGGTTCGCTTCACGCGCCCCAACGCTCGAACCAATTCCTCCGAACCCTTCCACCCGCCCGCAATGCCAGCCAGGCCTTCTTTCGGGCCCGCTGCCCGGAGCCGCTCGAGGTGCTCGAGCTCGGCTGCCGCCACCAGGGCCGCAACCGGCTTGCCGTGGCGCGTGATCAAGACCGAATCACCCCTTTCGGCCGATCGGAGACAGTCGGCAAACTGCGCCTTAACCTGAGCCGCGGGCACACGCCTGGACATCGCCACTCCTCTCAACAATCAGGTCATATAGATCATAATAGCCAAATCTTGTGTGGTCAAGACCGCATCGGGGCTCGAAGAAGGACCGCGTCGCGCTGGCGCCTGCCGCGGTGCCGGAGATCAAGGTGGCGCTCCGTGGGTAGTCGTGAGTCGAGGAGGTCGCCGACCACGCCCACGATCGTGAGCGACGGGGCCTGCTCCGGGCCCCGGCCGCCGACCCGGATGCGCCTCCCGACCGGGTCCTCCGAGGGCCAGAAGTGCCGGGCCATCGACTGGTTGACGACGGCGACCGGCGCAGCCCCGGCGCGATCGGCAGATTCGAGCCCACGGCCGCGCAAGATCGGCACGCCGATCGTTCGGAAATAGTCGGGAGTGACGTGCTGAAAGTCCGCCCGGGGCAGCGCATCGGCCGCGACCGGAGGGCGGCCCTCGATCTGGAAGCGGCCGTTGTTCGCGCGGCCACCCTCGTTCAGAGGGATGGTTCCCGAAAGAGCGACGGAGAGAACGCCCGGCTCCGCCGCGAGGCGTTCGAGCAGGCGGCGATGAAAGCCACGCTGATCCTCCTCGGTCTTGTAGCGCGTGAAGTTGAGGTCGAGCCGGGAGGTCAGTACGCGCGCGGTCTGGAACCCCGGATCCACCCCCGAAAGCCTCCAGAGCGTGCGCAGCATCAGCCCCGCTCCGGCCAGCAGGACGAACGAGATCGCGACCTGCGCCACGATCAGGAGGTTGCGGGCCTTCAATCGGCCCGCTCCCGCCGTCGCGCGCTCCCGTCCCTCCTGGAGCCAGACCGTGAGGCTGCGCCGGGGAGACAGAATGGGAATGAGGCCGAGCCCGATCCCCACGAGTAACGACACCGCGAGGGAGAAGAGAAGCACGGGCACGCTGATCCCGATCTCCGCCGCCCGCGGCGTGAAGCGTTCGGCAAAGTGCACCAGCATCCTCTGGCCCGCCGCCGCGACCACGAGTCCGAGCGCGCCGCCGGCGAGCGCGAGCAGAAGGCTCTCGGTCAGCAGCTGGCGCGCGAGCCGGCCCCTTCCCGCGCCGAGCGCCGAGCGCAGTGCCAGCTCCTGCTGTCGCCGGGTCAGGCGCGCGAGCATCAGGTTGGCAACATTGGCGCAGGCGAGCAGCAGCACGAGGCCGACCGTTCCGAACAGGAGCAGGAACGTCGGCCGGGCTTCCCGGGTGAGCTCTTCGGACAGGGGAAGGGGCGCGATCGCCAGGTGGGCTGCCGCCGGATAGCTCTTGGGATAGTCATGCGCGAGCTGCGCCGCGAGCCCTTCGAGATCGCGTCGGGCCTCCGGGATGCCGGCGTCCGGCTTCAGGCGCCCGAACGCGCGGAGCATCCCGCTGTCCCGGTCGGCCTCCATTTCCGGGTCCGATCGAAACGGACAGGCCGACGTCGGCATGTAGACGTCGTTGTTCTCCGGGTAGCCCGGAATCGGAGGAAGCACCCCGATGACCGTATGCGGGCGATCGTTCATCTGGAACACCCGCCCGACGACCGCCGGATCGCCGCCAAAGGAGCGCATCCAGTAGTCGTGGGACAGGACGAGAACGGCTTCCGCGCCGTGCTTGTCCTCGCCCGGCAGGAACGTGCGCCCGAGAATCGGGTGCACTCCGAGCAGGTCGAAGAAGTTCGCCGACACGACACCCGTCTGGACGCGCTCGGGCTCGGGCCTGCCGAGAAGGACGAACCACATGGAGTGGTACTCCGAGACCGCCGCGAGGCTGTGGCTGCGCTCACGCAGGTCCGTGATCTCCAGCGGCGAGAAGTGACCGTCCTGGATCCCCGCTCCGGGAGCGTCGACTCGAAGCCTCACGAGACGCTCGCCTCCCCCGTAGGGCAGCGATTGCAGGAGCACGCCATGCACGACCGAGAAGATTGCCGTGTTCGCGCCGATGCCGAGGGCGAGCGTCAGGATCGCGGCGGCGGCGTAGCCCGGGTTCCTGCGCAGCGATCGCAGGCCGTAGCGCACGTCCTGCAGGGTCGTGTCGAGCCACACGGCGTGGCCCTGCTCCCGGGTCTCATCCTTCGTCTTCGCGACGCCCCCGAAGCGCACGAGCGCGGCGCGGCGCGCATCGTCGGGCGCCATTCCCCGCCGGACGTTCTCCTCGGTTTCCTTCTCGATGTGGAAGGCGAGCTCCTCGTCGAGCTCGCGCTCCTTGCGGCCGGAGCCGAAAAAGGACCCGATGCTGCCCGCGAGTTTCTTCAGCATGGCTGCTCCTATGTCGCCGCGAGGACGCGCCCGACGGCGGCCGCGAAGCGCTCCCAACTCTCGGTCTCCTCGGCGAGCTGCCGGCGGCCCGAACGCGTCAGGTTGTAGAACCGGGCCTTGCGGTTGTTCTCGGAGCTGCCCCACTCGGCCTCGATCCACCCCTTCAGCTCGAGGCGGTGGAGGGCCGGATAGAGCGAGCCCTGGTTGACGGCGAGCACATCCTGCGAAAGCTGCTGAATCCGCTGGGAGATCCCCCAGCCGTGCATCGCGCCCGGCGAAAGGGTCTTCAGGATCAGGACGTCCAGGGTCCCCTGCAAAAGGTCGCTCCGGGATGGGGTCATCGGCCCTCCTCTAGGCTTTCTACAGGAGTCTACGAGGCTTCCTGTAGATTGTTTAGGGGAGCGTCGGTCTTTCTTTTTGGGGGCCGGGATAGTCTTTGCCGCAAAGAGGGGGCACCGTGAAAAAAGGACCCATTTCTGCAGCGTTCGCAGCCATCACCTTCTGCGCGGCCCTCGCGCCCGCCGCCGAGCCGGCCGCGAAGGCCCCCGTCGCCATCCGGGCTGCCCGCCTGCTCGACGTCAAGTCGGGCCGCTACGTGGAGCACCCCGTCGTCGTGGTCGTGGGAGACCGGATCGAGAGCATCGGAACCTCCGTTCCCGCCGGCGCGACCGTGATCGATCTCGGCGACCGCGTCCTGCTGCCCGGCCTGGCCGACCTGCACACGCACATCCTCCTCCAGGGGGATGCGACCTCGGCCGAGTACGACGAGCAGATCCTGAAGGAGTACCCGGCGCATCGGGTCGTGCGCGCCGTGCGCGCCATGCAGATCGGCCTCGGACATGGCTTCACCACGATGCGCGACCTCGAGACCGAGGGCGCGGGCTACGACGACGTTGCGATCCGGGACGCCGTCAACGAGGGCGTGGTCCCGGGACCGCGCTTGAAAGTCGTCGGTCCCGCCCTTTCGACGACGGGCTCCTACCCGATCACGCACTTCCGGCCCGACTGGAAATTCCCCACGGGCGTGATGACGTGCGACGGCGCCGACGGCTGCCGCAGGGCGGTGCGCGAGCAGCTCTCCTACGGGACGGACTGGGTGAAGATCTACGCGAATACGGGAGGGCTCCGGCTCACGACGGACGGGTACGTGGATTCACCTCCCAACTGGACGAAGGAAGAGATCGAGGCGGTGGTGTCCGAGGCGCATGCTCACGGCATCAAGGTGGCTGCACACGCGCGCTCGGACAGCGGATTGCGCATCGCCGTTGCCGCCGGAGTCGACTCGATCGAGCACGGCGACTCGATCCGCCCGGAAATGGCGGCCGAGATGGCGAAGAGGGGAATCGCCTTCTGCCCGACGCTCACCGTCGTCCACTACGTTTCCGGACCGCGGGCGGCGGCCGGCTGCACGATTTGCGCCGAGTCCGCGAAGATCCAGGCGCGCTCGTTCGAGAACTGCCGCAAGGCCGGCGTGAAGATCGTCTTCGGCACCGACGCCGGAGGGTTTCCGTGGACCGAGATCAACCAGGCCAAGGAGTTCGAATACGAAGTGGCCCTCGGAATGACGCCGATCGAGGCGATCCGGACGGCCACGGTGAACGCGGCGGAGCTGCTCGGCATGGCGGGTCAGATCGGCTCGGTCGAGAAGGGGGCGTATGCCGACCTGGTCGCCGTCCTGGGGGATCCGCTGCTGAACGTCGCCGTGCTTTCCAACATCGACTGGGTCATGAAGGGCGGCGAGGTCGTGAGAGGCCAGGGGAAGTAGATGCAACAGAACGCGTACGTATTTGGGTGCCGTAGGGGCGGCCCTTGCGGCCGCCCGGAACATTCACCGTGCCACGGAAGCGGGCGGGGGCAAGCCCCGCCCCTACGGCCCAAACGCGTGTTCAAACATCGATGCTCCGCATCGGGCTGACGGGCGGTCTCGCCTCCGGAAAGTCCACCGTCGCCGGAATCCTGCGCGAGCTCGGCGCCGTCGTGTTCGACGCGGACGCGATCGTGCGCGGCCTCTATGCGCCGGGCGGCGCGGCAGCGGCGGCGGCGCGCGAGCTCTTCGGGGACGACGTGCTCGGCCCGGACGGGCAGGTCGACCGCGCGCGCGTCGCGGAAAAGGTCTTCGGCGACCCTGCCGCGCGCCACGCCCTCGAGGCGCGCATCCATCCGCTCGTCGGCGCCGAGCGCGGGCGCCTCTTCGCGCAGGCCGAAAAGGCCGGAGCGCGCGTCGCCGTGGCCGAGGCCTCGCAGCTCTTCGAGGCGAAGACCGAGTCCGACTACGACCGCGTCCTGCTCGTCGTCGCGCCGGAGGCTGAGCGGCTGCGGCGCTGGGAAGGCAAGGGCGGCGACGCGGAGGACGCGCGGCGACGGATCGCAGCCCAGATCCCGCCCGAGGCCGCCCGCGCCCGGGCAACGGAAGTGATCGTCAACGACGGGACGCCGGAGGACCTGCGCCGCAAGGTCGAGGCCGTCTTTCGGGGATGGATGGCCCAGGCGCCGGCGCCCGCGTGAACCAAGAGGCCGTTTTCTCGTAGACTTCCCCTATGCCTGCAACGAAGCTCGCAGCACCCGCTCCCCTCTCCGTCCGCGACGGCGACGCAATCCTGCTCGTCGGCACCATGAAGGGCCTCTTCCTCTTGCGCGCGAAGCCGGACCGCCGCCGATGGGAATCGTCGGGGCCATTTTTCCCCGGCTCGTCCGTCTACGGTGCCGCGCTCGACACAAGGGGCGGACGCCGCCGCATATGGGCCGCGCCGTCGAGCATGCACTGGGGCGCCGAGCTCGCGTGGACGGACGATTTCGGAAAGAACTGGTCGCGCCCCGCAACGCCCCTCGTGCGCTTTCCGGAAGACTCCGGCGCCTCGCTCAAGAACATCTGGCAGATCGCCCCTGGCCGCGGCGACGATCCCGATACGATTTACTGCGGAGTCGAGCCTTCGGCGCTCTTCGCGTCGCGCGACGCGGGCAAGACCTGGCAACTCAACACCGGCCTCTGGAACCACCCCCACCGCGCAAAGTGGATGCCAGGCGGCGGCGGACTCTGCCTCCACACGGTCCTCGTGGAGCCGTCGATTCCGGGGCGCCTGACCGTGGCCAGCTCCACGGGCGGCGCGTACCGATCGGACGACGCCGGAAAATCCTGGCGCGCCAGCAACCGCGGCGTGCGTGCCGAGTTCCTGCCGGACCAGCACCCCGAGTTCGGCCAGTGCGTCCACAAGATCGCCCACAGCGCGGCACGGCCCGGCCGCCTCTTCCTCCAGAACCACTGGGGGCTCTACCGGTCCGACGACGGCGGAGACTCGTGGAAGGACATCGCCAACGGGGTCCCGTCGGACTTCGGCTTCTGCGTGGGAACCCATCCCCGCGATCCCGACACCGCCTTCATCGTGCCGCTGCACTCGGACGGCTTCCGGTGCACCCCCGACGGGAAGCTGCGCGTCTACCGCACCCGCGATGCGGGAGAGTCATGGCAGGCGATGACCCGCGGGCTGCCCCAGAAGGACGCCTTCGAGACGGTCGTGCGCGACGGCATGGCGGTCGATCGGCTGGAGCCGGCCGGCGTCTACTTCGGCACGCGCAGCGGGAAGCTCTACGGCTCGCGCGACGAGGGCCGCACCTGGGAGTTGCTGCGCGAAGGGCTGCCGCCGATCGTTTGCGTCAAGGCGGGCGTCGCGGACAACGTGAAGGCGGCCAGGCCGACCGGCGCCATTGCGAAACGGACACGCAAGGCCGCCTGATGCCGATGCGCTTTCTCATCCCCGGACCCCTGCAGCCCTTCTCGGGCGGGCGCTCTTCGATCGCCATCGACACTTCGCCCTCGACCGTCGCGGAGGCCCTCGCGGCGCTGGCTGCGCTCTACCCGGGACTGCGCGAGCGCGTCGTCACCGAGCAGGGAGAGGTTCGGCCGCACGTCAACGTCTTCGTCGCCGAGGTCAACATCCGCGACGCGCGGGGCCTCGAGACCCGCTTGCCCGAGGGCTGCGAGATCGCGATCCTGCCCAACGTCAGCGGGGGCTGATGCGGTTGAAGGCGCCGACGCCGCCCGCGTGGACGGCGGCCGTGGTCGCGGGTCTCGACGCGTTTCTGCTCGACCACGCCGCGAACGAGCGCAAGGCTTCGTCCTCGGCGATGGCGCTCGTCGCGCACTATCCGGACCGGCCGGAGCTCGTGGAACGCTGCATCGCGCTCGCGATCGAAGAGCTGACGCACTTCGGCCACGTGCAGGCGCTCATCGCCGAGCGGGGCCTCGTTCTCGGGCCGGACACGCGCAGCGCCTACCTGCAATGCCTCCGCAAGGAATTCCGCACAGCCAGCGAGCCCTACTTCCTGGACCGCCTCCTGACCGCCGGCATCGTCGAAGCCCGAGGCTGCGAGCGTTTCGGCCTGTTGGCGGCGGCTTTGCCCGCCGGATCGCTCAAGGACTTCTATCGCGACCTCGCGCGGTCCGAGGTCAGGCACCAGGAGATGTACATCGATCTGGCGCGGATCTATTTCACGGCGGACGTTGTGGCGCCGAGGTTGGAGGAGCTGCTGGCAGTGGAAGCGAGGGTCATGGCGGAGCTGCCGATTGGTGCGGCGCTCTACTGAGCGCGTGCCGTAGGGGCGGCCCTTGGGCCGCCCCTACGGAACCAAACTCGCTGAGGTTAAGCTGCGCCCCGTGAAAAACACCAAACCGGTAAAGCAGTACCTCTCCCGCTACGCGGAACCCGAGTCCTCGTCCGCGGAGCGGCTGCCCGGCTCTTACGGCCATGTCCTCGTCGTCCCGGCCTACGGCGAAGGCCAGAGCCTCTTCGACACGCTCGGCTCGGTGCCGAAAGGCCCGCGGGGCGACACGCTCATCGTCGTCGTTCTGAACGCGCGGGAGAGCTCGCCGCCCTCGGCCCACGAGGCCAATACGACCGCCCGGGCGCGCTTGACGGAAGCCGCCTCGTCCGCGACGGATCTGCGCGGCGAGCATCCGATCCTGGCGCTCGCCTATCCTTATGGCACCGTCGTCCTGATCGACCGCGCGCTGCCCGGGCATTTCCTGCCCGAGGGCCAGGGCGTCGGCCTCGCGCGCAAGATCGGCAACGACCTCGCCCTCGCGCTCCACGCCGCGGGACGGATCGTGTCGCCGTGGATCCACACCACCGACGCCGACACGCTGCTCGCCAACGATTACTTCGACCAGACCGAGCCGATCGCCGAAGACGGCAATGCTGCCGCGCTCTACTTCTTCGAGCACCGCTTCAGCGACGACGAAGGGCTCGCCCTCGCGGCGCGGCTCTACGAGATCTCGCTGCGCTACTACACGCTCGGCCTGGCGTGGGCCGGCTCGCCCTATGCCTACGAGGCGATGGGCAGCTGCATCGCCATCCGCCCCGAAGCGTACGCGGCGGTCCGCGGATTCCCGCGCAAGAACGCGGCCGAGGACTTCTACGTCCTCGACAAGCTCGCCAAGGTGGGCTCGATCGCGCGCCTGGCGGGAACGCCGCTCCTGCTCGAGGGCCGCATCTCCGACCGCGTCCCTTTTGGCACGGGCAAGGCCCTCTCGGACCTGATTTCGAAGAAGAAGGCGCTCTCGGGATTCAAGCTCTATCATCCGGCGATCTTCGGGCACCTCGCCGCCTGGCTGCGTGTCCTCGACGCGGTCGCACGGTCGGGAGGCCGGATGGAGGCTGCGCTCGACGAGCTTCCGCGGGGCAATCCCTTCTTCAAGACCGAGGCGCTCCTCGCGTCACTCGAGAAAATGAAAGCGATCGAGGCCATGCGCGAGTCGATCGCGCGCTCGTCCGACGCCGCGACCATGCGCCGCCACTTCCATACGTGGTTCGACGCCTTCCGCACGCTCAAGCTCATCCATGCGCTGCGCGACACAGGCCTGCCGTCGATGCCCTGGCGTCAGGCCATCGCGGAGGCGCCGTTTGCGGGACTGTCGGCTTCGACCCAGGAAGACCCCGAGCCGCTGCGCCGCGCGCTCGCCGCCGAGGAGCGCACACTTGCCGAGAGCCCGGCCGGTGTCGGCTCGGTCTAGTTAGTCGAGCAGGACCCGGGGCCTCGCGGGTCCCCGCAGGAGCCGCATCCGCCAGCCGGCTGTGCCGCGCGCGGGTCCGCCGTGCCGGAACTGACCGCGAAGACCGAGAGCAGCTTCTCCAGCTTCGCGCTCCGACAAGCCGGACACCGCGGCTTCGTATTGCCCAGGACGAATTCCTCGAAGCGCTTCTCGCAAGCCCGGCACCGATATTCGAAAAGCGGCATGGGGCGATTCTACCGCCTCCAGCTCACTGCTTACTGCTTACTGCTTACTGGTCTTGATCACACGTTCGGGTCGTAGGGGCGGGGGCAACCGCCGGCCCCCGGCCGGCGTTGCCTGCGGCGTCCCCCGCCCGCCTCTGCAACACGGTGACTTTTCCGGGCGGCACCGGGAGACGAGAGAGTTCCGTTACGGGATACTAGAACGGATACCCGATCGAAAGCAGGATCCGTCCCTTCTCCTTCGTCGACCCGGTCGCGAGCAAGCACGGCGACGGATCACAGGGCGAGCCGTCCGGATTGGCTGTCGACGTCACCTCGAACAGGATCGTCCGCAGCTGGACCGGCTGCGCGAACTCGAGGCGCAGGGGGCCGATCGGGGTCACGTAATGCAGGCCGGCGCCGATGGACTGCCGCAGGCCCGTACGACCCTCGAGAGCCAGGTGGATCTCTCCGGGATTGGCCCAGACCTGCGCGAGGTCGTAGAACACCGAGATGCCGAGGTTCCCGGCGATCGGAAGCCGGTACTCCAGGCCCCACGCCATGAACCCGTTGCCGCCGACGATGCGCGGGCCGGGGCTGCAGTCGTATTGCGGCAGGCCGGGATAGAGCTCGGCGCAGGAGCCCGTGCCGGTCCCCTGGTGGAGCGTCGCCTGGGTGTTGTAGTCGACGGTCACCTGCGCATCGTTTCCGCCCGGCAGCGCCGGGATGCCCTCGAGGTCCGTGTCGAACCCGCGGGCCGTGGACGAGCCGCCGGCGAAAAATTTCTCCGCGATCGGTACGGTTTCGCTCGCGGCGGCGTTGGCCGGAAAGAGCCCGCCCACGCGCACGGAGGCCGCAACGACGCCGCCGAGCACCTTCGCAAACCAGGCCGCCTGACCCGACACCTTCCCGTAGTGCGCGTCGGCGTTCAGGAAGGGGAACGCATAGTTGCCCGCCAGCGTGACGTAGTACCCCTTCTGCGGATTGAGCACGTCGTCGCGCCGGTCGTAGAGAAAGCTCGGTCCGATCGCGGACTGCTTGATCGGAAAGGCCGAGCGCGGAAACTTTTCGAGGACGATCGTCGAGAGGTCCTCGGGGTTGGTCGGCGCGATCTGCTGGTAGGAGTAGCGCAGGCCCATGCGCAGCGCTCCGATCTGGCGGGCGGACTCGAGAAAGACGCCGAAGCGCTCGATGTCGATGTTCTGGATCGGCTCGCGGCTGGCAAAAACGGCCAACGTCAGAGGCACGTCGAGGTTGAAGAGGTAGGGCTCGGAAACGTTCGCAACGACATAGCCGCGCTGCGAAATGGGGGCGTACTGGACCTCGAAGGAGGCCGACTGCATCCGCCCGAAGAGGTTGCGGTAGGACAGGCCGAGCGTCAGGAACGGGTCGCTCGACGGCGAAGCGCCGTTGGCGTACTGGTAACCGACGCCGTACAGAAGCGAGATCCGCCGCGCCTCACTGAGGTTGACGTCGATGTTGTGCTCCTGGTTGTCCGGGTTGACCGGCTGGGGCCGCACCTCGATCGAGCGGAACACGCCCGTCCGGGCCAGGTTCTTCTGCGTGTCCGCGATCTTCTCCTCGGAATACGGCTCGCCCTCCCTCCACGCGACCTGGCGCAGGATCCGGTCGGCGTCCGTCACGGCATTGCCGCGAAGGATGGTCTTGCCGAAGAACGAGCGCATCCCCTCGTCGACGGTGTAGACGACGTCCACCTTCGTCTTGTCCGGCGAGAGCGTCCAGCGGTCGCGGACGGCCGCCTCGCGCCAGCCGGTGTTCCAGTAGCGGGAGGTGAGGGCGGCGACGTCCTGCCGCACGGCGCTCGGATTGAAGGGCTCGCCGTCGCGCACGCTGACGAGCGCGTCGACCTCGGCCGGCGTCAGGTGCTCGACGCCTTCGACCTGGCGGGTCGCCACGAATGTCCGCGGGCCCTCGACGACCGTGATCGCCACGTCGAGCAGGTCCGCTTTCGAGCCTTCCGTCACGGCGGGCTTGTTCACCTTGGCCGAGATCCAGCCGTGGGTCTGGTAGTAACCGAGGACCGCGCTCGCGTCGGCCTCGAGATCTCCGTCGACAAGTCGCCCCTTCTGGATCAACGGCAACCCCCGCGGCCGCGTGACGATGAGCGCCTGAAGTGTCTCGTCGGGCACCGAGGCGTTGCCCGCGAGGACGACCTTCTCCACGGCGTACTTGGCCCCGGGCTCGACCGCGAGTTTCACCGCGACCGGATCCGTCCCGGCCGCCACGGCTGTCACCTTCGCCCGGTAGCGTCCGGATCGCTGGAGGGCCTCCCGCGTCGTGTTCGCCCACTGCTCGAGCAGGTCTTCGTCGAAGCCCTGGCCCTCGAGCAGGGCCAGGATTTCCTTGCGCGCCTGCTTCTCCTTGATTCCGGTCGCCTCGATGGCGTACGGCGGCCCGACCGTGAGACGGTAGACGGGCCGGATGTTGCCGTCGTCGGTCGGCTCCGCGGCGATGAGTTCGACGCCCGCCTTGAAACGCCCCTGCTCGAGCAGGTATTTCTGGAGCCGTTCGGCGCCGGTACGGGCTCGCGACTCCTGGTACGCCGACCCGACCTTGAGCTTCGTGCCGGCCAGCAGTTGCGCTGCCGTGAACGGCTCCACCCGGCCGTCGAAGAAGGGCATCGCCACGCGGGAGCGCTCGCCGGCCGCGACGCGGTAGACGATGTCGACCGTGAAGGTCTCGGCCTCGAAGGTGGCCTCGGGCGAGACGTCGGCGTGGATGTAGCCGTCGGCCGCGAGCTTGCGCTCGAGCGCCGACGCGCCCTCCGCCAGCAAGGTCCCGTTGAAGGGATCGCGCTCGGAAAATGGAACGGCGCGGCGCAGGTCCTCGCCCGACAGCGAGCTGCTGCCGTCGAAGACCACGCGCGCCACGCGGTAGGCCCGCCACAGGTGGATGGTCACCGCCACGCCCCCGTCCGCGGTCGGCTCGGCGACGACGAGGACGTTGGAGAAATCGAGCGTCGTAAAGAGATTCTGGATCGTGGCTCCGGTGTCGTCCCGGGTCAGGGGCCGGCCCGGGCGCAGATCGACGAGGCTCTCGATCTCGTGTGCATCCGCCGGGCCGTCGCACGTGAAGGAGACGGACTCGATCGTCCTCCCGAGCAGCTCCGGCGTCACGTCCTGCGCCCGAGCCAATGCAGCCGCGCTCGCGAAGGCAGCGGAAAGGGCGAGCCGGGCGGCGAGCCTCCGCATCACAGCCGCTGGCGCCGGCGGAAGCTGATCGAGAGGATTCCGTTGTCGTCGCGGATCAGCTGCACGAGGATCGTGTCGGTGGCCTGCCACTCGACCCGGACGATCGGCTCCTTGCTCGAGTCGAGCGCGATCG
>JANMBR010000211.1:0-17729 GCA_031360505.1 Acidobacteriota bacterium
GCCCGCAGGAAGCTCTCCTGCGCCGCACAGTCGGCCTCGCCCGCGTCGCGGAGAAACCGATGGGCGATCCGCGTGATCTTCTTCTGGTAGGTCCGCACGAAGTGCTCGAAGAGCTCGACGTTGCCCGCGCAGATCTCCCGGATCTCGCGTCCGGCGGCGCGCCGCTCGGGCGAAGGGTCGGCAGCCGGAGCGAGATCGGCCGGACCCAGACCATCCTCGTCTTGCTGCGCGGGCGCCTGGTGGAAGAAGAGGACGACCTTGCGGCGCTTCAACCGATCCTTGCACCAGTTGATGCAGATGCGCGTCAGCCAGGTCTCGAACGTCGAGCCCTCGCGAAAGTCGCCCAGGTTCTGGTAGGCCCGCAGGAAACTCTCCTGCGCCGCGCAGTCGGCCTCGCCCGCGTCGCGCAGAAAGCGATGGGCAATCCGCGTGATCTTCTTCTGGTAGGTCCGGACGAAGTGCTCGAACAGCTCCACGTTTCCCGCGCGGATCTGTCGGATGAGCCGGGTTTCGACCAGCGCCGGAGTTTCTCGCGGAATCATTGCAAGGGCGGGCACACGCTATAGACGAGTGGCGGGCCTTCGGGTTTACCGGTGTAACCGATTCTCCCGAATGGACTTGGCCGCCCCGCCGAAGCGACCCCCAGCGATCTGACATTGCCGGCCTGCGTGGCCTTCCCGCCTCCTTCAAGAGGGTAACATCCCGCCGTGGCCCAGAAGCGCGTGGTCCTGCTCACCGGGTGCTCCTCGGGCATCGGCCGGGCCGCGGCAATCGCGCTCGCCGAACGGGGCCACCGCGTCTTCGCCTCCGCCCGCAACCGCAACGACCTCGCCGAGCTCGAACGTGGCGAAGACTTCGCGACCCTCGCCCTCGACGTGACGGATCCGGCGACGATTGCGGCGGCGGTCGAGACCGTCCTCTCCCGCGCCGGGCGCATCGACGTCGTCGTCAACAATGCCGGCTACGGCCAGTATGGGGCGGTCGAGGAGGTCACGACCGATGAGTGGCGCGCGCAGTTCGAGGTCAACCTCTTTGGAGCCATCGCCGTGACGCAGGCGGTCCTTCCCGCCATGCGCAAGCAGCGCCGCGGCACGATCGTCAACGTCTCCTCGGTGGCCGGGAAGGTCGCCATCCCCTTCGCGGCCCCCTACTGCGCCTCAAAGCATGCGCTCGAAGCCGTCTCGGACGCCCTGCGCGTCGAGCTCTCACCCTTCGGCATTCATGTCGTGCTCGTCGAACCGGGCCCGATCGAGACGCGCTTCGGCGACCGGGCGCGCTCCAGCGTCGCACCGCTGCTCTCCCGCCCCGGTCCCTACCGCGAGATCTACGCTCTGGCGGAGCGTGCGATGGACGTCGAGTTTCAAAGAGGAAAGCTCCCCGCCGGGGCCGTTGCCCGCGTCCTCGTCGACGCGATCGAGTCCGCGCGCCCGCGCCCGCGTTACGCGGTCGGGCCGATGGCGCGCGCTTTCATCCTGCTGCGCCGAGTGCTCCCCGACCGGTGGCTCGACGGCCAGATGCGCCGCACCCTCCGGATGCCGCCCGGCCCCTGAGCCCTCCCCCGATCGCGGCGAGCGCCGCTCGTCGCGCCGACTCGTCGAGCGCCGGGTTGAGCGTGAGGGTCACGACGGCGTGCACGAAGCCGATCCTACCGCTGACGGCCGGTGCCCCATCCCGTTCGAAGACCTGAGATGCTAGAAAGCAACTCCCTGGAGGAAACGATGCCGCCGGATCCAACGAGCCCCGACAGCCGCCAGACGCCGGCAACACTCGAGGAGTACCCGGCGCACGAGGCCTCGGACGTCGTGCTGCGCTCGGGATCGACGCTTCGCCTGCGCCCCATCCGGCGCACGGATGCGTCGGCGCTGCTCGACTTCGAGAGGCGCCTGCCCGCCGACAGCGCCTACTTTCGCTTTTTCGGCATCGACCGGCCGGACGCGGCGACGGCCGCGGCGGCGTGCGCCGTGGATTATCGCGACCGCTTCGGCTACGTCGGCGAGGGCGCGGGCCGGATCGTTGCCGCGGCGCACTACGTTCGCGAGGCGACCGACCCGGCTCGCGCGGAGGTGACCTTCGTCGTCGACCCGGCCCTGCAGGGCCAGGGCATCGGCACCCGGCTGCTCGAGCGCCTCGCCGAGATCGCCCGCGCGCGCGGCATCGGAACGTTCGAAGCCCGCGCTCCCCGGTCGAATCTGCGAATGCTCGACGTCTTCGAGAACTGCGGTTTCCCGATGGGCCGGCGCGCGCTGCCCGACGGCGACCGCATCGTCGTGTCCCTCACGCCGACGCCGGACTTCGAGGAAAAGTCGGCGAATCGCTCGGAGAAGGCTGCCGCCGCCTCGATGGCCCGGCTCTTCGAGCCGCGTTCGGTCGCCGTCATCGGCGCCAGCCGCGAGCGCGGCAAAATCGGAGCGGAAATCCTGCACAACGTCTTGAGCGCCGGCTTTCAGGGGCCCGTCTTCCCCGTGAACCCGTCGGCGCCGGAGATCGAGGGCGTGCGCTGCTACGCCACCCTCGCCGACATCCCGGGCGAGGTCGACCTCGCCGTCATCGCGGTGCCCGCGGCCGCCGTGCCGTCCGCCATCGACGACTGCGCCGCCAAGGGGGTCCGAGGGGTCGTCGTCATCACGGCGGGCTTCGGCGAAACGGGCGAGGAAGGCCGCCGCCGCGAAACCGCGCTGCTCGAGAAGGTGCGCGAGGCTGGCATGCGCATGGTCGGCCCCAACTGCATGGGCCTCGTCAACACCAATCCCGCCGTGCGGCTCAACGCCACGTTCGCGCCGACCTATCCGCCCGAGGGTCGCGTGGCCCTGTCGTCGCAGAGCGGGGCGCTCGGACTCGCGCTGCTCGACTACGCGGCGCGGCTGAACCTCGGCATCTCGACCTTCGTCTCGGTGGGAAACAAGGCGGACGTCTCGTCCAACGACCTCGTGCAGTACTGGGCGGAAGATCCGCGCACGGACGTGATCCTGCTGTACCTCGAGAGCTTCGGAAGCCCGGGCGTGTTCGCGCGCATTGCGCGCCGCGTCGCCCGGCGCAAACCGATCGTCGCCGTCAAGGCCGGACGCTCGCGGGCCGGCGCCCGAGCGGCCTCATCCCACACGGGCGCACTCGCGGAGAGCGACGCCGTGGTGGACGCCCTCTTCCGCCAGGCCGGCGTCATAAGGACGGGGACTCTCGAGGAGCTCTTCGATGTCGCGGCACTCCTGGCGCACCAGCCCGTGCCCCGCGGCAGGCGGGTCGCGATCGTGACCAATGCAGGCGGGCCGGGAATCCTGGCTGCGGACGCCTGCGAAGCGCAGGGGCTCGAGCTCCCCGCGCTTTCCGCGGAAACGGCCACCGCGCTGCGGGGCTTGCTCCCGCCGGCAGCGAGCGTCGCCAATCCCGTGGACATGCTCGCCGCCGCGCCGCCGGACCACTACGCGCGCACCCTGCAACTCGTGCTCGCCGACCCGAACGTCGACAGCGTCCTGGCGATCTACATCCCGCCGATCGCGACCGACGCCGACGCGGTCGCTCGGGCCATCGTCGAGGGGACGCGCCGGGCGGCGGAAAAGCCCGTCCTCGCGATCTTCATGAGCGCGAAGGGCGCGCCCGCGATTCTTGCGCCCATCCCGAGCTACGCGTTCCCCGAGCCGGCGGCGATCGCGCTGGCGCGCGCCGTCGAGTACGGGCAGTGGCGCAGTCGGCCGCCCGGATCCGTTCCGGAGTTCGGGGACGTCCATCCCGCCGACGCCCGGTCCGTCATCCAGACCGCACTCGGGCGCGGTGGCGGATGGCTCGACCCCGTGGAGTGCAATCGCCTCCTTTCGGCGTTCGGCGTGGCGGTAACGCCCCTTCGACTGGCGGCCGACCCGGACGCCGCCGCAGCCGCCGCCGGGCAGCTCGGATTCCCCGTCGTGCTCAAGGCCGTGGGGCCGGACATCCTGCACAAGACCGAGATGGGGGGAGTGCGCCTGGGCCTCGAGGACGCGGCATCCGTGCGTGCGGCCGCCGGGCAAATGGCGGCCCGGCTGGGCAGTCTCACGGCGTTTCTCGTCCAACCCATGGTGACCGGGGGCGTCGAGGTCATCGTGGGCGTCGTGCGCGACCCGACCTTCGGCCCCCTCGTCGTCTACGGCAGCGGCGGAACGCTGGTCGAGCTGCTCTCGGACGCCGCGTTCCGGCTCCACCCGCTCACGGACTCCGACGTGGCCGACATGCTCGAGGAGGTCCGCGGCACGGCCCTGCTGCGCGGTTACCGGGGCGCGCCGACAGCCGACGAGGCCGCCCTGCGCGAGCTGCTGCATCGCGTCTCGACGCTCATCGAGACCTGCCCCGAGGTCCGCGAGATGGACCTGAACCCGGTCAAGGTTCTGGTCCGCGGGGCGCAGGTCCTCGATGCGCGCATCCGGGTGGAGCGCCGGCCCCCGCCCGACCGGTCGAGAAGGATCGCTTACTGAGCTCGGGCTCTTCTGACTTCGAGCCGCCTTTTGATGCAAACGGATCACTCCTGCGCGGGCCGGCCACTGCAATATGGCATTCCTGTGGTTCGCCGACGGATTGCTACCCGCAAGCGCAGGGTCCTGGTCGCGACCGACGGTTCGCGTGGAAGCAACGCGGCGCTCCGCTTTGCCGTCGACCTTGCCGGGTGCCAGGGGATTTCCCTGACCGTCATTACCGTCGCCGCCAGAAAGAGAGGCCCCGGGGAATCCGAGTCCCCCGACGCCGAGCACGCGCTCGCCGCCGCCGCCCGGACCCTCGGTCGCTCCGGCGTCGCGGCCGATCTACACGTCGTTGGGAGGCGGCCTCAGGAGTCGATTCCCGAGGCAATCCGGCGCGAATCCGACCGCCTGAAGGTGGACCTCGTCGTCGTCGGAAGCGAGGGCCGCGACACGCTCCGGGAGTGGGTCGTCGGCGGCGTAGCGCTACGGCTCATCTACCTGGCAACCCGTCCTGTGACGGTGGTCCGACCGCCTCGAACACGGTCGCGGCGCTGATGGCGCCGAAGGACGATCCGCCTCCGGCGCGCGGAACGTCCGAATGTTTCGGCACCCGCAATCCATGGTGGGACCGGCCGGAGTCGAACCGGCGACCTAGAGTTTAGGAAACTCTTGCTCTATCCAACTGAGCTACGGCCCCGCTGCTTTCAATGATTTCACGATTTCAGACTCCTTCGCCGCGCTTAGAATGCCGGCCGGATGAGCGGCCCACTTCCTTCGCGGAATCTCGGCCTCGACATCCTCCGCAGCCTCGCCATCGCCCTCGTCCTCGTCGCTCATAGCCTGAGCTTCTTCACGCGTCGGACTGCCTTCGACTTGAACGCGACCTACTACGTCCTCGGTTTTCTCGGCGTCGAGCTCTTCTTCGCGCCGATCCTGCGATTTCGGGATCGTGTGACCGGCAACCCGACCTGACCACCGATTGTGGGAGTGCCCATCACCCCAACCCTCTCGCGCAGGGAGACGGGGAAGGCTTGCGTCGGTTATCTAGCCCGGCGACCGCTCGAAGATCCAGGCGCTCGGCTTGCCCTTGTCCCAGACCCTTCTCATCCGATATCCCCGGTCCTTCAATCGCGCATCGAGCCACGGGGCCCACGAAGGAAACTTCGAAGAGCGCTCGATCAGCGCGAAGCCGGCCTCGAGGCCGGGGGTCGAGGCGAGGACCCTCTCCACGTAGGCCTCCGAGTCCGGGCCGACGAAAAGCGGCAGGACCACGGTAGGCCTGCCGGCCGTGTAGTACTCCAGTGGCGCGCGCATGTACGCGGCATGTCTCACGTCCTCTACCCAGCCGAGGTTTCGGGACTCCGTGTACGTCCCCGAGAAGAGCACCGGGTGCGTGTCGTTCGATACGCCTACGGCGGCGGATGCGCCGCGCCAGTCCTCGTTCGTGTGCGCGACCTTCAACCCGCGCGCTAATAGGAGGATGACGAGGTAGCCCGCCAGCACGGTGCGCCGTGCCGAGACCGGCTGGAGGCCGCGCAGACACCAGGCCAGCAGAAGGGCCTGCGCCGGAATCATGCACATCATGTAGCGCGGGACGAACAACGAAGTTCCGGTGGCCCGAGACACGACGAAGAGCAGAACGGCGGGCACGACGGCCGAAGGGACGACGAGCCACATTGCCTCGCCGCCTGGCGGCGGCCTTCTCCATACTTCGGAGAGCGGCCGTCGACGCGGGCCGACGGCCAATCCCCAGACGAGAACGCTCCCCAGCAATGCGGCAAGGACGCCCGTGGGCACAAGCATCCGGGCGAGCGCGTTCGCGTCGGGCATCGCTTCGAATGCGTGCAGCGCGCGGTCCCGCGCGATCTCGCGCGCCATCCATGCGGCCGGGGCCGTCAGGATTGCCACTCCGGCAGCCGCAAGGCGCATCTGCGTCGGGCCGGCTGCGCACCCCCGCCGCCAGCGTCGGAAGGCATAGAGCGCGTGCGCGAGAAGCATCGCCGCGAAGAGAAACTGAAAGTACACGGAGGCCGAGGCCAGGCCCACGTACCCGACGGCGTCCACCGCCCGGCCCCGCTCGAGCCAGCGCTCGAGCATCCAGAGAGCGCCGATCGAGGCCAGCACACCAAACGCGTATGGACGCGCGTCCCCGGCGGCAAAGCAGATCTGCGGCACTCCGACGAAGACACCAGCCGCGAGCAGACCGGTTTCGCGGTCAAAGAGCTCGCGGCCGAGGCGAAACAGCCAGTACGCCGCGAGGCCGGCGGCCGCGAGCGATGGAAGGCGCAACACGACTTCGCTCGATCCACCGACGGCCCGCGTCAACCACACCACCGCCGAGTAGAGCAGCGACTGCGGAAAGAGGCGCGCCCGCGAGAGGATGTCGCCGAAGGTGGCGTCCGACACCCACCAGGTTCCGAACTCGTCGAGGGACAAGCTCGAGACGAGCGGCAGGATCCAAAGACGCACGACCACGGCGGCAACGAGCCCGCCGAGCAGGAGCCGGGCGCCCGTGACGTGACCGCGCGCGCCTGTCTCGTTCATGCCATGCGTTGCCACGCGGGATCTTACGGCCGCCCGGCGCCCCGTCGGCTAACATCGCCCAAATGAAACTCCCGCGGGAGGCAACGGCGCTCGTGCTGCTTCTCATCGTCGGCGCCTCCCTGCGCCTGTGGCAATACCTCGCGAGAACGTCGCTGTGGGTCGACGAGATCGCCGTGGCCGAAAACGTGATCCACACTCCCCTGTCCTCACTGCTCGGCAAGCCGCTCGCGCTCGACCAGGTCGCGCCGCCCGGGTTTCTCGCCGTCCTCAAGGGCGCCGTCGGCGTCTTCGGCCCGAACGAGCTGGCGCTGCGCCTCCTGCCCCTGCTCGGCGGCCTCGCGGCGCTCGGTCTCTTCGCGCTTCTATCCCGCGGGGTGCTTGCCGGCTGGACTGCCGTTCTCGCGACCGCGCTTTTCGCGCTCAGCCCTGCCCTGATCGCCTACAGCGCGGAGGTCAAGCAGTACTCCACCGATGTCGCCGCCACTCTGCTGCTCACCCTCGTCGCTTTGCGCCTCGACGAGGCGCCCCGATCGCGCTCCCGTCTGCTCGCCGCGGGCCTCTCGGGAGTGGCCGTGGTCTGGTTCTCGCAGCCTGCCGTCCTGACGGTCGCCGGCCTCGGCGCCGGGCTCGCGTGGATGGCGCTTGCCCGTGGAGGCTGGCGGGACATGCGGCCGCTGCTGCCGGTGCTCGGAGTGTGGGCGGCGAGCGCGGCCGCCGCGACGGCACAGGGATACAGGACCCTGACCCCCGAGACCCGCGATTACATGCAGCGCTTCTGGGAGCCCTCGCTTCCGCGGCCGACCGTCGTTCTCCTCGTGCTCCTCGGCTGCGCAATGCTCTGGATGAAGCGGCCTCGAGCCGCGCCGCTGCTCCTCGGCCCGGTCGCGGTCGCGCTCGCCGCCGCCGCCGCTCACCTCTATCCCTTCTCCGGGCGCGCGATCCTCTTCCTGACGCCCGTCGCCCTGCTGGCGGCCGCGGACGCCGTGGACTCGATCGTGACTGGCCTGGCGCGCCTCCACGTGGCTCGACCGGTAGGGGCCGCGCTCTTCGGGATCACCCTCGCGACCGTTACCGCCCTGCACCTGCCGGTCTACCGGCACGAAGAGACGCGAACCGTTCTCGCCGAGGTCGCGGCGCGGTGGCGGCAGGGCGACGCTCTCTACGTCTACTACGGCGCCGAACGGGCGCTGCGCTACTACGGGCCGCGGGTTGGCATCGCGGCCTCAGAGGCGACCTTCGGCGGATGCCACCGCGCCGAGCCTCGCGAATACCTCCGGGAACTGGACCAGTTCCGAGGGCATCCGCGCGTCTGGATCGTCTTCGCGCACGCGGCCTCGAGCCTGGCAGAGCTACCGAACATCCGCGGTTATCTCGGCAGCATCGGGAGTCGCTCCGAAGGCTTCGAGGCCGTCGGCGCCTCGGCCGAGCTTTACGATCTGAGCGTGCCCGGGCTCCTGCAGAGAGCGACCGCCGAGACGTATCCGCTCTCGAGCGGGAATTCAACCCTGGTTGCGCGCATCGGATGCGGCCATGGCCCGCTCGCCGCGACGCCTGCGCAGTGGAGGTGACGACGATCTCGAGTTCGAGGCGAAGCCCGCCGCTGCCATGGATATGCATGATCCTGCAACCTTTCTAACCTTGGAGGACCAATGACAACCCCCGAGACGGCTGCTTCCAATCCCGCGGATCCCCAACATCACTTCCGCTTCCACCTCCCCCACCTCCACCTGGGGTCGGCTTTCGGCGACGATTGGCTGGCGTTGAAGGCCGAGGCCTTCGCTCGGTTCTTCGGCACGCCGCTCTTTCTCGTGGCGCAGACCCTGATCGTGGCCGTATGGATCTCACTCAACGCCACGGGCGTGGTTTCGTTCGATCTCTATCCGTTCATCCTGCTCAACCTCGCGTTCAGCCTCCAGGCCGCGTACGCCGCGCCGCTCATCCTGCTCGCCCAGACCCGGCAGGCGGACCGAGACAAGGCGCACTCCGTGGCGGACGCACAGCATCGGGAGGCCCTCGCGGCGGCGGCCGCTCAGCGCCAGCTGCTCGCCGCGGAGCAGACCGCGCAATTGCTCGTCCTGGTCGAGCAGAACACGCGGCTGACCGAGCTCGCGAAGCAGCTTAGCCAGCGGATCGAAGGGCTCACGGTCGAGCTCCACTCCAAGCTCTGCAGCGGCGGGCCGAAGGGCTAGCGCCGCAGCCGGCGCGAGAGCGACGTCAGGGGGCCAGGGACGGTGCGTCGGGGATCACGAGGATCCGCCCGGCTTTCGGATCGCAAACGTAGGCATTGCCCGACGCATCGGCGGCGACGCAGTGCCCGCCCTGAACCGTCGGGACGGCAGCGAGGAGCGAGAGCCCTCCGGTCGGCGAGACCGCCGCGATGCCGAGCGTGCCGCTCTTTCCCGCCGCCAGGTACAGGTGGCCGAGCCTCGGGCTGTAGTCGATGAGGTCGATGCCCTCGCCCGTCTCGACCTTGCCCAGGATCTTTCCCGTCTTCCCATCCAGCGTCAGGCCCTTGCCCTCGGAGCAGCCGACGAACAGAAAGTTGCGCTCCTCGTCGAGCGCGATCCCGCGCGAGCCCTCGCACCCGTTCGGCCACGTCGCCACGGTCCCGCGGTTCTTCATGTTGATCGCAACCGTCTTGCCCTTCCACAGATGTGTGAAGGCCCGGCCGCGCTGCGCGTCGATCACGAGCGACTCCGGCCCGCCCTCCACGTCGAGAAAGGCTTCGTGAACGGGCCTGGGAGGGTTGCCTTCGAGGCGGAAGATCTCGATTCGGCCCTTGTCGGGTTGGGTGACCCAGACCTCTCCGGTCGGCTCGACGTACCGGACATAGTCGGGGCTGCCAGCAAGCTTCGTCCACGCAACGACGCGCCCGTCCGCCGGGTCAACGACCACCAGGCGCAGGGCGCTGCGGTCCGTCGCAAAAATGAATCCGCGCCCCTCGTCCGCCGAAGTGACGCCGTCATCGTGCCCGCCCCCGAAATCCTTTCGAACAGAGAACCCACCGATCTGGGTAGTGCGCCAGTCCCCTGGCTGGACGAGAACGATCGATCCCGTCCTTCCAGCAGGAACGAGGAGACGGCCGAGAGCGGTCGAATACCGGAGATCATCGAAGCCGACACCGGCTTCGCCGTCGGGAATCGGGATCGAGGCGGGTACGGGCTGCGCCCGGGCGATCGTCGCGCCCGCAATCAGCCCCACGGCCAAATTGGCCAGCAACCGGGTCACGGTGCTCGCCCGTCCAGCCCGCAGGAGCGCGAGATCCGATACCGGTTCGTCGCGAACGCGCGGTAGGCACCGTCGAAGGCAGTGCGCAAGGCCGGCGTCACCGACAAGAGATAGAACGGGTAAGCCCACCAGATCCGGCGCATTACATACCGGTATACCTCAGCCCCTTGAATTTGTCGCCAGTCGGCCGGCGTTTAACCTGTGTTCACATGCAGATCCTTACACTCCGGCCGTGACTGTCCCCCACAGCCCCATCCAGGAAAAGATCGGTCATTTCGTCACGCGCCTCATGATGCGAGCACCCGTGAGGGCGACGGCGGTTGGGCGGCGCACGTACGCCCGGATGTATCTGGCCGGCAAACATTTCGCCGAGCGCAGCGAGCTGGCCCTCTTCCGGCGGCATCTGATGCCGGGAATGACCGTCGTCGACATGGGCGCCAATGTCGGCTTCTACACGGCGCAGATGTCGCGCCGCGTTGGGCCCACCGGAAAGGTCTACGCGTTCGAGCCGGACCCGTTCTGCGCCGAGCTCTTGCGGGAGCGCGCCCGTAGACTGCGGCTCACCAACGTGCTCGTGGAAAACTTCGCCCTCGGAGCGCAGGAGGGCGAAGCGACGCTCTTCTGCAGCAACCGCGACCGGGCCGAGAACTGCACCCACGTGCTCGAGCCGGCAGTTCCCGTGGAAACCATCCGCGTCCCCGTGACAAGTCTCGACGCCTACTGCCGGGACCACCGGATCGAGCCCATCGACGCCCTCAAGATGGATGTCGAGGGCGACGAGGTGAGCACGCTGCGTGGAATGCGCGGGATCATGACTCGGAGACCGCCCGCCTGGATGTTCATCGAATTCAGCCCGGCGCAGCTTCGCCGCGCGGGCTCCAGCCCGGAGGAGTTCTGGGAGCTTCTCGCCGGCTACGGCTACCGGCCACATTCCATCGAGCCGCGCGGCGAGCTCCGCGCGATTCGCGACACACGCGCCTTCACCGAGCTGCAGGCCAGGAGCTTCACCAACATCTGGGCCGTTCACCGCGGGCAGCCCCAGCCCGGCCTCTGCTAGCGGGCTCGGCCCCTCACGGCGCCGGGGCCACGACCAGCAGGGTGAAGGTCCCCGGGACCATGCTGGGCCGAGGGCGGGGCTGATCGGGAGTCGGCGAAGGGGGCGGTCCGAATTCCGCCGCCGCGAGAAACACACGGTGGGTCTTTTCATCGAGCGCCATCGTGCGGGCGCTCTTCATGGTCGCAACGTTCTCGGCGACGAATCCGGCGCCATTCTCTCGGACGACCGTCAGGGTGCCTTCGCCGTTCGAGCTGAACGCCGCGCCGGTCGACGGATCGAAGCCGTTGGCGTCCACGCCGTCGCCGATCGGCACGGTCGCGGTGACCTTTCCGGTCTTCGCGTCCACGACCGCCATCATCCGATTGCCGCAGCCGACGAAGAGCCGGCCGTGCGCGCGGTCGATCGCCATGCCCGAGGGGTCCTCGCAGGGCGCGAGCGGCCAGCGAGCCTGGACCTCGTTCTTCGCAACGTCGAGCGCGACCAGCTCGCCCTTGTCCTCGATGTTGACGTAGACGCGCCCCGCGAGGTCCGTCGTCGCGAACTCCGGCTTTCCGCCGAGCGCGATCGTGGCCTTCAGTTTCCCGCTTGCCGCATCCAGCACCGTCGCGTTGCCGCTCCGGCCGTTGAACGTCAAGACCTGCCGGGAGTACGGGTCGTAGAGAATCGCGTCCGGATTCTCGCCCGTGACTTTCACGTCCTCGATGGGCTTCAGGGTCTTGAGGTCGAAGATCGTCACCGTCGAGGCTTTGCCGTTGCTCGCAAACCCGCGCCCGAGCTCCGGGGCGAGGGCCACGCCGTGCACGCCGGCGGTATTCGGAACCTCTCCGACCGCCGCGAGCGTGTCCGCATCGAAAACCATCACGCGCGTACTCCGCGTCACGTAGAGCCGGCGCGCGGCCGGATCGACGACGAGGTAGTCCCATCCGCCGTCCCCGCCGACCCGAAGCGTCTGGACGACCTTGTATTGCCCGGCGGAGTCGGCGGCTTCAATAGAGCCGGCCAGCGTCAGGGCGAAAGCGATCGATGCGGTGAGTCGGAGAATGCGCATGTGGACTCCTCTTAAGTTCGCACTCTACCTGCGGCCGCCTAAACGTTGCCTAAACCTCCCGAAACAATACTGCCCCGCCGCCGCGCGGAGGGTACGCCCAGGAGGTTAGGATGGCGCCGGAGGTTCAATGACCATTCAACGCGTTCGGGTCGGACTCATTCTGTGCTCGCTCCTCGCTACCGCCGGCATCGCGCTCGCCTCCCCGGCTCCATGCACCATTCACCCGAAGAAGGCCGCGTCGAAGGCGGACCTGAAATCCATGGCCAAAGTCTCCGAGGACGACGCCCGCAAGACGGCACTCGCTTCGCTCAAGGATCCCTCGAAGGGCACCGTCAAGGAGGCCGAGCTCGAGTCCGAGCACGGGTGCCTCGTCTACTCGTTCGACATCGCCATCTCGGGCACGAGCGGCATCCAGGAGGTCCAGGTCGACGCAGGCGACGGGAAAGTCCTCTCGAGCGAGCACGAGAGCCCGAAGGCCGAAGCGGCCGAGAAGGCCAAAGACAAGGCCGCACAGAAGCCCTAGTTCCTGACATCCGTTAGGATTCCGCTTCGAGCCAAACGTGCGGCGAAACTCTCTCACCCTCAACGCCG
Organism: Acidobacteriota bacterium; assembly: GCA_031360505.1. GTDB lineage: Bacteria > Acidobacteriota > Thermoanaerobaculia > UBA5066 > Gp7-AA6 > DAHUXD01. Next base: position 12,890 of record JANMBR010000211.1, read on the forward strand.
CATTGCTTCTGCTGCTCGCCGCAGCCGGGCTCGCATCCGCGGGCGAGCCTGTGAGCCTGGAGGTCGCCCTGCGCGAGGCCCGCGCCGCCAACGCGCATCTGCCCCTTCCGGCGCTCGACATGTCGATCGCGAGCGAGCGGGAGAAAGAGGCGCGCGCGGAGATGTGGCTCAAGGTCGCCCTCGAAGGCGACTTCGTCTACGCGCCGCCCGGGTATGCCGAGCCCCTGACCAACCTCGGCAACGCGCGGCTGCAGGCCGTCGTCCGACAGCCGATCTACGCGGGCGGCTCGCTCAAGGCGGGCGTCGACCGCGCCGGCGCCGGCGTCGAAGCGGCGCGCGGCCGATACCGGTTGGTCCAGATGGACCTCGAGCTCGAAGTCCGCAGCCGCTTCAGCGAGTTGCTCGAGATCGATTCCGAAATCGCGATCCGCCGCACGGGGCTCGAGGAGCTCGACACCTACCGCTCGTCCCTGCGCAGCCGGCAGGCCTCGGGCCAGGGCATCGCCGCGGACCTGCTCAAGACCGAGGTTCGCCTGGCCCTCGAGGAGGCGACCCTCGCGGAGAGCGAACAACGCCGCGATGACGCAAGGCTCTCTTTGAACGAGCTCATGGGCCGCGATCCTTCCGCCGCCCTCGAGCTCGAGCCGCTCCCCCCGCCCGTCTCGCCGCAAGAGGCGGATCCGGGGTCCTGGCGCAATGCACCCGAGCTCCGCGTGGCCGAGGCCGCCGCCCGCTCGGCCGAGGCCGACACCGTCATTGCCACGTCGGAGCGGCGCCCGCGTCTCTTCTTTTCCGCCGACGCAGGGTTCTGGACCGACAATACGACCCATCCGGGGAGCTCCCGGTTCTGGGACCGCTTCTGGAAAAATACGGGGTACTCGTTCGCCCTCGGCTTCGCGTGGAACGTCTGGGACCGCGGAGCGGCGCGCGCGCGTGTTGCCCAGGCGAGTCTGGGGCTTCAGCAATCGCGCCTCGCGCTCGAGCTCGGGCGGCGCGATGCGCGGCTGGTCTGGGAGAAGGCGCACGCAGCTCTGGCCCATCTCTACAAGCAGATCGAGATTCTGTCCCGCGCCGTTCCGGATGCCCGCGACTCGTACCTCGACGCGCAGAGCCGCTACCGCGGGGGCGCGGCGACCGCGCTCGAAGTCCTCGAGGCGCATTCCGCCGCCCTGGAAGCGGCCGTACGCCGCAGCGAGACGATCGCCCGCTATCGCGTGGCGGACGCCGTCTCCCTGCGCTGGAGCACCCCTTGAAGAGAAGCCTCCTCGTTCTCGTTCTGTGCTTCGCCGCCTGCCGGGCGAAGCCGGCCGCCGAGGTGCCCGCGTCCGCCGCTCCGGCCGCCGCGATCCCGGTCCGTGTCGCGCCGGCCTCGCGCGCGACGCTCGCCGACGTCGTTTCGGGTCCGGGCCGGACCGCCGCGCTGGCACAGCAGAAGGTTCGCGCCCCATTCGCCGGCACGCTGATCGAACTCTCGGCCGCCGATGGGGATCGCGTGCGTCGCGGGGACCCGCTCGGGGCAATCGTCTCGCGCGACAGCGAGGCCGCACTTGCCGGAGCGCACCAGATGGAGCGGGATGCAAAGACCGATACCGAGAAGCAGGATGCGGCTCGCGCCCTGGCTCTGGCCGAACGCGGCCTGGTTCGGGCAGCGATCACCGCTCCCTCCGACGGGCTGGTCCTCACGCATGCCGCCGCTGGCGGCGACCGGCTGGCGCAAGACCAGGAGATCCTCACCATCGCCGACGCGTCGTCCGTCGTGTTCCTCGTCGACGTGATCCAGAGCGACCTGGGGCGGGTCCACGCCGGTCAACCCGTCCTCATCGAGGTTCCCGGGCAGCCCGCCCGATTCGGCGGGACGGTGCACGGCGTTCTGCCGGGCGCCAACGCCTCGGACTTTACGGTCCCGGTTCGCGTGAACCTCCGCGCCGTGTCCGGGGTTCCGCCCCTCGGCCTCTTCGGAACGGCGCGCATCACCGTGGCCGAGCACCGCGATGCCACGGTCGTTCCCGACGCCGCGATCGTTCGCGACGACCTCGCGGGAACTTCGCGCATTGCCCTCGTCCAGAACGGCCGGGCTCACTGGATCGACGTGACGCCAGGACTTCGCGCAGCGGCAGGCACGCAGATCACGGCGCCGGCGCTGCCCGCAGGCCAATCGGTCGTCGTCGCTGGCCAGGTCGGATTGCCCGAAGGCGCCGTGGTCGCAGCGCGCCCGTGAGCCTGCTCCACTGGGCGCACGACCGCGCCCTCGCGATCATGGTCGTGGTCGCACTGCTCGCCATCGCGGGTATCCTCGTCGTGACCGGGATGCCGCTCGCGATCTTCCCTTCGGTCACCTTTCCGGTCATCAAGGTCATCGCCGACGTCGGCCACGAGCCGGCGGCGCGGATGATGCCGAGCGTGACGCGCCCGCTCGAGCAAGCCCTGCTTCCCCTTCCCGGAATCCGGCTGGTGCGCTCGACGACGTCCCGCGGGTCGACGGAGCTCTCCGCAAACTTCGAGTGGGGCACGGACATGCAGGTCGCGCTGCAGCGCGTACAGGAAGCGATTGCGCGGATTTCCCCCGACCTGCCCCCGGACACGCACGTGGACGTGGCGCCCATGAACACGGCGCTTTTCCCCATCCTCGGATATGCCCTGACCTCCGACACGCGCAGCGAGGCGGACCTATGGGAACTGGCCGAATACACACTCATGCCCGAACTCGTCCGCATACGGGGCGTCTCGCAGGCACAGGTCCAGGGCGGGCGCCGCCGGGAATTCCAGGTGCGCCTCGATCTCGAAGCCCTTTCCGCGCGGCGCCTCGCCGTGACGGACGTGGTCGCCGCGATCCGCAAGAACAACCAGATTCTCTCGGCCGGGCTGACGGAATCGAATCACGAGCTGTATCTCTCGCTCGTCGATGGCGTCGTGGCTGACACGGAAGGCCTCTCCCGCATCGCGATCCCCGTGCCCGGCGGCGGCGTGCCGGCGTTGCTCGGCGACCTCGGCACGGTGAGCGTGGCCGACGCGATCTCATACATCCGGACGACGGCCGACGGGCGGCCCGCCGTCCTCATCAACCTGACGCGGCAGCCTGCCGCCAACACGGTGGCCATCGCGGCGGGAGTGCGGCGCCTCTTCGCCGAGCGCCCGGACCTGCTTCCGAAGGACGTCCACTGGACCACCTTCTACGACCAGGCCGAATTCGTGTCGCATTCGGTCAACGGCGTCCGGGATGCGATCCTGATCGGCGTCGGGCTCGCGGCCATCGTGCTGCTCGTCTTCCTCCGGAGCGTGCGCATCGCGCTCGTCTCCGTGTCCGCAATCCCGCTCACGGTCGCGGTGGTCCTGCTCGCGCTGGGGATCACGGGACAGACGATCAATCTGATGACCCTGGGGGGCATCGCGGCCGCGCTCGGACTGATCGCCGACGATGCCATCGTCGTGGCCGAGAGCATCCAGCGCCACCGCGAAGACGGTTCGAGCGCGCCGACGCTCACGGGTTTGCGGGCCATTCTGCGCCCGCTGATCGGCTCGAGCCTTTCGACGATCGTGATCTTCCTGCCTTTCACCCTGCTGACCGGCGTCGCCGGCGCGTTCTTTCAGCCGCTGGCACTCACGATGGCGCTCGCGCTCGCAATTTCCTTTTTCGTTTCGGCTCTCGGTGTTCCCGTCGTCCTTCGCGTGAGCGGCGGGGCGTATGCGAAGCCGCCGGCACAGAAGGCGCCGCGCGCGCCGTCGCCCTTTCGGGCCTGGCATGCGTGGCTGGCCGGCCTCGCCTGCGTGGCGCTGATTGGCGCCGGCTTTTTTCTCTACCGCCGCCTCGGGTCCGACTTCCTCCCCGCCATGGATGAGGGCTCGATCATCCTCGATTACTGGACCCCGCCCGGCACGTCGCTGACCGACACCGACCAGATGCTCAACGGCCTCGAGAAGGTCCTCCTGACGATTCCCGACATCCGCGGCTACTCGCGCCGCACCGGAACCCAGCTCGGGTTCTTCATCACGGAGCCGAATCGGGGCGACTACGTCATCCGCCTGAAGCCTCGGAAACAGCGTCGCGGCGTCGAGGAGGTCATCGCGGACATCCGGGCTCGCGCGGCCGCGCTCGCGCCGGCCCTCCACACCGACTTCGGGCAATTGCTCGAGGACAACATCGGCGACCTGACGGGCGGAGTTCCCCAACCGATCGACATCCGCCTCTTCGGCGAGAACCAGGCTCTTCTCCATGACCGGGCCCGCGAGGCCGCGGGGATCCTGAGCGGAGTCAAGGGCGTCGAGGACGTCTTCGACGGGATCGTCATCGCGGGGCCCGCCCTGACCATCCGAGTCCCTGCCGGCGATCCGCAGTGGCCCCAGGAAGGGCCCCGCAGCGCCGCTCGGTTCGGACTCACGACGGAAGATGTGCAGGTGGCCGTGGAGCCGGCGCTCGCCGGTACGGTCACGGGCAACATCCGGATCGGCGAACGGCTCTACGACCTGCGGATCTTCGCCCAGGATCCGCGGGGGCTCGCGAGTCTGCGCCTGCGCACGCCGACGGGGGCTCTCGTTCCTCTGACGGACGTCGCCTCCATCTCGACCGGAGCCCCCGAGGCCGAGATCGACCGCGAGAACCTCAAGACTTTTCTCGGCGTCACCGCCCGGCTCGAGGGGCGCGACCTCGGCGGCGCCATCGCCGAGATCCGCGGAAAGCTCGAGCGCGGCTTGCGCCTGCCGCCCGGAATGCGCATCGTGTTCGGAGGCCTCTACGAGCAACAGCAGAACTCGTTTCGAGAGCTCCTCTTCGTCCTGCTCGGAGGCCTGCTGCTCGTTTCGATCGTACTGCTCTTCCAGTTCGGTGATTGGCGCGCGCCGCTCT
>JANMBR010000063.1:0-6049 GCA_031360505.1 Acidobacteriota bacterium
GGCGCCACGGCGGCCACGAGCGCGGCGTTGGACTCGAGCATGCGCACGCTCTGGTGCGCGGGGAGTCGGACGAGGTCGACGACGGGCGGCCGGTCGGAGGTCGAGTAGGTGTGGATGGCAAAGCGGGCGTCGGGTGAAATCTTGTAGGCGTGCGTTCCCGGCTGGTTCGCCGGCGTCACTCGCTCGGCAACGCCCTTGCCGTCAAGGCGGGCACGGTAGAGATAGCGCCTCACGGCGTCGTCGGGCGAGGCGATGAAGTACAGGATCCCGGCTTTCTCGTCGATCGCTTCGACGGTCAGGATGTCGAAGGCTCCGGGCGTGAGCAGCCGCGGTGAGCCGGGCCCGCGCGGGATCGCCCAGGCGTGGCGCCAGCCGTCGCGCTCGCTGACCCAGAGCAGCTCCTTGCCTCCGGGCAGCCACTGCCAGGAGTCCACGACGTCCACCCACGCCTTGTCCTCGTCGCGGAAGAGTTTTCGTGCAACACCCGTCTTCGGATCGGCCAGCCAGACGTCGTTGGTGTTCTGGAGGCGATTCATCTGCTGGAGCAGGATTTCGGTCGGGCCCTCGGCCCACTCCATGCGGGGGACGTACGTGTCGCGCGGATGGCCGGGCAGCGAGATGCCGCGGGTCGGTCCTCCGGAAGCCGGGACGACCTCGATCCGCACAGCGGGATTCGTCGTGCCCACCGTTGGGTACTGGATCTTCGTCACGATCGGGTACGTCGTGTCGGTATCGTTGATGAGCGAAAACTCCCCGACGTGCGAGGTGTCGAAGTGCCAGTAGGCGATGTTCTTTCCGTCCGGGCTCCAGCGGAATCCGTCGCGGACGTCGAACTCCTCCTCGTAGACCCAGTCGGAGGTCCCGTTGACGATCAAGGCCGAGCCGTCGAAGGTCAGGCGCGTGATCTTGCCCGAGGCAAGGTCCTCGACCCAGACGTCGTTGGCGCGCACGTAGGCGGCGCGGCCGCCGTCGGGCGAGAACTTGGCGAACATCAGCGAGGCTTCGGGGCCGCCTGCGCCGAGCTTGCGCAGCTTGGCTGTCGAAAGCTCCAGCACCCAGTAGTCGCCCCGCGTATTGCGGCGCCAGACCTTCTTCGTGTTCGTGAAGAGGAGCAGCCGCTTGCCGTCCTTCGACCACGCGTAGTCGTCGATCGTGAGCGGCTTCTGCCCCGGGGCGGGCACGAGCGCGGAGGCGGCGACGAGCACGCGGCGCGCTCCGCTCGCGGTGTCGTAGGCAACAATGTCTTTCGCGTCGGGGTCCGTCGCCGAGGGCTCGACGGTCGTGTAGGCGCGCCCCTCGTCCATCCAGCTCGAGGGGCCGAACTTCTTCGCCTCGAGGTCCTTCTTTGCGAAGATGCGCTCGAGCTCGACCGCGAGCGGGTCGGCGGGCTTCGCGTCTGCCGCGCGAGCGAGCGCGGCGCCGAGGATAAGAATGCTGACGGCGGCGAAGGTCTTCTTCATCGGACGCCTCCGGGGGGCAAGTTCCGCCCCTCGCGACTAAGCGGTTTTCAGTTCGCCGAGACGACGGAAGTATTCGGCAAACGCCGCGATCCCGCCCTCGGCTTGCGGCCAGTCGAAGTTCTCGTTGGGCGCGTGGTAGCCGTGCTCGGGCAGCGAGAGGCCGAGGAAGAATACTGGGCTCTTCAACACTCTCTCCATCGAGAGGACGGCGCCGATCGAGCCGCCCTCGCGGACGAAGACCGGCTCCTTGCCGAAGGCAAACTTCATCGCGCCGCGAATTGCGTCCGCGTACGGGCCGGTCGTCTTTCCCTGGTAGGCCGGCAGCTCGTGCTCGGCGGAGACGTTCACGTCCGGGTTGCGCTTCTTGACGAAGTCCTTGACGAGCTTGACGATCTTCTTGGGGTTCATGTCGGGGACGAGGCGGCAGGAGACGATGGCGGTCGCCTTGGGCGGAATGATCGTCTTGACGCCGGGGCCCTGGTAACCGCCGGCGATGCCGTGGACCTCGAAGGTCGGCATCATCCAGATGCGCTTCATCACTTCGAGCGCGTCGTTGACGCGGAGCGAGCGGAAGAGGTGGTCCTTCTTGAAGTCCTTCACTGTGAAGCCACACTTCTTCAGGTCCTCGAGCTCCTTCTTCGTCGGCGCCACCACGTCGGAGTAGAAGCCGGGGATTTTGACGCGGCCGGTCTTTCCGTCCACGCAGTCGGCGATGAGCGCGCAGAGCTCGGTGATCGGGTTGCGCGCGGCGCCGCCCGCCGTGCCGGAGTGCTGGTCGGTCTCGCCCGTCTGCAGCTCGAAGCGGAAGCCCTGCAGCCCGCGCAGCCCCGCTGGGCAGGCCGGCCGCGAACGCGAGACCCAGACGGTGTCGGAGACGACGACCGAGTCGGTGGCGAAGTCGGCGGCGTGCGCCCGGATGGTCATCTCGAAGTTCGGGCTGCCGATCTCCTCCTCGAGCTCCCAGAGGAAGTGGATGTTGACCGGAACCTTGTGCTCGAAGGCATACCGCGCGCCATAGAGGGCCGTGATGGCCGGGCCCTTGTCGTCGGTCGTGCCGCGGCCGAGGTAGCGGTCGCCGTCCTTCACGAAATCGAAGGGCGCCGTCTTCCAGTCCGGCCCGTCGGCCGGCTGCACGTCGAGGTGGTTGTAGATCGTGACGGTCGGGTACTTCGGGTCGCGGTCGAAGCGGCCGTGCACGATGGGATGCCCCTTCGTCTCGTACAGCCTTGCCGTGCCGCCGAAGGACTTCAGCAGCGATACCGCGTACTCGGCGGCGCGCCGCGTGTCGGGCTTGCGCTCGGGCTCGACCGAAACCGAGGGGATTTCAACGATCTTTTCGAGAACGCTCTCGTACTCCGCGCGCTTGCCGCGGGCGTAGGACCGCAATTCCTCCCGCGAAAATCCGGTAGGCATCCTGGTCTCCTCGCTTCGTTTACTTCTTTTTCCTGGGCTGCGGCTTGGGCTTGCGCGCGGCGGTCGCGGGCTTCTTCGCCGCTTTCTTCTTCGGTGCGGGAGCGGGCGCCGCCTTGGCGGCGGGCTTGGCGGGCTTGGCGGCGGTCTTCGCGACGAGCTTGGCGACCGGCTTCGCCTTGCCCGGGGCGGGTGCGGGTTTGCCCTTTTCGACGCTGAGGCCGGCGGCGGCGCGGGCGGCTGCGCGCGCTACCTTCTTCGCGTGCGCGGCGGCTTCCTTCTTCTGGAGGGCCCGGGCCTGGGCTTCCTGTTCCATCTGGTGGAGGCGCGCCGAGAGCTCCGATTCGGTCACCAGGATCGCGTTGGGCAGGCGCTTCTGCGCGCCCTCCAGCCGGTCGGCCTGGACGCGCAGGAGGAACATCGCTGCCTCCTTCGTCTCCTTGGCCTTGGTCAGGTAATCGGCGGTCTCGAGGGCATGGGACGGGGCGCTGGAGAAATCGATCGCGATTGCGAACGGCTTCTCACGCTTGGCGAGCTCGAAGAACCCGGGCCAGCGGGGCTCGGCGACGACGATGTGGGCGCCGCTCTTCTGCAGCTTGATCAGGCGGTTTTGGCGCTCGTGGGTCTCGAAGGCGAGGTAAAGAACGCTCATAGGGGCCGGACTATAACGCAGAGGGCATTCGCACTTTGGTGCCGCAGGGGCGGCGCTCGTGGCCGCCCGCGATCGTCACGGTGTTACAGAGGCGGGCGGGGCAAGCCCCGCCCTACGGGACGAAAGAGAAAGACCCCGTGCCGTAGGGGCGGCCCTCGGGCCGCCCGCATCCACCACGGTGTTGTCGCGGAGGCGGGCCGGGGCTAGCCGTCCACCCTGTAGTGACACCCTCTGGAAACCGGGTTGTCTGCCGCCGCGCGGTGGATGGCCAGCGCCGTCTGGACGCCGTTGCGAAGGCCCAGCAGGGCGTCCGACATGGTTCCGCGCCGGTAAAAGTTCTCAATCTCCTCGCGCAGCTCGCCGAGGATGCGGCCGGCCCGGTCGAGCCGCCGTTCCGAGCGGAGCAGCCCGACGTAGTTCCACATCGTGTGCCGGATGACCATCCAGTCCTGCGCGATGAGGGCCGGATCCACGGTCTCGTGCTCGGGCTCCCACGGGCGCACTTGCGGCAGCGGTCGGCCCCTCTTGCGCGCCGCCTCACGGGCGGCGGCCTTGCCGGCCTTCCAGCCCCAGAGCAGCCCCTCGAGCAGCGAGGTCGAGGCGAGGCGGTTGGCCCCGTGAACGCCCGTGCAGGACACCTCGCCGACCGCGCGCAGGTGGCCGAGGGTCGTGCGCCCGTTGCCGTCGACGGCCACGCCGCCGCACGCGTAGTGCGCCGCGGGGACCACGGGAACGGGCCCCGCCGTCAGGTCGAAGCCGTACTCGAGGCAGCGCTCGACGAGCTGCGGAAACCGTCCGCGGATCCATTCTGCCGGCTTGTACGAGATGTCGAGCAGGACGTGCGGTTCGTCCTTCTCGAGCATGCGCTGGTGGATGGCGCGAGCCACCACGTCGCGGGGCGCGAGCTCCCCGTCCGGGTGGACCTCCTTCAGGAAGGGCTTTCCCGAAATGTCCGTGATGTGCCCGCCCTCGCCGCGCAGCGCTTCGGTGAGCAGCAGGCGTCCTTTCGGGTGCACGAGCGCGGTCGGGTGGAACTGGACGTACTCGAGGTTCAAGAGCCGCGCGCCGGCGCGCCGCGCCATCGCGAAGCCGTCGCCGCGGGCGCCGGGAGGATTCGTGGTGTGCAGGTAAACCTGGCCGAGGCCGCCCGTGGCGAGAATCGTCTCGCGCGCGAGGTGGGGAACGACGCCGTTGCCGTTGCGCGAAAGCAGGTGCGCCCCGATGACGGCGGGCGCGTGGTACCGGTCGGCGAGATCGGTCGAGTCGTGCGAGAGCGTGAGCAGATCCACCGCGGTCGACTGGAGCATCCAGCGGACGTTCTTCTCCTTGCGGCACGCCTCGATGAGCGCGCGCTCGATGGGGGCGCCCGTCGCGTCCTTGACGTGGAGGACGCGGGGCACCGAGTGCGCGCCCTCGAGCGTCCAGTGAAAGCCCGCCCCCTCGCGGTCGAAGGGCACCCCGAGCTCCTCGACGAGCAGCGACTGGACGAGGTCCGGGCCCTCGTGGGAAATGAGCGCGACGGCCTCGGGGGAGCAGAGCCCATCGCCCGCGCGCGCGATGTCGGCGGCAAGCTTCTCGGGCGTGTCGCCGGGCGGCCGGGCGACGATGCCCCCCTGTGCGTAGTAGGTGTTGGACTCGCGCGCCTCCTCCGCCCGCGTCACGAGCGTGACCGAGGCGCCGTCCCGCGCGGCCGCGAGCGCCGCAGCGCAGCCGGCCACTCCCGTGCCGAGGATGAGGACGTCGGTCGATTCGGCGTTCATACGGTGAAGAGCTCGAGGGAGACGTCGGCCGCCGGGACCGAGTGGGTGAGGGCGCCGACCGAGACGGCGTCCACTCCGGCCAGCGCGTAGGCGCGCACCGTGTCGAGGCGCATGTTGCCGGAGGCCTCGAGCAACGGAGGCGTCTTCGCCTGCCGCGCGATCGCGCACCAGCGCGCGACGGTCTCGGGGGACTGGTTGTCGATCAGGATCCGGTCGACGCCGGCCGCGATGGCCTCGGAGAGCTCGGCCTCGGACTCGACCTCGACTTCAACTTCCATCGCGATGGGCGCTGCCAGCGTGGCGGCGCGGGCGGCAGCCACCGCGCGCGCGACGCCGCCGGCGAGCCGGCGGTGATTGTCCTTGATCAAGACCATCTCGGCCAGATCGTACCGATGGTTCACGCCGCCGCCGTCGCGCACGGCCTGCCGGTCGAAGGGGCGCAGTCCCGGAGCAGTCTTGCGCGTGTCGAGAACCCGGCAGCCGGTGCCCTCGACGGCCTCGACGAATCGGCGCGTCGAGGTCGCGATGCCGCACATGCGCTGCAGGAGATTGAGCGCGACGCGCTCGGCCGTCAGGATCGCGCGCGCGTGGCCCGAGAGGTAGGCGAGCGGCGACGCGGGGGCGACCTTAGCGCCGGCTGACGCGGCCTCTTCCCACGCGAGCTCCGGGTCGAGCAGCTCGAACACGCGCCGCGCCACGGACAACCCGGAGACCACGCACTCGGATTTGGCCACGAGCTCTCCCCGCGTCCGCGTGCCGGGCGGGAC
>JANMBR010000093.1:0-11613 GCA_031360505.1 Acidobacteriota bacterium
GCCATTTCGCCCGACGGCAAGTTCGTCGCCGCCCGAAACCAGGATCGAACCGCGTTTTTTCTTCTCCCGGTCGAGGGCGGCGAGCCCCGCCGCCTCCCGGGCGCCCCCGTCGAGGGAACGATCCTCCGCTTCGACGCGACAGGGACCGGCCTCTTCCTGGCGTCCGAGGGCGCTCCGCTGAAAATCACCAGATACGACATCGCCTCGGGCCGCCTCGAGCCCTGGCGGGAAATCGCCGTCGCCGACCCTGCCGGCTTCGTGAGTTTCCGCAAGGTCGTTCTCACGCCGGACGGCAAGTCTTATGCCTACACGTTCTGGCGCGCGCTCTCCCGCCTGTATGTGGTGTCGGGTCTGAAGTGACGGCGGCAATTCTCGCGCAGCGAACACTTGATTCCTGAGCAGCATGTCGCTACTCTCTCGGGTCCTGCGAAAGTGGCGGAACTGGTAGACGCGCAGGTTTCAGGAACCTGTGGGTAACACCGTGGGGGTTCGAGTCCCCCCTTTCGCACCAACTCTCACTCTTCCCCCGCGATCGACACGCGCAGGTTGCGTTTAAGAACGTCCTCGTAGAGTTTCCAGCCGTGCGAATCGCCGTGAATCTTCGCGATCGTGGTGTAGGGGTGGCTGGCAAGCGGGCCCTGGCTCCAGCGCCACAGGAAGGTCACGGTCGCAGTTTCTCCGGCCATGCCAATTGGACCGTCCGGCTTCGAGGCCAGGCCGACGACCCTGACGAACTCTCGCTTGACCTTCGGGTCGCCGAAGCTGGCGTCGAGCTTCCGGAGATCCTCGTCGAGCGGGAGTTGAAACGCGACGGACGCCTCGATCATGCCGGCGGCCTTCTCGTGCGAGAGCGGTTCTGCCTTGCTGCAGCCCGCGGCCCCAAGGAGAAGGGCGGCGGCCAGGACATAGGCCAGGGCGAGGCGCCAACGCGGGAGATCCACGAGCGAAATTCTACGCCTCGGCGCAGGGCAGGAATTTGGCGTTGCCGGGATGGCCGGCGCTTCAACCAGGCTACCTTTTGGCCGCACGCGATCGCGTCCGGCCCGGAATCGAGGTATCATCCAGGTATGAAACGCAATACCAAGTCGAGCATTACCCTGCCGGCCGAGGAGCTGAAGCTCGTCCTTTCGCTGCAGACCCGGCTGAAGGCGAAAAGCAAGGTCGAGGTGGTTCGCCGCGGCCTCCGGCTCCTCAACGAGGTCACCGATCGCGAGAGCCTGCGGGAATCCTATCGCCGGGCCTCGCGCGCCACGCGCGAGTCGCTGGCGCACGAGATCAGGGAGCTCGATCCCCTGGCGTCCGAAGGGCTCGACGAATCGTGAAGGTCCGGCGCGGCCACCTTTGTCTGGCCAATCTCAATCCCAACCTGGGGACGGAACCCGGAAAAGTGCGGCCCGTTCTCGTGATCCAGACCGATCTTCTCAACGAGCTGCGGCACCCTTCCACCTGGGTTCTGCCATGCACGACCCGGCTGTCCGGGGAGAACATTCTTCGGGTGCCGCTGCCTCGCGGGATCGCCGGCAACCGCGAGGACTGCGAGATCATGATCGATCAGAGCCGTGCGATCGACAACCGGCGATTCGTCCGGGCACTGCGAGCCCTGCCGGGTGGAATTCTCCGCGAGGTGGAGGACAAGCTGCGCCGCCTCGCCGAGCTCTGATTCGGGGTTCTCGACGATCTACGGCTGCGAGTCGTCAGGCCGGGCGATTGATCTCTCGGATCCCGCTCTCCCCCGCGACGATCACCTGGGAGACGATGCCGCAGAAGAGCCCGTGCTCGATGATCCCGGCGCGGGCCGCCAGCTGGACTGCAAGACTCACCGGATCCGCGATCGGGCCGAACGCGCAATCGAGAATCCAGTTGCCCTGATCGGTTTCGTACGGCTTGCCGCCGGTCGCCGTCCGTACGACGGGCTTGCCGCCCAGCGACTCGAGAAAGCGCTGCTGCGACTGCCAGCCGAAACGGGCGACTTCGACGGGAAGCGGGTGGTTCGTCCCGAGCGCCGCCGAGAGCTTCGACTCGTCCACCACGATGACGACACGGCGGCTGGCCTGCGCGACAATCTTTTCGCGAAAGAGCGCTCCACCGCCGCCCTTGATGAGATTCAACGCGGGGTCCACCTCGTCCGCGCCGTCGATCGTCAGGTCGATTGCGCGCGGCAGGTCTTCCGAGAGGAGGGGGATCGACAGGCGCCGCGCCTCGTCGGCCGTCGCCCGGGAGGTCGGGAACCCGACGACGTCCGAAAGCGCTCCGGAGGCCAGCAACTCGCCGAGGCGCCGCGTCGCGAAAATGGCGGTGCTGCCCGTGCCGAGGCCGACGACCATGCCGGAAGCGATCGAAGCCGCGGCCCGCTCCCCCGCCTGCTTCTTGAAGGCCGCGAAGCGGTCGCCGCCCGGTTCCGTCATCAGGCGGGCGGAAGTCCCAGCTCGATGTCGTCCTTCGAAATCGCGATCGCGGTTTCCCGGAAGCCCTTGTCCACGCAGACGAAGCAGGCCTTGACCGCGTTGTCCGTCGCCATCTTCATCTCCCGGCCGGTCACGAAGACCTCGCGGCGAGGATACGGCTCGTCGATCCGCTGGAGCGCGAGCAGGATGCCTTCGCGCCGGCGCGAGCGCTGAGCGATGACGAACTGATGCGGCGGCTCGTGCGTGCACTGGCACACGGCTGCCACCTCAGTGCTCACTGGTCTCCTCTTCCTGCGACGCCAGGGCTGCCACGGCCAGCGCCGCCTCAACGGTCGGAAAGACGCGGAACACCGAATCCAGGTGCGTGATCCGAAACACAGAGGCCACGCGCTCGCGCGGGTTGACGAGGTAGAAGCGGCGGCCCTGCGCCTCAAACTTTTTCAGACCCCCCACGAAGACGCCGATCGCCGTCGAGTCGAGGTGTTCGAGGTCCGAGAGATCGAGCACGACCGCGCCGGTGCGGTCGTTGCCGACCTTTTCAAACCGCTCCTGGAGCGCTCGCGTCGCGTCTCCCACCGACAGCGTGCCGCCGACCCGGAGGATCGTGTGGGATCCGCGTTCTTCCTCGGACAGCTTCATTGCTCCACCTCGGTCTCTTTCACGCCCGACGGCTCACCCTTGCGCACCAGGACGCTGCCGCGGGCCAGGACTTCCCCGCCGGAACGAACTTCGCCGTCGAACCGAAAGATCGCGCCAAAGTGCGAGGCAAGGCGAACCGAGATGTCGAGCGTCTCGCCCGCGAGCGGAGGCCGCTCGGACGCGAAGCCCTCGATTCCCGCCAGAAATCCGGTGCGCGCGGCGTCCGCCTCGCCGCCCTCGAGCAGCAGCGCCGCCTGGGCGATCGCCTCGGCGTAGAGCAGCGGGCTCTGCCACGCCGCCCCCATCGCGCCGCGCGCGTTGGCAGAAATCCGGGCGCGGACGGTGCCCCTGGAGAAGTCGGCATCGCGCTCTTCGACGACCGCGTCCACGAACCGGAACGGGTATGCGTGCGGAAGCGCTGACGTCGGCATCAGGCCTTCTTCTTCTGCTCGATGAAGTCGCAGAGTGCGTCGACCGAGGCGAAGGCCTTGACCCCCACCTCTTCGTCTTCGACCTTGATGTGGAACTCCTGCTCGAGCCCGAGAACGAGCTCCAGAGCGTCGATCGAGTCGAGGCCGAGGCCCTCGCCAAAGAGCGGCGCTTGGTCGTCGATCGTTTTCGGGTCGATGTCGAGTTTCAAGCGCCGCACGATCAGGTCCTTGACCTGCGACGCGAGTTCTTGCCGGGACATTAAGGCTCCTTCGTGGGGATTATAGACGGGTCGCCTCAGGCCATTCCGCCGTCCGCCCGCCAGACCTGCCCGGTGACGTACGAGGCCTTGTCCGAGGCAAGAAACCCGACGACCGCGGCGATCTCCTCGGGCTTGCCGAAGCGAGCCATCGGAATCCGGCCGAGGAACTCGTGGCGAGCGCCCTCTTTGAGGTGCGCGATGATCTCGGTGTCCACGAGCCCCGGCGCCACGGCGTTGACCGTAATGGCCCGCGGGGCCAGTTCGAGGGCAAGCGACTTCGTGAACGCGATGAGCCCCCCCTTGGCCGCCGAGTAGTTCGCCTGGCCCGCATGCCCGGAGATGCCGCTCACCGAGACGATGTTGACGATGCGGCCGGACGTCTTGTGCAGCATGCCGCGGATCAAGGCCTTCGTGACGCGAAAGGCGCCCTTGAGATCCACGTCGAGGACATAGTCCCAGTCCTCTTCCTTCATGAACGGAAAGAGCGCGTCCTTAATGACGCCCGCGTTGTTGACGACGATGTCCGCGCCGCCGAAATCCGTCGCGACGCGGTCGGCCATCGCCTTGACGTCGTCGGCTTTGAGCACGTCCATCACGAGGGCAGTCGCCTGCCCGCCGGCGCCGCGGATTTCTTCGGCGGTCGCCTCTGCCCGCTCGATGTCGCGCTGGCACGTCAGGATGACGCGGGCGCCCGCCGCGGCGAGCTCGAGCGAGATCGCGCGCCCGATGCCGCGGGAGCCCCCGGTGACGACGGCGGTCTTCATTCGCGCCCGACTATATCCACGGCGGACCGGATCGCGGCGAGCGAGCCGGCCGGCAGGCAGCGCGTGGTCCGATCGATCCAACGCACCATTCTGGAGAGCATCTCTCCCGGACCGGCCTCGACGAAGCCGCGGTTGCCATCGGCGACGAGGGCCTCGAACGTTTCCTTCCAGAGCGTCGGAAAGCAGAACGCCGTGCCGAGCATGCGCCGCACGTCCTGCGCCCCGTCCACCGGCCGCCCCTCCGGCCCGTAGTACGGCACGTCGGGCTTGCGAACCGTCGCGAGCCCCGCGATGAGCGGAGCGATCGCGTCCGCGACCGGGTGCATCAGCTCGCTGTGAATCGGCCAGCTCATCGTCAGCGGCAGGACGGAGAGAGCGCGGGGCCCGAGCTCGTCGAGGGCGGCCTTCACTGCCTCGGAGCTGCCGGTCAGGACGAACTGCGTCGAGGCGTTCACGTTGCCGATCCACACCGGCAGCCCGAGCGCGCGCAGGCCGGCGAGCACCTCTTCGACCGCGTCGCGGCGCGCCCCGATGACCGCCGCCATTGCGCCCCGGATGTGCAGCCGCTCGGTCTCCCGCCACACCGCGACAAGGACGTCGAGCGCCTCCTCGTAGGCGATCGCGCCGGCGGCGACCATGGCGGCGTAGTTGCCGAGGCTGTATCCCGCGGTCGCCGTCGGCCGCACGCCTTGCCGCACGAGCTCGCGCGCGGCGAGCGTCGAGACGAGATACACGCCGGCCTGGGCGGCCAGGTTCTCGCGCAACTCGGCCTCCGGTCCCTCGAAGACGATCCGCTCGAGGTCGCGACCGCAGCGTTCGGACGTCAGCGCGAAGAGCCTGCGCGCCTCCGGATCGGCGTCGAAGAAGTCGCGGCCCATACCGACCCATTCGGCCAGCTGCCCGGGGAAGAGGAAGGCGGCGCAAGCGCTCATGCGGGGCTGAGGGTCGGCAGGACGTCGGCGATGGCCACGCAGCGGTCCTCTGCCAGCCACCGGCCGAGTCTCTCCGGAAAGCGCTTCAAGCCGCCGAAGTGCACGGCCCGCGTGGCGGCCGGCAACCCGTCCATCGGCGGATGCGCCGGGTCGATCTCCCACGGGTGCAGCGTGAACACCGCCGGCGCGCCGCGGTCGCGAAATCCACTCTCGGCGGCCGCCAGGCGCGAGGGCGAGAGCATGCGAAATGGCCACGCCCCGCCCAGCGGCAGACGCCGGCCGAACGCGCGCCCCGTCAGAGGCGGAAGCTCCGTCAGCGACCATCCGTCGCGCTCGATGCGATAGGGCTCACGGGGATTGTCGGCGCTGCCGAGCGGCGGCACGGGCATCATCGAGGCATCGCACCGGAAGCCCGCCGCGGCGAGCTCGCCCAGCGCGGGCGACATGGCGTCCCGGATCGACCACTCGGCGGCCCGGTAGGTGCTCGTCGCGATCTGCCCCGCCTCCTCGATCGACTGGCGCGCCCGCAGCAGATCTTCACGAAACTCGACAGGGGTCATCTCGTCGGCCCGGCCGTGCAGGTCGCCGTGGACACCGATTTCGTGGCCGCGTCGTCTGGCCTCGCGCACCAGGCCCGGATAGCGCCGCGCGATCCAACCGAGAAAGAAGACCGTCGCGCGATGCCGGCCGCCCGCCAGCGCGTCGAACATCAGGATGAGGGTCTTCTCGACACGCGGCGCGAACGAATCCCAGCGCCGGGGGTCCGAGTAGTAGCCATCGCCGCAGACGTGGAACCAGTCTTCGGCATCGATCGTCAGCACCCGAGGCGCGCGGCCCGGGACGCGGAGGGGCGTGATGATGGGGTGGGACACTGGACAGGGATTGTAGCGAGTGTTCCGTCGACGTTCTTCGGGCCGTAGGGGCGGCCCCTGCGGCCGCCCGCATCAGCCGCATTGTCGGGAGAGGCGGGCGGGACAAGCCCCGCCCCTACGGCACCACGGGGCCGAGACCTAGTCCATCTCGAAGACTTTGTAGTAAACCGCCCCCCACGAGATGACCCACGTGTCAAGAAACGGCCGGTAGTGAGACGGCCCGCCGTAGATCGCTCGAATGGGGACGTGACGAAAGCGCGGGACGTGCGGCGCGGCCTTCAACAGCATCTCGGTCTCGATGATGTATCCCCGCGCGTTCAAGTCGAGCTTGCGCAGCAGATCCGCAGCGACGACGCGATACCCGGACTGCGCGTCCTCGATCTCGTGACCCGTCATGCGCGAGAGAACCTGGCTGCCGATCTCGTTGGTGCGGTAGCGATAGAACGGGATCGCCTCGAGCTCGGCCATGCGCGATCCGATGACGAAGTCGTCGCCCTCGCGCGCGGCGTCCAGCATGCGCGGCAGGTCCGCGGGATCGTGCTGGGCGTCGGCGTCCACGAACGCGACGTGGGTGGCGTCGCCCGCCAGCGCGCGAGCGAGGCCCGCCCGCAGCGCCGTCCCCTTGCCGCCGTTCTGCCTCAGTCGCAGCACCTCCGCGCCGGCCGCCTCGGCCTCGGCGCCCGTGCGGTCGCGGGACCCGTCGTCGACGACGATGACTCGGGGGACGCAGGCTGCGAGCCCGCGCACCACGCCGCCGACCGTTTTCTCGGCCTGGTAAGCGGGCACGAGCGCGCACGGGCGAAAGGGATCGGGCACGGCCGGATCGTAACGTCTTACGTGTCCTGCCGAAAACCCTTATCCCTTATGGCTCTTCGACATGCGTTGACTCGCACCGGCCCTTGTGAAAAAGTTCGGGCGCCCCATGCCTGAGAGTTTCATTCCGATACTCGTCCTGCTCGGTCTCGCCGCGGGGATGGCGGCGACCGTCCTCATTTTGAACGTGCTCCTGGCGCCCCGCCTGCGGACGAGCCGCAAGCTCGAGGTCTACGAGAGCGGCGTTCCCATGGTGGACGCCTCGCACAAGCGGATTTCGATCAAGTTCTTCGTAATCGCGATGGTCTTCATCCTTTTTGACGTGGAAATCGCGTTCCTGTACCCGTGGGCGCTCGTGTTCCGCTCGGTCGGCTGGCCGCTCTTCGTCGAGATGCTCGCGTTCCTCGCGATCCTCGGCGTCGGCTACGCCTACATCTGGAAGAAGGGAGCATTCGACTGGTGAGCCATACGCGGTACCACATCGAGGCAGCGGGAGAGCCGCGCAACTTTCCGCCGGAAGCGATGGCGCGGATCGAGAAGCTCCTCAAACGCTACCCGACGAAACAGGCGGCGCTGCTTCCGGTCCTCTGGGTCGCGCAGGAGACCTGGGGCTGGATCTCGAGGGAGACGTCCGAGGAGGTCGCGCGGGTCCTCGACCTGCCTGCGTCGCACGTGGACGGCGTCCTCACCTTCTACACGATGTTCCACCTGCGCCCGGTCGGCAAGAACCTGCTGCAGGTCTGCACCTCGATTTCTTGTCACCTGTTGGGGGCACAAGCGCTCGTCTCGCACTGCGGCAAGAGGCTCGGCATCGGCCTCGAGGAGACGACGAAGGACGGCAAGTTCACGCTGATCGAGGTCGAGTGCATCGCCGGATGCGACAAGGCGCCCTCGATGATGGTCAACGACAAGTACTACGAGCCCATGGACGAGAAGAAGCTGGATCAGCTCCTCGACCGGCTCGCCCGGGAGTCCTGAGCGTGGACAAGGTCCTGAGCCGCCGCGTTGGAATGCCGAACTCCCAGTCGATCGACACGTACGTCGCCGACGGCGGGTACGCGGGCCTGCGCAAGGTCCTGACCGAGGGCTGGGCGCCGGAGAAAGTCACCGACGAGATCAAGAAGGCCAACGTCCGGGGACGCGGCGGCGCCGGATTCTCCGCCGGCGTCAAGTGGGGCTTCCTGCCGAAGGACACGAAGGGAAAGCCCGTCTACCTGCTCTGCAACGCCGACGAATCCGAGCCCGGCACCTTCAAGGACCGGCTCGTGATGGAGAACGATCCGCACCAGCTCATCGAGGGCATGATCCTCGCGTCCTACGCAATCCGCTGCCGCGACGCCTACATCTACATCCGCGGCGAGTTCTACGACGGCGCGCGCATCCTGAACCGCGCGGTCGAAGAGGCTTACGCGAAGGGGTTTCTCGGAGAGAACATCCTCGGCTCCGGCTTCTCGCTCGACCTCACGGTCCACCGCGGCGCGGGCGCCTACATCTGCGGCGAAGAGACGGGCCTGATCGAGAGCCTCGAGGGAAAGCGCGGACAGCCGCGCATCAAGCCGCCCTTCCCCGCCGTTTCTGGGGCCTTCGCCTGCCCGACGATCGTCAACAACGTCGAGACGCTCTGCTGCGTCAAGCACGTCATCGACCGCGGCGCCGACTGGTTCCTGAAGCTCGGGCGTAACGAGAAGAACGCGGGGCCCAAGCTCTTCTGCATTTCGGGCCACGTCAACCGTCCCGGCGTCTACGAGGCCCCGATGGGCCTGCCCTTCAAGGAGCTGATCTATGGCGAGGCCTACGCCCAGGGCATCAAGGGCGGGAAGTCGCTGAAAGCCGTCATCCCGGGAGGCGCCTCGGCGGCGCTCTTGAAGCCCGAAGAGATCGAGGACTGCCCGCTCGACTTCGACGGCGTGGCTGCCAAGGGCTCGATGCTCGGTTCGGCCGCCATCATCGTGATGGACGAGGACACCTGCATCGTCGCGGCCGTCATGAACATCCTGAAGTTCTTCTCGCACGAGTCCTGCGGTCAGTGCACGCCGTGCCGTGAAGGCACGACCTGGCTTTACCGGGTGCTCGCGCGGATCGAGAACGGACAGGGACGCGTCGAAGACATCGAGCTGCTGACACGCGTCGCCGGCCAGATGAACAACGGCATGACCATCTGCGTCCTGGCCGACGGAGCGGCGGCTCCCATCCTGTCGGCGGTGCCGAAGTTCCGCGAAGAGTTCCTGTACCACGTCGAACACAAGCGCTGCATGGCTGCGCAGCCCCAGCTGGTGACGGCATGAGCAGCGCCCCCATCGCGCCACCGCCCGCGGCTGCGCCCCCGCCTCCGAAGGACACCTTCACGGTCGTCTTCGACGGCAAGCCGATCGAGGTTCCGAAGAACCTCAACCTGATCGACGCGGCCAGGCTCGCCGGGATCGACATCCCCCACTTCTGTTACCACCCGCGGCTCTCGGTCGTTGGCCAGTGCCGCATGTGCCTCGTCGAGATCGAGGGCGTGCCGAAGATCCAGGCCGCCTGCACGGTGCCGCTGCGCGAGGGGCTCGCGGTCAAGACGACGACTGACAAGGTTAAGAGCTCGCGCGCGGCCACGATGGAGTTCCTGCTCATCAACCACCCGCTCGACTGCCCCATCTGCGACCAGGCCGGCGAGTGCACGCTCCAGGACAACTCGTTCGGCTACGGTGCGCAGCTCTCGAACTACGACGAGCAGAAGCGCCAGTACCCGACCTTTGACCGTACGATGATCGGTCCGCACGTCGTCGCGGACATGACGCGCTGCATCCAGTGCACGCGCTGCATCCGCTTCACGCAGGAGATCGCCGGCACGAGCGAGCTGACGTTCCTCGACCGCGGGGGCCGCACGCTCGTGTGGACGCACGACGGCGCGCCTCTGGCCAACGACTGGTCGGGCTGCGCCGCGGACGTCTGCCCGGTGGGCGCTTTGACCGTGCGCGATTTCCGCTTCCGCAGCCGTGTCTGGTATCTCCACAAGACCAAGTCCGTCTGCCCGGGCTGCAACGTCGGCTGCAACGTCTCGATCGAGTCCAGGGACGACGTCGTCTACCGGTTCCTGCCGCGGTTGAACCCAGCCGTCAACGACTACTGGCTGTGCGACCACGGGCGGTTCCTCTCGGAATCGTTGAACGCCCGCGACGTCCACAAGGCCTCGATCCGCGAGGGCAGCGACGTCAGGGACGCCATCGTTCCGGTCGCGATCGAGCGCGCGGCTCGCGAGATCCGCGCGGTGATCCAGAAGACGGGCCCCTCCGGCCTCTTCTTCCTCGGCTCGGCGCACCTCTCGAACGAAGAGAACTTCCTCCTGCGCAAGCTCGCCGACCACATTGCCTGCCCCAATCACGACGTCGTGGTCGACAAGTCGCGCGTGCGCAAGATCAAGTCGCAGACCGAGTGGGTCGAGGGCGACGACGCGGCTCCGAACTTCCGCGGCGCGCGCGACATGGGCCTGTCGCCGGGCAGGAACGGCTTCGGCCTGGACGCCGTTCTCTCGGGCAAGGCCTCGCCCGAGGTCATCGTGATCTCGGACGCCGGCTTTGCGGCACTTGCCGACGATCCGGAAAGGGTCGCCGTGCTGCGCAAGGCTCGCTTCCTCGTCGTCGCCGCGCGCAATGGAAACGCCCTCACGCGCAGCGCCGACGTCGTGCTGCCCGCGGCGTCGCTCTCGGAGAAGGAAGGCACGTTCACGAACGTCCAGGGCCGCGTCCAGAAGTTCGAGCGCGCGTTTCTTCCCAGGCCCCCGGTGCGCGCCCACTGGGAGCATCTCCTGATGCTCGCGACGGCGCTCGGTTACGGCGACCGCAACTGGACGCCCACGGACCTCCTCGGCCAGATCGCCGACGAGGTGGAGGGCTACGGCGCCGTCAAGGAGCAGGAGCTCGAGGGCGGCGCGCTCCTGAAGAAGGGCGACTTCGCGTGGGCGGGGACGCTTTGACGTTTCTCGACTGGGCGATCGTGATCCTGCGCGTGGCCCTGCCCGTGCTGCTTCTGCCCCTCTTCGTCGTGCCCCTCACCTGGCTCGAGCGGCGCGGTGCGGCGCTGATCCAGGACCGCCCGGGCCCCAACCGCGTCGGGCCCTTCGGACTGATCCAGCCGATCGCGGACATGATCAAGATGTTCTTCAAGGAAGCGATCACGCCCACGAGCGCCGACCGCTTTCTCTACCTGCTTGCGCCGGCCATCGCAATCTTCGCGGCGCTCTCGACGTTTGCGGTCGTGCCCTATGGCTCGACCATCCACGTCTCGGGGCGCGAAATCCCGATGATCGGGGCCGACCTCTCGATCGGGATTCTCTACATCTTCGCCATCACGTCGCTCTCGGTCTACGCCATCGTGCTGGCGGGCTGGGCGTCGAACAGCAAGTTCTCGCTCATGGGCGGGATCCGCTCGAGCGCGCAGATCATCTCGTACGAGCTGGCGATGACCACTGCGGCGGCCGGCGTGATCCTCGCGTCGAGCTCCTTCCGGCTCGCGGAC
>JANMBR010000110.1:0-8100 GCA_031360505.1 Acidobacteriota bacterium
GGGAGCGCTCGAGCCGGGCAAGCGGCCGCACGAACGCAGAGTCATCCTTGCCGAGGTGGAGCGCGACTCGCCGGGCGGAGACGCCGCAGAGCAGTCTCGCGAGGTAGACGGCACGGCAGCGGGTCGCGGCGAGTTCGCCGCCGCGGCGTCCGCTGCAGAGATCGGCGGTCGTGAAGCCGCCGTCGCGAGCGACCGCCATCAGCACGTCGTCGAGTCGAGCCTCGCGTGCGCGCGGTCGAGGCGCCTTGGGGGCTGCCTCCCACTGCGCGGAGGCAAACACCTCGTCGCCGACGACCGTCTGGTCGAGGGCGCGGTCCGGATCGTAGCCGGGCGCATCACCCGGATCGTCCACGAGCTCGACATAGCGACGAACCGCCAACCGCCGCGTGTTGCCCAGGAGCGCGAGCAGATCGTTTGCGTCGAGCCACGGAGGCGCCTCGCCGCAGCGCAGGGATCGATCGCTCGACCAGGGGTAGTCGGCGGCGCGGGCGACGATGCGCGCCTTCACGGGGTTTCGATGGATGTAACGCACGAGCGCCTGGAGATGGCGGTTCTCCTGGATGAGAAGAGCCTTGTACCGGCCCTGGAAGAGGTGGCCGACCCGGCGGTGCCGCCGGTTGAACCACTCCGCGTAGGAGGAGTGAAGGCCCGCCATTACGCGCGACAGCGGCTGCTCGCCCGCGCGGATTGCCAGGTGCACGTGGTTGGTCATGAGGCAGTAGGAAAGCAGGCGGAATCGGAACTTCTCGCGATAGCGCGCGATCCGGCGGAGATACTCCTCGCGGTCCGCGTCGTCCCGAAAAAGCGCGCGGCGTTCGTTTCCCCGCGCTGTCACGTGGTACAGCGCGCCGCAAACTTCGAGGCGGGGTGGACGAGGCATGGCCTTGTCCTAGAGTTGTCGCGAGCCGGCTCCCGGCGGTCGGCAAAATCAGGACTGACCCCCAGCCCTCTTGAGGCCCGGGTGAGAGCGAGGATAGGCGGTCTGGAGAAGTGCTTTCCGCGGGATAAGTCAATGAGTCAGGACTGACCCTGTTCTGACTCGACAGGCAACTGCGACTCGAGCTCTCCGCCCGCCCGAGAGACGGGATCAATTCGGGAAATGAAGTCCAAGAGCGATCGAGAGGAACGCGGCCATTTGTCCGCGCGTAACCGGGTTGCTCGGGCAGTAGTTGCCCCCGCCGCAACCTCCCGTGATGCCCGCGGCGGCCAGAGCCTCGATGTATCGAAAGAATAAATGGTCGGTCGGCACGTCGCCGAACGTCCCCGTCGCCGGCGCCGGGCTGACCTGAAGCCGGTACCGGACCCGAGCGTGTCCGAAGGCGATCAGGTCGCCGGCCCCCGGGTCCAGGCTGAGCTCGATCGTGTAGACCTTCGCGGCGTTGTCGACCTGGATCGCCGGCGCCAGCGTGGCAGTGCGATAGACGCAGCCAGGTGTCTCCGCCATCGTGCTGGTCACGAGAGGGATGGTTTGCGGGGCGCCTCCGGAGCTGTCTTCGATCCGGAGGCGTGAGTCGAAGAAGCTGCTCGGCGTCGAGTCGCAGAAACGGAATCCGACCTCTTCGATCAGGGCTCCGTTCGGCAGATCGAATGTCGCCTCTCGGTTGGAGCTGACGCCGGTGTGGTAGATGACCACGCTGTTGTCGATGAAACTCGTGCCCCACGTGACGTTGTTCTGGGTCGGCGAGAACGCGAACGCGCCGAGGGTCACCGAAGACAACGATGCGGTTCCGAAGCTCGGAGCGGAGCCCGCGGAGTCCGGTGTGGGGCCGACAGGGTCGGCCGAGACCCGCGCGGCCGGCAGGCCAGTGAGCGTGATGAAAGCGAGCGGTGCGATCCAACGGGCGCGCGGATGGAGTCTCACGGCGATTCCCTCCTTCGTGTCGACGACAGTCTCGTGGCGAGACGGATGAACGTCGGGGGTCCGGACGCGATTATTCCACAGCGGGCGCGCCGGGTTGAGGCGAGCTGTCCCGATTGACCCGGTCCGCGATCAGACAGACCTGCCTGCGAAGGGAGAACGGGGGAACCGGTCAATCTTGATTTGCTGACCTCAGAGGGGGGAAAGGGGTCAGTCTTGACTTGCTGACATCAGAGAGAAGCCTATGCGGTCGAAACAAGGCCAAACCCGGAGGCACGTTCGACGCCCTCACAGCCAGAAATAGACATAGGCGGCGAAGGCCACGGCTGCGAGACCTGCCGTAGCCGCAAGACCCCACAGTACGTTGCGTTTCTGCGCCGCGAGGGAGAGGGTGGACACGATGACCGCCGCTTGAGCCGCGAGCATGCCGTAAAAGAAACGTTCGCTGCGCCGGCGGTGTCGGTCGGCGGACAGGACGCCCTTGCGGACCTGGAGTTCGAGCAGGCCGGCGATGGCCTGGTTGAGGCGCGCCTCTTTCTCGTACCGCACGGAGGCGAAGCGCAGACGCGCGGCGGTGTAGTCGCGGGTCAGCTCCGGCGCGCTGCCTGAGGCCAGGGTCTTGTCCAGTTGGTCCACGGCCTGGGTGATCGGCCTGATTGCGGCGTCGAACGACTGTGAGTTCGCTTGCGCGGCCTTCAGTGCGTATTCCACAGTTTCGTCTTTGACCGTACCGAGCAGCACCGCAACATCGGCCTCGGGCTGCGCACTTTCCACGGCGTCGAGGGCTGCCTTCAGGTTCGGGGCCAGCGTGGCGGCAGGCATGTCGGGCACTTCACTGTTCTGTATTGCACCGAGCGCTTTGGCGTCCAACCCGCCGAATCGCATCAGCTTGGTGGCGTCCAGCGGGCGAATGGCGCCGGTCGCCTGAAGCAAATCGAGCGTGCTTTGCTGCAGCGCAGCTCGAAGTTTCTTGGCCTGGAAATAACCCCATTGGTCGCCAGCCTTGGACTGCAATTGCGAGGCGAGCGAGCGGTCGTACTGCGCGCGGGTCATCTCGCTGGAGGCCAGCCCGGCCAACAGGGTGGCGACAACGGTCATGACGACCGGTGTCGCGAGGAGCATTTTGCCCCATCTGCCTTTCGGCACGTCCGCTTTCAGGCCGTCGGGAATGTCCCCATCCATGGTGGTCGAAGTCTACTCTTGGGGATCGGGGTCAGTCCTGATTCTGCTGACTTGAAGTCGCCGGGGGAGGTTTGGGCGGGGCGGGGGTGTGAGGGTATCGAGCAGGCGGTTCAGCCGAGCGCGGGTGGCCGGGTCGGTCTCGAGGCTGCGCTCGAGCCGGGCAAGCGGCCGCACGAACGCTGGGTCATCCCTGCCCAGGTGGAGCGCGGCCCGGAAGGAAAGTAGGCGGAATCGGAACTTATCGCGGTAGCGCGCGATCCGGCGGAGATACTCCTCGCGGTCCGCGTCGTCCCGGAAAAGCGCACGGCGTTCGTTTCCCCGCGCTGTCACGTGGTCCAGCGCGCCGCAAAGTTCGAGTCGGGGGGGACGAGGCAGGGCCTTGTCCTAGAATTGTCGCGAGCCGCCTCCCGGCAGTCGGCAAAATCAGGACTGACCCCCCAACCGACCCTCCAACCCCAGTGTATTTCCGACCCGCGCCGGAGCGGAGAGTGGGAGCGCAGAAATACACGGTTCCCGGCACCCACAACTTCTGGCCGGGCGCTGGGTGTGGTGGAATACGAAACGACATACGCATTAGGAGGCGTCCCCCATGAAAACGACTCTTGCATCGCTCACGCTCGTCGTCCTCGGCTGCCTCTTCGGTAGTTCGTCCGTTCAGGCGCAACCATTCGGCCTCAACGAACAGACGCTGACGTTGGGAGCGGCCTCGTTCAGGCCCGCCTCGGGGACGAACACCGGCTATTCCTACGACATCTCGACCGACGGCTATCTGCACGGCGACGGCCAGTACGTCGCGCCGCTCGATCTGCCGGAGGGAGCTGAGATCGTGGGCATCTGCGTGGACGTGTACAGCTTGGGCACCGGCGGGATGGGCGCGTTCCTTGAAGCGATTCAGTTACCGTTGCCGGACGTGGGCGGCACCGGGGGCGTCTATGCGGTGCCGGGAGGCGAGGCCTCCCACGTGACGCTGCCGGTTGGGTTCTCCTCGGCCTGCAATGTCAATCCTCTCGACTACGTCGTGCGAAGCTCGGGCGACGTCGGGTCCGGCGTCCGAAATCTTGCACATCGGATCCGCTACTCCGCGAACGACGCGGCCCTCGGTTCCGTGCGAATTCTGTGGCACAGACAGGTCAGCCCCGCGCCCGCGCTGGCGACGTTCAACGACGTGCCGACGAGCCATCCCTTCTTCCAGTACATCGAAGCTCTCGCTGCTTCGGGCATCACCGGGGGCTGCGGCGGCGGCAACTACTGCCCGGACAACGCGCTGACGCGTGGCCAGATGGCGGTCTTCATGTCGAAGGCGCTCGGCCTCACTTGGGGCGCCCCGGCGCCGTAGGAGGTAATGGGGTCAATCGTGTATTCCCGTACCGGGCGCGGGGACACAGGAATACACGGTTGACCCCACACCTCCGGCAACCGACCGAGTCATCGCTGATCTCTTCGACAATGGGAGGTTTCGCGCCGCCCTGGGAGGGAGCGATATGAAAAAGCTGGCGATCGTCGTTTTCGGATTTTGTCTTGCGGGTGCCTCGGCTGCGCAGACCGTGAAGCAAGGCGATCCAAATGCTCCGGTTGCGGATCCGACCGAGTTCCACTCTCCGATGGTCATCGAAACAGTATTCGCCCCGGCTGACCCGTCCCTTTGGAAGGACGAGGACTGGACGCCTGCCAAGCCAAAACCTTGGAAGAGTGGGACGTTCACGACGGCCGAGTACTACGACCTGGGTAAGTACAGCTGCGACGGCCTCTCGATTAGGAACGGCAGCCACCGAGGGGGCACGTGGGACTCCGGCTTGATGATGACAGTGAAGGATAAAGGCGGAAAGGTTCACGTCGATATCGAGGCGAACGTCACCAATCCGGGCTACATCCACGACAAGTTCGTGACCTTGCTATTTGAGGTCATCAACGGCGATGACGTCGTAGCGAAGACCACGATCGATATCAAGGTTAAGCAAAACTGGCGCACGAAAGAGGAAGCGAACGGCGAACATGGGAAGCTTGTGGTTGCCCCCGATAGGTTGAAGAAGAATCCCACTACCAAGCTGCGCATTACGATGACGACCAAGGACTATTAGGGCCTCAGAGAACGCGAACCCCGGTTAGCGCTTTGAGTTTCTCGATGAGCTTCTCCCGGAAGTCCGGGTCCAGCCCCTCCGCCGCCGGGGTCTTCCGCTTCCGATGGTGCCAGTAGCCGCCGCTGACTTTCGCCGCGGGATCCTCGCTGACGGCGAGCCAGGTTTGGGTGAGGTGCCCCTTTTCGAGGTCGTCGGTAGCGCCGGGGCCGCCCATTTTCGTCGGGACCCATCCCGGGTCGACGGCGTTGCTCAACACGTCCGGCCAGCGGCGGGCGAGGGCGAGCGTGAGGGCGACGAGGTGGAGCTTGCTCTCGGAGTAGGCCTTGCTGGGGTTCCAGCGCCGTGTGGTCCAGTCGATGTCGTCGAGCGATCCGCCGCTTTCGCGGTGCATGCCGCTGCTCAAGTAGATGAGGCGGTCTGGACGGTCGATCCACGCCGTCAGCATGTATGGAGCGAGGACGTTCACGGCCAGGGTCCGCGCGTGCCCCTCGGGCGTGGATCCCCGGGCGGGCTCGAGGTAGATGCCGGCATTGTGGATGACGGCGTCCATGCGGCCGAGGGCGTTGACCTGGTCGGCAAGGGCGCGCGTCTCGGCCGCGCTGCTGAGATCCCCGATGGCCACACCCAGGGCGCGCGGGGCGAGATCGGAAAGGACGGCCGCACGCTTCCGGCTGCGCGCGTGCAGCACGACCTCGTGGCCCTCGTCCAGGAGAGTGCGGGCGGCGGCGAGGCCGAGGCCGTCAGAGGAGCCGGTGATGAAGACGCGAGCCATCGATCGCCTCTCGCCGTCGGCGTCAGCCCCGCCCCGCCGCCTCGATGACAGCGACGTCGATCTTGCCCATCTCCATCATCGCGTCGAACGCGCGCTTGGCCTCCGCGCCGCCGGCCGCGAGCGCGTCGGTCAGTGCGCGCGGGGTGATCTGCCACGAGAGGCCCCAGCGGTCTTTGCACCAACCGCAGTCGCTCTCCTTGCCGCCGTTGCCGACGATGGCGTTCCAGTAACGGTCGGTCTCTTCCTGATCGTCGGTCGCGACCTGGAAGGAAAACGCCTCGCTGTGCTTGAACTGCGGGCCGCCGTTCAAGCCGAGGCAGGGGATGCCGAGGACCGTGAACTCGACGGTGAGGACGTCGCCCTTCTTGCCGCTCGGGTAGTCGCTCGGCGCCTTGTTGACGGCCGTGACCTGGCTGTCTGGAAACGTCACGGCGTAGAAGCTCGCGGCCTCGAGCGCGTCCTTGTCGTACCAGAGACAGATCGTGTTCTTCGACTTCATGTTCGCTTGCTCCTTGCGTTGATCGGTTTCGACTTGCTCGAGCGCTGAGAATCCCTCACCGTTGTGCAATGGCCTCCGCCAATTCCCGTGCAAGCCGGATGCCGACGCCGAGAGCGATCCGCAGATTTCTCATGGCCGTGCAGCTTACTTTGCCGACCTGAAGAAGTGGGGAGTGACGCGCTATTTCGCCGCCGCCGGAAGCGGCGTCCGTGAATACATCCCGATCGGGTGTCCGGCCGGGTCGGCGACGAGGGCGATCGCGCCCCTTCCGTCGGACAGGTTGAACGGGAATCCCGGAGGGATCATGCCGCCGAGCTCTTTCGCCTTCGCGCAGCTTGCGGGCAGGTCCTTGACCTGAATGTAGACCACGCCGTCGTAGGGGCTGATCTTGCCCTCGGCGACGCGAAGCGTTCCGATGGGCTGGCCGCCGGAGACGATTTCCAGCGCCAGATTCTCGGCTCCGGCCACCGACGTGAACTCCCACCCGAAGAGCCCGGCGTAGAACGCCTTCGACTGGTTGAGGTTGGTCGTCGTGATGTCGAACCACGCCACGCGACCGTCTCCCACATCAAGCTTGGAGGCCTTTTGATCCAGGGCGGCAGAGAGGCCCGCCGTCAAGACGAACGCGATGCTGGCCGCGAGGAACCTTGTGCGCATTTCTTTCTCCCTTCGACGTCGGACGCAAGCCGGAGAGCAATGCTAATCGCAACTCACAGCGGGTGCAGATGGTTCAGGGGTGGCCCTCGCCCTGTGCCCGAATCAGGACGGACCCCTATCCTCGACCGCGCCGGATCGCGTCCACCTTTCGCTCGCAGTCGTCGTCGATGTGCTTGCGGTCGATCCGGTAGCCGTTCTCGGCCATCTCCCGCTCCGCGGGATCGTGCGTTTGCTTCAGGGCATCCTGGAAAAGGATTTCTCGCTCCGCCAGCCGCGCGGCGGCGAGCTGTCTGGCCTCGGCAATCTCGCGCTTCTGTTTCGCATTCAGCGGACTCGGCTTGGCTCCCGCGGGATCCGCGGCACGGAGTCGTTCCATGGCGAGCTCGAAGGATGATTTCGGCTGTTTGCGCATGGGGGAATGGTATCCGACAGTCCGTCGCCACGCGGGACGTCGGGAAACCGACTCGACTAATTCGGCGAGTTCAGGCCGAGCGCCTTCGCGAGGAAGACGGCCATATATCCGCGCGTCCGACCGCCGGCGCCGCTACTTCGTCGCCGGCTTCGCGTTTCTCGGGTCGTCGGCCGGATTCACGTACTTGAACTCGATCGGTCCCTGTCCGTAGATCACTAGGTCCGCCCCGGCCTTGCCCGTGTACGCGTAGTGATTCATCCCGGTCGGCATCAGCGCGTAGCCGCCGACGTGGAGCGTCTTGTTGTCCTTCGCCGTCTTCGACAGCTTGTCGCCCATGCCGAAGGTCATCGAGCCCGCGGTGACGACGACGTTCTCGTCCGTCGGATGGGAGTGCGCCGCAATGGCGTAGTTGGCCGGGATCCGGATCCGAACGGCGAAGGCGCCGGTGCCCATGGGATTGCCGGAGAGGATCGCGAGCTGGGAGCCCGGGGGGACCATCGGCGGAGCGGGTCCCCACTTGGCTTCGTTGACCGGGCTGATGACGTGCGAGGCGGGCTGCGCGAACAGGGATGCGGCGAAGACGGAAGACAGCACGACGAGGCTCCAGGTCGAAAGCTTCTTCATGGCATTCTCCTTCGCCTT
>JANMBR010000112.1:0-17396 GCA_031360505.1 Acidobacteriota bacterium
TCGCCCTGACGCCGACGATCGACACGATCCAGCCGCCTTCCGGCTTCACGCGCGGCGGCGAGCCGGTCGCGATCACGGGCGCGAACTTCACGAGCCAGACCCGGGTCTTCTTCGGCCCGTTTCCCGCCGCGGTCGAGGTGCAGGGACCGAACGCACTCGTGGCCGTGAGCCCGGCGCATCCGGCCGGCCTCGTGGACGTGACCGTGGTCAACAACGGCGCGCCGCCGGCAGTTCGAACGCTCGCCTTCGGGTATCTGCCGGTCTCGGTCGTTGCGACGCCCGGCGGGCGCGTGCCGCGCGTCGTCGAGCGGCCGTAGGCTTGCGCAGCCTCTAGGCTTCGGTCCTTCTTCCCCAGACCAGGAACGCGGCGGCCGAGAGAGCCGTCAGGAGCACGCCGTACGCGGCAGCCGCGCCGATCTCCTGGACCCGCAGCGAGGAAAGGATCTCGATCGAGATGGGGCGCGTGTCGTACGTGTAGAGCACGATCGACACGACGAAGTCTCCGAGCGCCGCAAGAAACGCGAGACTCGCGCCCGCGGCGAGCGCCGGCCGGAGCTGCGGCAATACGATCCGCCGGAAGCGGCGCGCACTGGAGGCCCCGAGCGACGCGGCGGCCTCCTCGAGCGCCGGGTCCATCTGCCGCAGCCCCGCGAACGCGGCGCGGCCCGTCAGCGGAAGGCTGCGCACGAGGTAGCCGAGCGGCAGGATGGCGAGCGTGCCGACGAGCACGAACCGCCCCGCCCATGGCGCGTGCACGCTGAAAGCCGCTGCGAGGGCGACCGCGAAGACTGTGCCGGGCAGAGCCCACGGCGCCGCGATGAGCGTCTCGAGCGGCCCGCTCCAGCGGCTGCGCCGGCGCACGGCGAGCGATGCCGCGGCGAATCCGAGCAGGATCGCGAGGATCGTCGCGGCGGATGCCATCCAGAGGGAGTTCAAGATCGGGCGCAGCCGCTCCGCCTCGGAGAAGAGAGCGCGGTAGTTTCCCAGGTCGAGCACGGGAGGCAGCGCCTCGGTCGTCCAGGTATTGCGCGGCACGAGCGAGACGAGGACCAGCGTGGCGTGCGGCGAGAGCAGCAGGATCGCGAGCGCCCAGCCCGCGGCCGTCGCGGCCCACTTTCCGCGCGTCAGCTGCCGGCGCCGCGGCGCGACGCCCCGGGTCCCGCCCGCGACCTCGCGGCGCCGCTCTGCTTTGCGCAGGAGGCCCAGGCCCGCGAAGCCGATCACCGCGAGCGCGACGGTCTCCACCATGGCCATCGCGCTGTCGCCGTTCAACTTCGACGCCACGATCTGCGTGGTCATGACCCGGAAGCTGCCGCCGAAGATGTACGGAGCCGAAAAGGAGGCGAGCGAGGTCATGAAGGTCAAGAGCGCCGCCCCGGCCAGCGCGGGCGCGAGCAGCGGCAGCGTGACACGCCACATCGCGCGCGAGCGGGACGCGCCGAGGCTCGCCGCGGCTTCGAGCAGCGATGCATCCGCCCGCGCCAGCCCCGCGCGCGTGAACAGGTAGAAGTACACGTACATCGAGTAGGCGTGCACGAAGAGGATTGCGCCCGGGCCGGAGAGCCGCCACGGCGCCGCTGAGAGGCGGAAGAGCGCCTGAACGCCGCGCGAGACGAAGCCGCTCTCTCCATACAGGAACAGGAAGGCGAGGACGCCGATCAGCGGCGGCAACGCCACGGGCAGCGCCACGAGCGCGCCGAGCAGGCCGCGTCCCGGAAACTCGTTTCGCTCGAAGAGGAAGGCGAGAGGAACGCCGATCGCTGCGGCCAGGCCCACGGTCGCGAGCGAGATCCAGAGGCTCGCCCAGAGCGCCTGCCACTCGGCCGGGCGGCGCGCGAACTCGGCGACGTGCGAGAGCGTCCAGTGCGGCGCGCCGAGCGCCTCGGCGAGAGTGAGCACGAGCGGGTAGCCGACGAACCAGAAGAGCAGCAGCGTCAGAAGCGGAGCGCCGAGGCCCCGGCGCGGACGGGTCAACGGTCCCTCGGAAAGACGCGCGGCTGCGGGCCGTCGGGCGCCGGGACGACGTGCACGCGGTCCCCTTCCCGCGCGGCGTCGGGAGAGGCGAGCACCTCCAGATCTCCGGCGGAGGCGGTGGCGACGAGGAAGTAGGCACAGTGGCCGGCGTACCGCCGCTCGACCACGGTCCCTTCGAGGGCGAGCGCGGTCGGCGCTGGAGCGAAGGCCAGGCCCTCGGGCCGGACGACGAGGTCCGCGTCGGAGCCTTCCGCGAGGCCGCCGCCGGCCGTGGCCGGCCAGACCGGTCCGCCTGGAATCCGGGCGCCGCCTTTCCAGACGACGGGCACGACGCTCGAGCGCCCGACGAACGTCGCGACGAAGCGGGTGGCAGGCCGCTCGAAGAGCTCCTCGGGCGTCCCGACCTGCTCGAGGCGCCCCTGGTTGAGCACCGCGACGCGGTCGCCGAGCTCGAAGGCTTCCTCCTGTTCGTGCGTGACGAAGAGCGTCGTGATGCCAACCTTGCGGATCGCGCGCTTCAACTCCCGGCGGGTCTTTTCCCGGAGCGTTGGGTCCAGGTTCGAGAGCGGCTCGTCGAGCAGCAGCACGCGCGGGTTGGGCGCGAGCGCGCGGGCGAGGGCTACGCGTTGCTGCTGGCCGCCGGAGATCGCGGTCACGCGGCGGTCTTCGAAGCCCGAGAGGCCCGCGAGAGCGAGCATCTCGGTGACGCGGGCCCGCGTCGCGGCCGAAGCGGCGCCGCCCGTGCCCAGGCCGAAGGCGACGTTCTCGCCGACGGTCATGTGCGGAAAGAGCGCGTAGTGCTGAAACACCATGCCGAAGCGCCGGCGCTCCGGGGGCAGCGCCGTGACGTCCTCGCCCTCGACGAAGATTCGCCCAGCGTCGAGCGTCTCGAAGCCGGCGACGAGCCGGAGCACAGTCGTCTTGCCGCTGCCCGAGGGCCCGAGCAGCGCGACAATCTCGCCCTTCGCAGCGCCGATCGAGACCTGGCGCGTGACGGGGAGGTCGCCGAAGCGTTTCTCGAGCGAGTCGAGGCGGAGGAAGTCGGACATCCTGCGGGGAAGCTATCTCAAACCGAAACCAGGGCGAGCGAGACCGGTCCTTCAGTGCGCCGTGGAGGCTCCCTTGCCCCGGATCGTCCGGTCCCAGGTGGACATCCACTCCGCGCCGCTCTTCTCGACCAGCGGCCAGTCCATCTCGGCTGGGACCATCTCGCGCTCGATCTCGCGCGCCCAGGCAGGCAGAGCATCGCCGAGGTCCGTCCGCGCGGGGAGGCGGAACGTCTTTTCCGCGGCGAGGCGCTCCATCTCCTTTTCGCCCAGGAAATCGATGAACTGCTTCGCCAGCTCCGGATGGCGGCACCCGGCCACGAGGCCGACCGCGTCGTCGATGACCGGCGTGCCGCTCTTGGGGAACACGTACTGCAGGGGAGAGCCGCGCTGGCGCTCGAGCAGAGTGTCGGGGAGGTCCCAGATCGTGATGAGGCCTTCGCCGCGCACGAGCTTCTCGTACATCAGGATCGGGTTGAAGACGTACTCCTTGGTCTGGGCGTCGAGGCGAGCGAGCCAGGCAAAGCCAGCGGCGGGGGAGCCCGTCTCGCGCACGGACTTCGACAGGAAGTAGCCCCAGACCGCGCGCATCGTGCCCGAGGCGAGCGGATCGCGGATCAGGATCTTTCCCTTCCACTTCGGATCGAGCAGGTCGTCCCACTCGCGCGGCGCATCCGCAGCGGCGACGAGCTTCGAGTTGTAGACGGGCATCGCGGGCGTGCGGTACAGGCCGAAGTACAGGTTGTCCTTCTGCCGGCTGGCGGGCGCGACTGCATCGGCCCACGCCGGGCGGTAGGCAGCGAGCAGGTCTTCGCTCGCTCCGCGCGCGAAGATCGTATCGGGGCCGCCGTACCAGACGTCCGCCTGCGGGTTGGCCTTCTCCGAGCGCAGCCGGTCGTAGACCTCCTGCGAGCCCATGTCGAGCCAGCGCACGTCCACCTCGGGGTGCGCGCGCTCGAACTCCTTCTCGACGAGGCCGAGCAGGTCCCGACCGTGCGGGGAGTAGAGGACGAGCGGCGTCCGCGTGTCGCGGCGGCAGGCCGGAAGGGCGGTCGCCGCGACAACAATAAGTAGGAGAACGGCTTGAATGCGGGTCGGGGAGGGTCGCATGAGCGCGGGGATGTTAACAGGTCAGAGATATGACTATAATCATATGACCATGGTCAAGAAACTCACGACGGTTCCTGCCGGCGAATTCAAGGCCCGGTGTCTGGCCCTTCTCGATCGCGTTGCGGAGACGGGCGAGGAGCTCGTCGTGACCAAGCGCGGAAAGCCGGTCGCGCGGCTCCTTCCGGTCGAGGCTGCGCCGAGCCTCAAGGGCAGCGTGGTGTGGGAGGGAGACCTCATCTCGCCCGTCGAGGACCCCTGGGACGCAGAGAAGTGATCGTCCTCGACACCCACGCCTGGATCTGGTGGTCGGCCGAGTCGTCGCGACTTTCCTCGCGCGCCCGATCTGCCATCGAGCAGGCCGACGCGCTCGGCGTTTGCGCGATCAGTTGTTGGGAAACGGCCATGCTCGTGGCGAAGGGCCGGCTGCGGTTCGATCGGGATGCGCTCGTGTTCGTGCGTCAGGCCCTGTCGCTGCCGCGGGTGGAACTGCTGCCGCTGACGCCGGAGGTGGCCGTGGCCGCGGCCGGTCTGGCGGCTCAGTTCCCCGGCGATCCGGCGGACCGCATGATCGCGGCAACGGCCCTTGCCGCGGGAGCGGCGGTCGTCAGCAAGGACACGCGGCTGCGCAAACTCGGGGACCTGAAGACGATCTGGTGAGGCGCGCCCGTCGCCTTACGGCTGCGGCGTCGGCTGCGCGTACCGCTTCATCGCGTCTTCGCGGGCCTTGCGCTGCTCGGGCGTCATGTTCTCGCGCATCTGCGACAGCGCCTTCTCCTGCTCGGGCGTGAGGCCGCGCATGGTGAACTGCGTCTGCGTGTAGCCGGCGGGGACGTCGAAGAGAGAGGCCGGCAGCGATTTCTTCTCGATGCGCGTCATCTCCATCGTCGTGAGGGGCTGCGTGGAGCCCTTCTTCCGGATCACCCAGCGGACGGGGAAGCCCTCGATGCCCTGCTCCTTGAGCGCCCCGAGCCACGAGGCGCCCTCGGGGTTGCGGCGGTTGAGCGAAGCGAGCCAGTCGCTGGAGGCCGCGAGCTCCTTCGCGGCGCAGACCTCGAACTCGGTGCCCTTCGACGAGGTCAGCAGCACGTTCTGGCACGAGAGGCCGGCGACCGTTTCCGTCCCCAGCTTCTTCACGGTGAACGCCTCCTTCGGCGTCTTCCCGCGCTCATCGACGGCCTTCGCGTCGACGACGGAGTAGGTCTTCTTCTCGTCGTTCAGCATGTAGACCTTCCCGGGATCGGCCTTGCGGGCGAGCATCGTCATGAGCATGGTCGCCGGCGCGGCCTTGGCGCCTTCCCGGCCCTTCTTCATCGACGAGAGGTCCATCGCCCACTCCACCCGGTAGCCGGCGGGACTCAAGAAGATCTTGCCGTTGCCCTGTGCGGACATGTCCGCGCCGGAGCCTGCGGTCATCTTGAAATTGGCGACGCCCTCGAACTGGGCGGAGGCGATGGCCGAGGCGAGCGAGAGAGCGGCGGCGAGGACGAAGGTGCGTTTCATGTTGGGGGCTCCTTTCGAGCGCTCACTTCCACGCGAGCAGGTTCGCGAGGAGGCGATAGGCGCCGGGCACGCCGGCGGGAAGCTGGCGGAAGAAGGCGAGGCCCGTATAGACGTAGCGGCCCTTGCCGACGCGGGCGACGAGCAGGCCGCCCTTCTGCTCCGGCCCGCTCGTGTCGGCCATCGCGAGCAGCGGCGTGTACTCGGGGGCCCATGTGTGCGCGAAGTAGAGGCCCCGCTCCTGCACCCAGCCGTCCCAGTCGGCCGGGCCGATCGCGTTCGGCGTGGTGAAGATGGGGCTGTGCGGATCGAGGACGGTCACCTTCGCTGTTTCGTCCGTGACGCGGTCGTGCGGGCGGGTGATCTCCATCGTGTAGGGCGCGAACCCGCCCTGCAGGAACGCATACTGCTGGTACTGCACGATGACGAGGCCGCCCGCGCGCGCGTACTCGAGCAGCCGCCCGTTGGTGCGGGGCAGCGCCGGGTCGGTCTCGTAGGCGCGGCTGCCCACGAGGATCGCGTCGTAGCGCGAGAGGTCGCCGGCGTCGAGGTCGCGCTCGGTCAGGATCTCGATCGGGACGCCGATCGCGACGAGCGCCTCGGGAACCCGGTCGGCGGCGCCGCGGATGTAGCCGACGTGCGTCAGCGGCGGCAACCGGATGTCCGCCGCTGCGATGGTGACGCCATTGGGCCGCGGCATCGGCGTGCGCGGGATGTAGCCGTAGTCGATGAGGCGGATGCCGAGGTCCATGGTCCGGCCGTCGTCGAGCACCGCCGAAACGGCAAGCGGCACGCGTCCTGCCGCCAGCGCGTGGGGCGGCGCAATCGGGATGTCGAAGAACTGCCGCTCGCCGCGCTTGGCGAGCGAGAAGGCCCGCACCGGCGGCGCGGGCCAGCCGGGCGGGGGTGCGATCGTGAGCTTTCCGTTGAGCGGCGCATTGGCGTTGGACGTCAGCGTGACCTCCAGTCGCTTCTGCTTCTGGGACAGCGGCCAGACAACGAGCTCCGGCTCGACGTCGAGGTCGAGGGCCGGGGCGGCGCGGACGGGGCGGCGGACTTCGCCGATCGCCTGGTCGCGGTAGCGCAAGGCCGCGTCGCGCTCGAGGTTGACCGGTACGCCCGCGATGTGCACGGCCACACGCGCGCGCAGCGGCGCCGGCTGGAAGGGCTCGCCGCGCACGGCCGCGGGTGTCGCGCTCCAGTCGTAGAGATCTCCGCGCATCGGCTTGGCGAGGAAGTAGGGCAGCGTCGCGGGGGCTGCGGCGGGGACGCTGGCGGAGATCTTGAACTCCTCGAGCGCTCCGGCGGCCACGGTGCGCGCGCCGGCGCCCGGCGCGACTCCCCAGCCGTCCGGGCTCGCGAGCGCGACGCCGTCGACTGTCAGCGGCTGCCCGCCCGCGTTCCAGACGTCCACGGTGATCTCGGTGGATTCTCCGGGCGCCGTAACCTCGCTCTCGGCCAGCACGTCGAGCGTGACGCCGGCGGCGCCGGCGAGGGCTGACTGGGCGAGGGCGATCTTCTCGCCGAGCAGCATCGGCACGCCGCCGTCGCCCGGCCGCGCGAGGGCGCGGGCCGCGCGCAGCTGCGTGAGCGCCTCGGCGAGGACGGGAGCGGTGCCGGCCAGATCGGGGGTCGAGAGGCGGCGCCGCGCTTCGAGCGTCAGCGACTCGACGCGGTCCAGAAGCTTCTCCATGTCGGCGCGGCGGGCCGCGTCGGGGACCTCGGCCGCGAGCGCGCGCAGGCGCGTGTCGACGCCGGAAAAGAGGTCGCTTCCGTCCTTCCCCTTGCCGCCCTCGATCCAGGCGACGCGGGTTTCGTTGGGCCCGGGCTCCTGCAGCATGCCCATGTCCTGCGAGCGATGGAGACTGCGGCTGGCCATGGCGATCTGGTAGTAGGAGCGGCCCGTCAGCGGGTCGACGGCGCCGGTCGGCAGCACCAGCGTGGCGTCTTTCGGTTCGAAGTAGACGGAGCGATAGAGCGCCTGGGGTTGCCACGCCGTGAGGCCCTCGGACGAGAGCCCCGGCAGGGCCTTCGCGTCGCCCGCAGCCCGGTACGCGTCCTGCGCGGTGACGCCCGCCGCCTGGTGCTGGCCGTGCCCGTCGCGCGTCGTCCCGGAGAAGACGCTGACGAGGACCTGCGGCCGGAATCGCCGCACGATCCGCACCGTGTCCTCGAGGAGGACCTCCTTGGGCCAGTTCTGGAATGTCTCGTCGAGCGAGCGGGTGTAGCCGAAGTCGTAGGCGCGGGTGAAGAACTGCCGCCCCCCGTCCAGCCGCCGGGCCGCGCAGAGCTCCTGCGAGCGCACGAGGCCGAGGCCGACCCCGAGGTCCGGGCCCACGAGATTCTGGCCGCCCTCGCCGCGTGAGAGGGAAAGGTACGCGGCTTCTCCGCCCATGCCCTGCGACACCAGAGCGAGCAGCTCCGTGTCTTCGTCGTCCGGATGCGCGCCGACGACGAGCAGCCGCCGGTGCGTGCCGAGCTTGCGCAGCAAGCGGTCCACGGCCTCGAGCCCTCCGGTCGAGGGCGGCGTCAGCGCGTAGGTCGTTGCGGCCGTTTCCTCGGCGCGTGGCGCCGCCGCGAGGCAGAGCAGCGCCAGGCCTGCGCCGAGGACGAGCGCCGCGCGCCTGGAGGCGGTCGCCACCGAGGCTACTTCTTCAGGCTCTTGCGCACGAGCGGCGCCGAAGCCGCCGCGGCCGCGCCCAGAAGAGCGGCGAGGACGCCCGCCTTCTTCTTCGGGTCCATTGCCTTCCACTCGTTGGCCAGGCGCGTGACCGTCTTGCGCGAAGCCTTCGACGCCGTGCCGACGGCGCGACGCACGGCCGTAGCACCCTGGCCCGAGGCCTCCGCGATCGCCTCGCGCGCCACCGTGACTCCCGCCGTGATCGAGCGGATCACGCCCTCGAACGAGGTGCCTCCCGCCGCCGCCTTGCGCCGGGCGGGCGTCTTGCGCTTGCCCGCGGGTTTCGCCGTGCGCCGCGCGGCCGCGCTCTTGCGCGCCGGGGCCTTGCGCCGGGGGTTCGAACCGATCTCCACCACCGAGCCCGTGCCTTCGTCGTTGTCCATGATTTCCCTCATTTCTCTCCGGCCGCGACATACACCGGGGCGATGTCGACCGGAATGTCCTTCAACCGCGCATTGATGCGTTCCATTTCCGGGGTGAGCTTCCCATAGGCCGCCAGCAGCTTCTGCGCCCGGGCGAAGTCGCCGGTGGCCTCGATCATGAGCAGTTCGTTCGAGAGCGAGCGGACGGCCTCTCGGAACCGGTCCGTCGCGACCCGGAACCGGCCGTCCGAGGTGGGCACCACTGCGCCCTTTTCGGCGAACCAGTTCCACTGGATCGCCGTGCCGCCCCCATGCGCTTCGTCCACGCCGAATCGGATCGAGCGGTACATGAGGGCCGACGTGGTCACGGCCAGCGTGTTCTCGTCGAACGCGGTCAGCCACCGGTTGTCGATCGCCTGGAGCAGGATCCACATCCCGACGACATCCGCCTTGCACTCCTCGATCGTGGAGTAGAGGTCCTTCAGGAGCAGACGCGTTTCGACCTTCTTTCCATCCGGGCCCGTGATCACGCCCGGTCCGAGCCCGTGCGCGAGCTCGTGAAAGAGGACGTGGTTGAAGAACGCGTCGAAGGAGACCGCCGGCAGCTGAGCTGGATCGAGGACGCGTTCGGCGATCGGTTTTCCGGCAACCCGGAACTTCGCCTCCATCACGTTCTTCAGGAGGACCTTCTTCGAACCCTTCGCCTGCCGGACCCGCTCGTCGTTGGGGAGGTTGAAGGCCGCGGTCTGCACGCCCGCGCGCGTGTCGCCGGCGGTGTAGACCTCCTGGACCACGCGGATGGGTGACTCGAACTTGCGGCTCGTGTTCTTGTACTCGTCCTGGATCGGCAGGTTCTTCTCCATGTCGGGCAGGTGCTTGGCGTAGACCGCGAGCTTCTCGCTCTCGGCCTTGTCGCGGATCGAGACGAACGAGGTGAAGGACGCCTTGTAGTTGAAGAGCGCGTCCTCGTAGACCTCGTAGGGCCCGATCACGACCTCGATGTCCGAGTCGAGGTCCATCCACGCGACGTCGGAGGCGTAGTAGTCGTTCGAGATCAGGGCGTCGGCACGCCGAACGAGGTAGTTGCGCAGCGAGGCATTGCCCGTCAGTGTTGCGGCCTTGCGCAGGCGGCTGGCCGCGGCCTCGAGGAAGCTCCGGTATTCCTGCGAGTACGGGATGGCGGTGAGGCTCTTTTCGTCGCGGCGGATCACGGTGAAGAGCCCCTCGAATGCCGCTTTGTCCGCCGGATGCGTGATGACCCAGGCCTCGAACTCCGCCTTCGTCATGTTCGCGGGATAAAAAGCGGCGCCCGGAGGTTTCGGCTGCGTTCCGATGAAGGGCGCGTTGCCCGCAAGGCGGTCCCAGGGCCCGGCATTGATGCGAAAGAGGGTCAGCGCATCGGCAGCCCCGGCGACCTTGTGCGCCGCCTCGCTCGTGAGCCTGCGTCGCAGCGCCGGGTTCTTCTCCGAGACCTGGCGCAGGAAGATCTCTCCGATCGGCCGGGACGCCTCGATGAGCTCGGCGAGGACCTGTTTCTCCCGGTCGTCGAGCAGCGAGCGGTCGTAGTCGATCGGGGTCGGCGGCAGCTGTTTGAGCCGCTCGGGGATGTCCGGGGCGAACCGCAGTGCGGCCGCCGCCGCGAGCGGGAGGATTCCGAGAGCCAAGATTCCCTTCATTGGCTCGAATCTAGCATTATCTTTGCTGGGAATGGATCTCGATGTGGCTTCGTCCGCCGGGCTCGACCGGAGGGCCCTCGCCTCCTGGTATCGCCGCAACCGGGAGCGCTCGAGGGCGCTTTTCGATTCGGTGCGGCCGGAGTCCTACGCGTCGAGGCCGATCGCGCTGCGCAACCCGATCTGCTTCTACGAGGGCCACCTGCCGGCCTTCTCCGTGAACACGCTCCTGAAGCGGGGGCTCGGCGATCCCGGAATCCGCGCCGACTACGAGGTGCTGTTCGAGCGGGGCATCGACCCGGAAGACGAGAAGAGCGCGGGAGCCGGCGCCGCGAGATGGCCCTCGCGCGTCGAGATCCAGGCCTACGGCGCGCAGGCGGACCGGGAGATTCTCGCGGCCTTGTCGGACCGCGCGATCGAGGTCACGGACAACCCGGTGTTGGCGCGCGGCCTCGCGGCATACACGGTGCTCGAGCATGAGCCGATGCACCAGGAGACGCTTCGGTACATGTGGCACCGGCTGCCCTACGATCAGAAGCGGCGTCCCGCGGA
This sequence comes from Acidobacteriota bacterium, assembly GCA_031360505.1. Taxonomy (GTDB): domain Bacteria; phylum Acidobacteriota; class Thermoanaerobaculia; order UBA5066; family Gp7-AA6; genus DAHUXD01. Next base: position 10,895 of record JANMBR010000112.1, read on the forward strand.
TCTGCCGGCGCCGTGGATCGGCGGCGAACCGCCGCAGCCGCGGTTGATCCGTGTCCCGGCCGGGCGCGCGACACTCGGCGCGGATGCCGACGTCTTTGTCTTCGCCTGGGACAACGAGCTGCCGGCCCACGCGGTCGAGGTGGACGCCTTCTCGATCGACCGTGACAGCGTCGCGAACCGCGATTTCCTCGAGTTCGTGGAGGCGGGCGGATACCTCGACGAGGCGCTGTGGGATCCGGATGGCTGGCAGTGGCGCGTCGAGCACGACATCCTCCATCCGCTTTTCTGGGAGCTCCACCGGGGCGCGTGGTTCTGGCGCGGCATGTGGGACCTCCTGCCGCTGCCGATGGCATGGCCCGCGTACGTCACGCACGCCGAAGCTTCTGCCTTCGCGAAGTGGAAGGGCCGGCGCCTTCCGACGGAAGCCGAGTACCACCGCGCGGCGTTCGCGACGCCGTCGGGCGTCGAGCGGCTGCACCCGTGGGGCGACGCGCCGCCGGATGCCACGCGCGGCAACTTCGATTTCGAGAGGTGGGACCCGCTTCCCGTCGGGTCCTTCCCGCGCGGCGACAGCGCCTGGGGCGTGCGCGATCTCGTCGGGAACGGATGGGAGTGGACGTCGACCGTCTTCGCGGGCTTCGAGGGATTCCGGCCGATGGCCTCGTACCCGCAGTACTCCGTAGATTTTTTCGATGGCAAGCACTACGTCATGAAGGGCGCGTCGCCCGCGACGGCGAAGGAGCTGTTGAGGCGGAGCCTGCGGAACTGGTTCCGGCCGACCTATCCCTACCTATACGCAAAATTCAGGACAGCCGCGTAGTGGCCATTCCGCAGAGCGCTCAACCGCCCCCTGCCGACCTCGTGCGAGACTTCGCGGCCGAGGTCCGACGTGATCTCGCTCTGTCGCCCAAGCAGATCCAGTCAAAGTACCTCTACAACGGCCTCGGCTCGGCGCTCTTCGAGGCGATCTGCCACCTGCCGTGGTACCGGATCACGCGCGCCGAGGGGCGCCTGCTCGCGCGGTTCGCGGCGGAGATGGTGGCGCCGGTCGGCGATCCGGTGACGCTGACGGAGCTCGGCTGCGGCAGCGGCGAGAAGCTCGCCATGATCGCCGAGGCCCTGCGTCTGCGGCGGCGTCCGGTGGCCGTGCACCTGATCGACATCTCGCCCTCGGCCCTCGAGCTTTCCGAGCGCACGCTCGGGCGCTTCGAGCACGTCTCGGTCGTCGGCCACCGCGCGACCTACGAGGAGGGCCTGCGCCACGCTGCCCGCGACCGGCCGCCCGGCGGCGCGATGCTCGTGCTCTTCCTCGGCTCGAACATCGGCAATTTCGACCCGCCCGCCGCCCGCGAGTTCCTGGGGGAGATCCGCCGCGCGCTGCGCCCGGGGGACTGGCTGCTGCTCGGCGTCGACCTCGTCAAGCCCGAGCGCGAGCTCCTGCTCGCCTACGACGACCCGATCGGAGTGACCGCCGCCTTCAACAAGAACCTGCTCGCGCGCATGAACACGGAGTTGCTGGCGGACTTCGACCTCGCCACGTTCGCGCACCGAGCCGTCTGGAACGCGGGGCAGCGCCGCGTCGAGATGCACCTCGTCTCGCTCCGCGCGCAGACGGTCCGGATCCCCCGCGCCGAATGCGAGGTCGCCTTTGCAGAAGGCGAGCCGATCTGGACCGAGAGCTCCTACAAGTACGACGCGGATGAGGTCGCTGCGATCGTCGGCGCGGCGGGCTTCGGCTGCCACGCGCGGTGGATCGAGCCGGACGCGCGGTTTGCGCTGACGTTGTTCACGGCGTCCTGATCGGAAGCGGAGGCAGGGACGGTCGCACGGCGCCCCGGGCCGGCGGCGCTGCGCTGGGAGGCTGCAGGCGATGGGCTTCCCGGACCGGCCAGGCGCTGGCGCGGATCGGCAGCGTTGGCTTGGCCGGCGCGGCTTGCGCTTCGGCGGGTACCCCCGCGAGGTGCAGCGCGGTCCATTTTGTTCCGCCGTCGGCGCTCTTGATGACGCCCAGGTGCGTCGCGGCATACAGCGTGGAGGGCGCGCGCGGGTCGACGGCGATCGCCGAGACGTAGAGCTCCGCCTGGAGCTCGGTCCAGGACTGCCCGGCGTCGCCGGACTTGTAGATCGCGGCGGCCGTGCCGGCGTACACCGTCGCCGGGGCCGACGGGTCCGCCGCCAGCGCGAGAACGTTCCAGCTGCGCAGCCCGCGGTTGGACGGCGTCCAGCTGGCGCCGGCGTTCGCGCTGCGGAAGAGCCCGTCGTGCGTTCCGACGAAGATCGAGCCGGGCGTGTGATCGAAGATCAGGTTCCAGACGGTCCCGTGGGACATGCTTCCGTTCGGGTGCGACCACGTCAGGCCGTCGTCGGTGGTCCAGAAGATGCCCTCGCTGTTGGTGCCCACGTAGACGAGGCCGGGCGTGACCGGGTCGATGGCGACGACCGTGATTCCGACGCGCGAGGTGGGCGAGGCGAACTGCCTCCACGTCGCTCCGGCGTCGATGCTGTGAAAGACGCGGCCCGCCTCCGCGCCCGCGTACACGCTGCCGGCGTGGTGCGGGTCGACGGCAATGGCGCCCACGTAGCGGGCGTCGATTCCAACGTTCGCCTCGGTCCAGCGCTCGCCGCCGTCCGTGCTGCGAAATACGCCGCCGGTGTCCGTGGTCGCGTAGAGGTTGGCGGGGGCGAGCGGATCCACGGCCAGGGCGAGCAAAGAGTGCTTCTGCAGTCCGGCGCCCGTCTGCCGCCAGGTGGCGCCCGCGTCGACGGTCTTGAAGAAGCCGCGCGCGGTCGCGGCGTACAGCGTGCTCGAAGAGGACGGATCGAGCGCGAGCGCGGTGACCAGGCCCCCCTCGCCCTGGAGAACGAAGCCGGGGCCCGGGTCCTGCGCGTGGAGGGTCGTCTCCACACCGAGGGCAAGCACGGCGGCCCGCAATGCCAGGACTCCGGGTGTCATGGGGCGGGTATTCTGACCAGAGAAGCGTCGATGGTCAACGACGCCGGAGCGGCGATCCGAGAGTGAGGCGATTCGACACAGAAATTTGCGGGCGCCTGGAATGGCCGTCCTGCGTTTGACCGCATTTGACCCTGGAAAACGCCCGGTGGTACCGTCCCCGGGCCCCGAACAAGGAGGTGTCCCCTGAAGCGACTCATCGCATTCGTGTGTCTCGTCTGCATGGCGTCGGTGGCCCTTCCGGCCGAGGAGCGCGTGGACCTCGACATGGTCACGCAGATCCGGCAGGAGGAATTCCGCCACTCGAAGGTCATGGAGACGGCGAGCGAGCTGATGGACCGGATCGGTCCGAGGCTGACCGGATCGCCGCAGATGAAGGAAGCCAACCAGTGGACGAAGACCAGGCTCGCGGAGTGGGGGCTCTCGAACGCCCACCTGGAAACCTGGGGCCCCTTCGGCCGCGGCTGGCAGTACGAGGCCTGCGCGGTGCGGATGATCGCCCCGGACCACGCCGAGCTGCTTGCGCTGCCCCAGGCATGGACGCCGGGCACGAACGGCCCGGTGCGGGCGCAGGTCGAACGCTTGAACGTCAAATCGAAGGATGAGCTCGAGAAGTTGAAGGGCAAGTTCAGGGGCAAGATCGTTCTCTACGGAGACGTGCGGGAGGTCAAGCCGCACGACAAGCCGGACCTGACGCGTTACGACGAGAAGTCGCTCGCCGAGGTCTACCAGTACGAGATGCCGGGCCGCGCGCCCCGGTACGACCGCGCCGAGTACGTGAAGCGGTACGAACTGCGCAAGGCCGCGGAAGCGTTTCTCGCCGAAGAGAAACCGCTCGCCGTCATCGACCTCGGCCGCGGCGACTTCGGGACGTTCAACGTGCAGGGCGGCGGAGAGTACAAGAAGTCCAAGCCGATGGCGACGACGCCGTGGCTCTCGATGGAGTGGGAGCACTTCGGGCGGATCGCGCGTCTGCTCGACCGCGACGTGCCCGTCGAGCTCGAGCTCGACGTGAGGACGCGGTTCATCGACGAAGACCTGATGCAGTGGAACACGATCGCCGAAATCCCGGGCACCGACAAGAAGGACGAAGTCGTGATGGTCGGCGCCCACCTCGATTCGTGGCACGCCGGCACGGGCGCGACGGACAACGGCGCCGGCTCGGTCGTCGCGATGGAAGTCATGCGGATTCTGAAGGCGCTGAACGTGAAACCGCGCCGCACGATCCGCATCGGGCTCTGGACGGGCGAGGAGCAGGGACTCTACGGCTCGCGCGCGTACGTCGCGCAGCATTTTGCCTCGCGGCCGGAGCCGACCCCGGAAGAGAAGGATAAGCCCTGGTACCTCCAGAAGGACAAGGGTCCGATCACCGTCAAGCCGGAGCACGGCAAGCTCGCCGCTTACTTCAACCTCGACAACGGCACTGGCAAGATCCGCGGGATTTACGCGGAGGACAATGCGTCCGTCGTCCCGATCTTCGAGGCCTGGCTGGCGCCTTTTCATGACCTCGGCGCGACGACCGTGACGATGAACACGACCGGCGGCACGGACCACGAATCGTTCGACGGCGTGGGCCTGCCCGGCTTCCAGTTCATCCAGGACGAGATCGAGTACGACACGCGGACGCACCACACGAACATGGACCTTTACGACCGCCTGGTGAAGGCGGACCTCCAGCAGGCCGCCGTCGTCATGGCCTCCTTCGCGTACAACGCCGCCATGCGCGACGCGATGCTGCCGCGCAAGCCCATGCCGAAAGACGAGCCCGACGCAAAGAGCGGGAAGAAGGACGTTCCGAAACCCGCCGCCCCCGCGAAAAAGACCGATGCCGCTCAGCCAGCCGCTCCCGCGGAAGCGCCCAATAACTGACACGGCGCGCGCCCGTCCCGCAACCTGTTAGGATTTGCTGATCCAATCGGGGGTGTTGACCATGAGAAAACGTCTGCTTCCGGCATTCTTCGCGCTGGCGGTGCTCGCCGGGGCCTCCTCGGCGCCCGCTGAGCTCGTCATCACGCGGACTTCGCGTCCGGTGCGCCTGCTGCGCACGTGGGAGGAGCCGGTCAAGACCGTGAGCGGGTACGAATACTCCCGTCGCGTCGAGCTGGTGTTCGACTACCGCAAGGGCGTGGCCTACCAGAACTTTTACTCGTTGGACGGGCTGCGGCTCGGCTCGAAGAAAATCGCGCAGACACTCCCAGCGCCTTCTGCCGAGGAGATCGAGGAAGCGTTCGCGATGGTTCGGGCCGACCCGGAGCTGACACGCATGTTTTCGCGCTTCCGCCCGGTTCTCGAAGGCGGGTTCGTCCTCGAAGAAGGCCGGACCAAGCCATGCGGCCCCGGCGCCCGCTGCCTGCATGTCTTCCTGCTGTCGTCGGACCGGGCCGGATTGATCGAACGGTTGGTCGTCGACCTCGCGCGGCAGAAGATTGTCTACCGCAACTACGTGCCGCCGACGATCCGGAGGACGGGCCGATGAAGAAGCGATGGATGGGGTTGGGGCTGCTCGTGTTCGCCGCCGCCGCGGGGCTCGCCACGCCGCTCGGCGCCGCAACGCCGACCTGCAACCTGGGCGGTGAACACCTCATTTCCTGGCCCACCGTCGACCCGGTCTGGGAAATGTGCTGGATGCGGCCCTCGATGAGCTCGGGCATGAACGGCTCCGGCCTCGAGATCCGAAACGTGTACTACAACGGCCACCTCGTCATGAAGCGGGGCCATGTGCCGATGTTGAACGTCGACTACGATCCGGGCGGCTGCGGCTGCTACCGCGACTGGCAGAATCAGGAGATCGTGTTCCACGCGAACAACCCGATTTCCCCTGGCTACGCCGAGCCGACCGTGCCTCCGACCACCGTGTGCGACGACGGCGGCTCCAACGGCGACTGCGGGTTCCCCGACACGGACTGCTTCCAGGGCGTGGCGGCCGAGAAGCTTGCCGATCGCCTCATCCTGACGACGCAGTTCGAGGCCGGTTGGTACCGGTACACGATGAAGTGGCGGTTCTTCCTCGACGGCCGCATCGAGCCGTTCTTCGGGTTTTCCGCCGTGGACGCCTCGTGCGTCTATCACTCGCACCGGCACCACGCGTACTGGCGCCTCGACTTCGACCTGGATGGCCCGGGCAACGACATCGTGACGGAAGGCCCGAACCCGGCGCCGGGCGGTGGACGGGGCGGCACGCGCTTTCCGATCGTCACGCTCCCGACCGAGGTGATGCGCCGCAACAACAAGCCGGGCATGACCTGGTCCGTGATCGACTCCGCGACGCGCCGCGGGTACCGGATCGTCCCCGGGGGCGAGGTCGCGCTGCCGGCCGACGGTTTCTCGGTCGGCGACTTCTGGGCCCTCCGGTACAAGGCCAACGAGATCGACGACGGCGGCAACATCGGCGACTGTCCGGTCGACTTCAGCACGTTCCTGAGCGGCGAGACGACCGCGAGCGACGTGGTGGTCTGGTATCGGGCCGGCTGGTATCACCCGTCCAACGCGCTCGACGACTGCGACCTCGGCGGGCCGACGATCTATCCGATCGGGGACTGGAGCCCGGACCCC
>JANMBR010000132.1:0-1575 GCA_031360505.1 Acidobacteriota bacterium
CGCGGAGGATCGAAAGCACGGTCTGGCCGTTCGACGCATAGACGTAGGTGTTCGCCTGTGAGGTCTGCGCCTTCGGGTCGAGCTTCGGGATCTGCGCCGCGACCGCGGTCAAGAGGCCGAAGGTGAACGCCGCCGTCCCCAGCAGCCCGAGCACGGCGAGGAGGGCGAGGAGTCTGAGCTTGCGAATCCGCCGACGCTTAGGTCGGCGCGCTTTTCTCCGGAAGAGAGCCAGAACCGGGGTAGTCTAGCCCGTCTATGGCGCTGGACGATCTGACGCGGAACGCTGCGAACGTCCTCCCGGAGAACGGGCTCGACGAGAAGTTGAAGCTCGGACGTCCGCTGCGGGTGAAACTCGGAATCGACGTCACGGCCCCGCATGTCACGCTCGGCAACGGTGTGCCGCTCCAGCGGATGCGGGCCTTTCAAGACGCCGGGCACATCGGCGTCCTGATCGTTGGCGACTACACGAGCCGGATCGGTGATCCGTCGGGCCGGTCGGAAAAACGGCCAATGATCGACCCCGTGGTGATCGACGCCAACGCGCAGCGCTACTTCGACGCGGCCGCCAGGATTCTCGACCCCGAGAAGACCGAGCTGCGGTTCAACAGTGAGTGGCTCGCGAAGCTCGATTTCGCCGAGCTGCTGCGTCTGGCCCGCACCACGACGGTCGCCCGTCTCCTCGAGCGGGACGACTTTGCCAAGCGCTTCGCGGCAAAGGAGCCGATCTCGGTCTCCGAGCTTCTCTACCCGCTGATGCAGGCCTACGACTCCGTTGCGGTCAAGGCCGACGTCGAGCTCGGCGGCACCGACCAGCTCTTCAACCTGCTCACGGGACGTGAAGTGATGCAGGAGTACGGTCTCGAGCCACAGGTCGTTCTGACTGTGCAGTACCTCGACAGTTGGGACGGCACCGGGATGAGCGCCTCACGCGGCAACTACATCGGACTCTCCGAGGAGCCGGAGGAGCAGTTCGGGAAGGCGATGCGGATACCCGATTCCCTGCTGGAGCAGTGGTGGACGCTGATCGCCGAGCGGCCCGTCCCGTCGGGCGAGCCGATGGCGGCGAAGCTCGAGCTTGCACGCTTTGTCGTCACCCGCTCCTGGGGCGAGGAGGCCGCGAATGCGGCCGAAGACCACTTCACGCGTGTCGTCCGGAAGGGCGAGGCACCCGAGGATGTGCCTGAATTGCCGCTTCCGGAGGGCGATCCGGTGCATTTGCCGGCGCTGCTCGTGAACGGGCTCGGCGTCGCGTCGACCTCGGAGGCACGCCGTCTGATCCAGCAGGGCGGGGTCAAGCTGAACGGTGAGCCGGCGGCCGGCGTCGACCTGCCGCGAGCCGAGCTCGCCGGAGCGCTTCTGCAGGTCGGAAAGCGCAAGTTTGCTCGGTTGACAGGGTAGGCCGCACCGCTATACTTCCCGGGCCGTCCGATCGGGCGCGCGTAGGAAAGCCCTGTTACTCGACCATAGGAGCCTCCAGGCCCGACTCGTATAGGCTACGATTCGCACCCTCGGAGGCCTCCTGGCGCGAGTCGGAGGTCTTTTTTACGCCGTCTTTCAGACACGGCACTGGTCTTT
>JANMBR010000168.1:0-11632 GCA_031360505.1 Acidobacteriota bacterium
AAGCCGTGAAGCTCTCCGTCCTGATCCCCGTCTACAACGAGGCCCGCACGATCGACGAGATCCTCCGGCTCGTCGCCGGCGAGGGGACCGAGAAAGAGATCGTCGTGGTCGACGACGGCTCGACCGACAGCACGCGCGAGAAGCTCGCCGCCTGGGATGGCAAGGACGGCGTGCGCGTCATCCTGCACGAGAAGAACATGGGCAAGGGCCGCGCCGTGCGCACCGCGATGGACGCGTCCCGCGGCGACATCCTCATCATCCAGGATGCGGACCTCGAGTACGACCCGGCGGAGTATCCGCTGCTGCTGGGGCCGATCGAAGCGGGACGGGCGGACGTGGTCTTCGGCTCGCGCTTTTCCGGGAGTGCCGAGCACCGCGTCCAGAACTTCTGGCACCAGCAGGGAAACCGCCTCCTGACTTTGATCTCGAATGTCGTGACCGGGTTGAACGTCTCCGACATGGCGACCTGCTACAAGGCCTTTCACCGGCGCGTCGTGCCGTCGCTCGACCTCGAGTCGCGGGGGTTCGGAATCGACGCCGAGATTACGGCGAAGATCGCGCGTGGGGGCTTCCGGGTCTTCGAGGTCCCCGTCTCGTACTTCGGCCGCTCCCGCGCAGAGGGCAAGAAGATCCGCCTGAAGGACGGCTTCTCTGCGCTCGCGGCCCTCGTCCGCCATTCGATCCTGGCGGGCCCGAGGCGTTGAGCCGGCGCTTCTGGACCGCGGCGGCGTTGGCGATCACCGCGCTCTCCGTCTTCGCGGTGCGCGACCACTCGCGCAAGGACGCGCTCTCGGCCGACGAGCCGGTCCACATCCTCGCGGGATATCTCGAGGTCTTCGGCCGCACGGCGATCGTCAACATCGAGCATCCGCCGCTCATGAAGGCGCTCGCCGGGCTCGGTCTTGCCGTCCTCCCGCTGCCGCCGCCGCCCGCGCGGATCCCGATGGGCGAGCGCTTCACGCCGTTTGGCCACGCATTCCTCTTCGAGAATCGTGCCTCGCCCGACGCCATCGCCGCGGCCGCGCGGGCGCCGTTTCTCGCCGTGCTGGCCGCGCTGCTGCTGCTCGTCTTCTTCGCGGCGCGGGCCCGCTACGGCGACGGACCGGCGCTTTTCGCGCTCTCGCTCGTCGCGCTCGATCCCAACCTGATCGCGCACGCCGGCGTGGTCCATACCGACCTCGGCGCCGCGCTCGCCTTCCTCGCGACGGTGCTCGCCTGGGACCGCGCGTGGCGCGAGCCCTCGCCGGGCAGAGTGGCGGCCGCCGGCGTCATTCTCGGCCTTGCGCTCACGACCAAGTTTTCCTGCGTCTACCTGGTTCCGATCCTCCTGCTCCAGGCGCTCGCCGGCAGCCGTTCGGCCGCGCTCCCCGGGCGCGCCGCGGGTCGCGCGCTGGCCTGCTGGACGGCGGCCCTGCTCGTCGCGGGTGCGGTGGTCCTCGGCGTTTATGCCCTGGTCACCTCGCGCATGGACCCGGGCGAGCAGCGCCAGATCATCCACGAGATGGTGGCGGGCCGCGGGGCTCCCGAGCTCTCACGGACGATCGAAGGCCTCGTGAACGTGTCGCCGCCGCTCGCGCACTACCTCGGCGGGCTCGCGGCGGTGGCGCGGCAGAACGCAATCGGAGGCGGAGTCAATTTCCTGTTCGGCAAGTCCTCGCCCGACGGGTTCCCGGGTTACTTCTTCGTGGCGTTTCTCGCCAAGAGCTCGATCGCGTTCCTCCTGCTCACCGCGCTGCTTCTCGCGGGCCTCGTCGTGGGCGGCAAGCCGGCGCGCTCGGACGCGGCGCTCTTCCTCCTGCCGGCTTGCGTCCTCTTCCTCGCGTCGATCGGCACCAGCTACAACATCGGGATCCGCCACCTGCTGCCGGTCTATCCGCTCATCGCCCTGGCCGGAGCCGGGCTCTTTCGGCGCGTCCGTGGAGCAGCCGGCCCGCTCGCCCGCCCGGCGCTCTACGCGCTTTGCGCCCTTGCCTTCGTGTCGGCCGGCGAGCTCATCCGCATCCACCCGCACGAGCTGTCTTACTTCAATCCGTTCGCGGGCGGCCCGGAAAAAGGGCGCGCGATCCTCTCGGACTCGAACGTGGACTGGGGGCTCGACCTCGTGCGGCTGGGCGACGAGTTGAAGCGGCGGGGCGCGACCAACCCGACGATCGCCTACTTCGGCGGCGACGACGTCCTGTATCGGACGGGCGTGAATGATTTCGCGGCCGAGCCCGTCGTGCGCGGCCGCCTGGTCGCCGTCTCGGCCTTTCTTCTGGCCCTCGGGCCCGAGTATTACCGTTACCATGGGTCGAACGAGGTTGCCGCGGCCCTGGACGCGCTCATCCGGGACCTCGCGCAACGGGGGCGCCCCGTGGGACGGGTCGGGTATTCGATCTACCTGTTCGAGCTGGGAGGAAATCCGTGAAGTTGAGCGTCGTCATGCCGGTTTACAACGAGGCCAAGACGGTCCGCGAGATCGTCCGGCGGGTCCTCGACGTCCCGATCGACAAGGAGCTCATCATCGTGGACGACGGGTCGACGGACGGCACGCGAGACGTCCTGCGCGAGCTCGACGGCAAGGACGGGATCCGCGTCTTCCTCCAGCCGGTCAACCAGGGCAAGGGCGCCGCGGTGGCGGTCGGATTCCGCCATGCCCTCGGCGACGTCGTCGTCGTGCAGGACGCCGACCTCGAGTACGACCCCAATGAATACGGAAAGCTCCTCGCCCCGATCGCCGAGGGCCACGCCGACGTCGTCTACGGCTCGCGCTTCCTCGGCGGCGGCGCGCGGCGCGTCCTCTACTTCTGGCACACGATCGGCAACCGGTTCCTGACGCTCGCCTCGAACATGTTCACCAACCTGAACCTGACGGACATGGAGACCTGCTACAAGATGTTCCGCCGCGAGGTCGTCCAGTCCATCACGATCGAGTCGCGCCGCTTCGGCATCGAGCCCGAGATCACGGCCAAGGTCGCGCGGCGCGGATACCGGATCTTCGAGGTGCCGATCTCCTACTACGGTCGGACCTACGACGAGGGCAAGAAGATCGGCTGGAAGGACGCGTTTTCCGCGCTCTGGACGATCCTCCGGCATTCGATGCGCGAGACCGAGGACCCGCGCAACGTCGGCCACGTGACGCTGGCGCGGATGGGAAAGCTCGAGACTTACAACCGCTGGCTGGCAGACCGGTTCCGCGGCTCCCTGGGCGCGCGCGTGCTCGAGATCGGCGCGGGCTTCGGCAACATGACGAAGCAGCTGACCGGGCGCGAGCTCATCGTGGCCTCGGACCTCGACCCGGTGGCCCTCGAGTACCTGCGCGGGACGTTCCGCGGCGACGCGGCCGTGCGCATCGCCTCGTACCGCTTCCCGCTCGGAGAGGCCGAGCGCGCCGAAATCCGCGAGCTCAAGGTCGACACCGTTGTTTGCCTCAACGTGCTCGAGCACATCGAGGACGACGTCGCCACGCTTGCCGACCTCCACGACATCCTTCCCGCGGGCGGTCGCCTCGTGCTCATCGTCCCCGCGCTCGCGCGGCTGTTCGGAACTTTGGACGTGCACCTGCATCACTTCCGGAGATATGAAAAGGCCGAGCTCGAGGCGAAGATCCGCGCCGCGGGTTTCGCCATCGAGGACTGCCGGTTCCTCAACCGGCCCGGCATCGTCGGCTGGTATCTGAATGGAAAGATCCTGCGCCGGCGCGTGTTGCCGGCCGGCCAGCTGGCCGCGTTCCGGTTGATGCTGCCGCTGCTGCGCCGCGAAGAATTGCGGCCGCCCTCCACCGGGATGTCCCTGCTGGCCATCGCGCGCAAGGGCTGAGGAAGGCGGCCGGGTTGAATCGCAGCCGTTTCCTGCTCCTGTTCGCGTTGATCCTCGCCCTGCGCATCGCGATCGCGGCCCAGTTCCGCGGCAACTTCGACACGCAGTCGTTCCTGATCGTCGTCCAGGCGGTGGAGAGCGGGCAGAACGTGTACGCGGCGACGGACCGCTACAACTACAGTCCGCTCTGGGCGTTCATCGTGACGGGCGCCTGGAAGATCGCCGCGCCGAGCGCCGGGTCGTTCGTCCTGTTGCTGGGTTTGCTGCAGATCGCGGCCGACGCCGCATCGACGGCGCTGCTGGTCGGCATCGCGCGGGGCAGGCTCGCCCTCGGAGCGGAGGGGGCGCGGCGGTGCGGGCTCCTCTTTTTCTCGAACCCCGTCTCGGTCCTCATTTCGTGCGCCCACGGCCAGTTCGACGGCCTCTCGATCCTGTTTCTCCTTGCGGCGATCTTCCTGGCATCGCAGACGGCGTCGCGCGCCAGGAAGGCTTCGATCGCGGGCATGCTGGCCCTTTCCCTGCTGGTCAAGCACGTCACGCTGTTCCATCCGCTGCTCTTCTCGCGGCGCCGCGAGCGCGGAGGCTTGCCCGATGCGCTCGTGGTCGTGCCCTATCTGGTCTTCGCGGCGTCGTTCCTGCCGTACCTGTCGGCCGCCGGGCCGATCCTGCGCAACGTGGTCCTCTATCCTGGCCGGCTCTCGAGCGGATCGCTTCAGAAGGCGGGGGGGCTCCAGGCTTTCCTGGAGTTCGGGGCGTTCGTTCCGCTCGGATTCTCGGTCGCGATGCTGCTCGCCGTGGCCTGGGTGCTCCACCAGATCCGCCATCTCGAGCTGGCGCGGTCATGCCTGGTGCTTTTCCTGGCGCTGATGACGTTCTCGCCTTCGTACGCGGTCCAGTACCTCGTGTGGCCGCTTGCCCTCGGCGCCCTGTTTCCTTCGGCGGCGTACGGATTGTTCACGCTCGCCGGCGCGCTCTACCACTCGTCGGCGCCGGAAAGCCTCGGCATCCCGTGGCCCGTTCGCGCGACGTCGCTCGGCACCTGGCTGGCGGCGGCTTTCTGGTTCGTCACCGAGATGGTGCGCGCGCGCCGCCGGGGTCTTTCGACGCTGGATCTCGTCTCCGCGGCCTGAGGCCCGGGCGTTTCAGGGGCGCGGCGCGTCTTTGGCCGGGGCCTCCCAGACGGTGAGCACGCCGTCGTTTTGACGGACCAGCTCGCGCAGCACTCCGCGCTCGCCGAGCGGCGTCATGAGCGCGGGGACGTTGTAGACGGGTGGCAGCAGCAGGAAGAGCCTCGCGCCGGAGGGCAGCTCCTCGGCCACGCGCAGGGTGTGGCGGACATCCTCCGGTGACAACGGCCAGGCGACGAACCAGCCCGGGTGGGCCGCATCGCCCTCCGGCAACGACGCGACGCGGGCCGCGAGGCGGCCGCGGTCGGCCTCGAGCCGGAAGGGAAGGTAGAAGCCGGGCCCGGCCACGACGACGTCCCCCGTCCGCGCCAGGCGGGCGAGACTCTCGGCCGCCGACGAGGTGGTCGACCGGGGGTGCGGGCCGGCGGCGACGAGCAGGGTAGCGCCCAAGCCGAACGCCGCCGCGAGCGCCGCGGCCGCCCCGAGGGCCCGTCGGCGCGGCGCCGCTCGCGCCAGGGCCCATATCCAAACGGCCAGCGCGGCCATCTCGCAACGGCCGGCAAACGCGATCGGACGCCACAACGAAGCGGCGAGCGAGAGGGCGAGCACGAGCACAACGAAGAGCACGGCCAGGCGCCCCTCCGGATCGTCCGTGGTCGCGGAAACGCTGAGGACGATCAGCGCGACCCCCACGACGAGGCCGGCCATGAAGAGCGCGGGCGCGATCGGGGGACCGAAGGGCGCAGGGATCCGGCCGACGCCGCCGAGCGCGGAAAGAAATCCCGGCAGTGCGCGGCCGGGCGGGTCATGCGACCAGGCCATCGCGGCCGCGGGTTGCCAGAGCAGGATCCCAACCCAGGGGGCGAAGGCCGCGAGGCCAGCCGCCAGAGCGATGGCAGAGCGCCAGCGCCGCTGCCCGAGGGCGAGGATGAGAGCCGCCGCCACCGCGATCAAGGCGAGGTAATGAGTCCAGAGCGCCGCCGCGGCGATGGCGCCGAGCGCCGCCATGCGCCCCGGCGTCTGCCCGCCGCGCAGGCCGAGCAGAAAGAGGCCGAGGCACAGAAGCGCGAGCAGCTCGTACGCGCGGGCCTCCGCAGCGTAGAGGTTGATGAGGGCGAAAGAGGCGGCGAGCGCAATCCACCAGGCTCGCGGCGCGCCGCGGGGCAGGGTTCGCGCGGCCGCGAAGAGCGCCAGCCCCGCGAGGAAGGGGAGGATGCGCACGAGGGCGTCGCGGGCCGGCGAGCTCGAACCGCGCGCGAAGGGGCGCTCGAGCAGATAAAAGAGCGGCGGTCCCGAGTCCGCGCGCAGCGCCGCGACCAGCTCCGCCGTCGGAAGGCGGGCGACCCAGGCGGTGAAGATTTCGTCGTGCCACAGGGGGCGCGCGCGCAGCAGGGTGTACCGCGCGGCGATGGAAATGACCGCGAGCATCAGGAGCGCCAGCAGGAGCCCCGGGCGCGGGCGGCTTTGCACTTGGGATTCGATGCCGTATCCTAAACCTGGAGTGGGACCGAAGCCGTCATCGTCGAGCCCGGTCCTGCCTCGCATCCTTCCAGGCGTCTTCTTCCTTTTCGCGCTGCTGGTGGCCGCGGTGTACACGGACCCCCTTGCGACGCGCCGCAACTTCATCGGGCGGGACATCGTTCCGTACAACCTTCCGCTCGAGAAGGCGGTCCACGACGCGTGGGCCCGAGGCCGCGTCCCGGTCTGGTGGAGCGAGATCTCCGGCGGGCGCCCGTTGATGCCGAACCCCAACGCGGGCGTGTTCTACCCGGTCCGGCCGCTTCTGTCGCTCGTCGAGCTTCCGACGGCGATGCGCCTCTATCCGGTCCTGCACTGGATCGTCGCGGGTTGGGGGATGCTTCTGTTGCTGCGCGCGATGGGCGCTTCGGGCTCGGCGGCGTGGGTCGGTGCGGCGAGCTTTGCTTTTTCAGGGGTGATGGTCTCGGAGGTCTTCTACACGAACTTCCATCCCGGCGCGGCGGCTCTGCCCTGGGCGCTCTGGGTCTTTCTGCGGCCGGTCCGCCGCGCGATCGGACGGGTGCTGCCCGTGGCGATCGTCTACGGCCTGATGCTGCTGGCAGGCGACGCTTTCTCGGTGGCGCTCGCGCTGCTCTGCGCCCTGCTCTGGCTGATCCTCGAGACTCCACGGGGTGAGCGTGCGGCGCCCGCGGGGCAGCTCGCGGCCGGCATCTTCGTCGCGGCGCTCTTCGCCCTCCCGCAGATCGCGGCCACGGCGCTGCTTGCGCCGGAGACGCGCCGGATCGTCGGCGGAATCACGCTTGGTGAGGCGCTCGGATTTACGATCTCGCCCTGGAGGCTCGTGGAACTGGTCGTTCCGTTTCCCTACGGCCCGGTCTGGTCCATGGACCTGTCGCTCGACTGGGGCACGCATGTCTTTCGGCATTTCTTTCCGACCTTCTTCGTGGGCCCGATCGCCCTCATCGGATTGTTCGGCGGGCGCCGCAACCTGGCGCGCGGGGCGCGCTTTGCGCGGGCGATGGTCATCCTCGGGGCGGGACTCGCGCTCGTCGGGCGCGTCGTGCCCGCCGCGTGGAACGGCATCGCCTCGCCGATCCCCCTGCGCTATCCCGAGAAGTTCATGCTCGGGGCGACCTTCGGGCTGGCCGTCGCCGCCGGGCTCGCCGTCGACGCGCTGGGCAACACGGACCCGCGGCGCCGCCGGCGGATCCTCGCCGTCACCTTCGTCATCGCGACAGCGGCCCTCGGCGCGTGGCTCGCGCCCGAGGCCGCCGGCCGGGCGGCGGTGCGCGCCGTCGGAGCCAGGCCCGAGCTCGCGGGCGTCGCCGGGACCGACCTGGCGCCGGCGCTCGCCGAGGCGGGGCTGTTGTGGACCGCGACGCTGATCGCCGCGGTCCTGCTCGCCCGCGGAAGCCGGGCCAGCCTAGCGGGAGCGCTCGTCCTGCTCACGGCCGTGCCCATCGCCGCCAACCGGCGCGTGGCGCAGACGGCGGACGAGGCCACGATCTTTGCGCCGACGGCCTTCGCGCGCGCGATTGCGCGTCGGGACCCGGCGCGCCGCTTCCGCGCGCTCGACGAGTCCTTTTATGTCTTCGGCGGTCCCTCGGCGCTGCGCGACCAGTCCCTGCCCGGAGACCTCGGAGGCAGCGAGTTCTTTCGCCAGTCCTGGATCTACTTCACCCCGTCGCTCTGGAACCGCGGCCTGGTTTTCAACAGCGACCTGGACGCCGGCGATCTCTCGCGCGTCGAGAGCCTGCGGAAGGTCTCCGCCATGGCGGCGACGCAGAGCGATTCGGGGCCCTTCTTCGCCTCGCTTGGGCTGCGCTACGGAATTCGCTTTCGCGACCAGAAGCCGATTCCGGGATTCGAGCCCTTCGGGGGCGATGGACTGCGCTTCTGGGACGAGAACCCGACGGCCCTGCCCGACATCCGGCTCGTGAGGCGTTGGCGGGAAACTGCGGGGCCGGTCGAGGCCCTCGGGATCCTTCCCCGTTTGCCCGCCGACGGGATCGTCGTGGAGACCGGGCGCCGCGCCGCTGGCGCCGCCCGGGCGGGACGTGTCCGGCTTCTGGAAGAGAGCCCGGAGAGGCTCGTCCTGGAGACGGCGTGCCCGGACCCGTCGTGGCTGTTCGTCCTGCGCGGCGACTGGAGCTATCGCACGGTGCTCGTGGATGGCAGGCCGGCCGAGTTGTCGCCGGCGCAGATCGCGTTTGCCGCCGTGCCGGTCCCGGCCGGCGAGCATCGGGTCGAATGGCGAGAGAACATCCCGGGAATCGAGGTCTCGCGCTGGGGGCCGCTGGCCGGGGTCCTCCTCCTGCTGGGCATCGGCCTGAGGAGAGTCGCTTGAGCGCCGCGCCGCCCGTCGCTCCGGTCTCCGCGCGCTGGCTGCTCGCGGCGGCCTTCGCCGGGCTCGTCATCGTGCTGTACGCGGATCCACTCGTGCTGCGCCGCAACTACGGCGGCCGCGACCTCATCGCCTACAACCTGCCGATGGAAAAGTCGATCCACGATGCCTGGGCGCGCGGGACGCTGCCGGTCTGGACGCCCGAAGTGTCGGGAGGGCGGCCGCTGGCTCCGAATCCCAACGTCGGCGCGTTCTATCCCGTCCGCGTCCTGCTCTCGCGCGTCCCGTTTCCGCTCGCGATGCGCGTCTATCCGGTCCTGCACTGGATCGCGGCCGGGATCGGCATGCTCGTGCTGCTCGCCGCGCTCGGGCGCTCGCGGGGGGCCGCCTGGATCGGCGCGGTGACGTACGCGTTTTCCGGAGTGGCCGTGGCCGAGGCTTTCTTTCCCCACATCCTTCCCGGCCTGACGCTGCTCCCGTGGATCATCTGGGCGGCCGCGCGCCGGTCGGGCTCGGCCATCTCGCGCCTTGTCGTGCTGTCCGCGTTCTTCGCGCTCGACTTTCTCGCGGCGGACGTCTTTACGATTGCGCTGGCCGTCGGCTGCGTGGGCCTCTGGATCGCGCTGAACGAGGACGAGGACGCGCCGCGGCGCTTCGGGGCGGCCGGCCGCGCGGGGGTCGCGATCGCGCTCGGGGCGCTGGCGGCGGCGCCGCAAATCGTGGCCACGGCCCTGTGGATTCCGCTGACCAACCGCGCCATCCTCGGGATCAAGCTCGCGGACTCCGTCTTTTTCTCGATTCACCCGTGGCGGCTCTTGGAGCTGGTGATTCCGTATCCCTTCGGCGGATCCTGGGAGATGTCGGCCGGGGCGATGTGGGGCGCGCCGATCTACCGGGGCAGGGCGATGGGGATCTTTCCAACGCTCTACTGCGGGGCCTTCGCCGTCATCGCCGCGGCCGTCGCGTGGAAATCGCGCGAGCGCGGAGCGCGGTTTGCCCGCGTGCTGCTCGTCGCCGCCTCGGCCGTGGCCGTTCTGCCGAGCCTGCTGCCCGCCAGCTGGGCCGCGATGTCCTCGCCCCTGCCCCTGCGCAACCCGGAGAAGCTCGCCGTGGCGATCGCCTTCGCGCTGGCGCTCTTCGCGAGCATTGCCGTCGACGACTGGCGCGCGCGCCCGCGCCGGCTCGTCCCGATGCTCGCGGTCGGGGCGCTGCTGGCCGCGGCCGCGTGGGCCGCCGCGCTCTTTCCCGAGCAGGCTGGACGCCTGGCCGTCGGCGCGATCGGCGGCAAGGGCGGCAGACCCGCGGACATCGCCGCGAGCCGCTTGCCGGGCGCGCTCGCCGAAGGCGGACTGCTCTGGATGGCGACGGTCGTGGCGCTCGACGCCCTCGGACGGGGCAGGCGCCGGGGCGTGGCGGCGGCCATCGTCCTGCTGAGTCTCGTGCCGATCGCCGCGAACCGAAAGATCGCCAAGACCTTTCGCGAAGAGGACGTGCTCGCGCCCACGGCCTTCGCGCGGTACGTCGCACGGCACGATCCGGCGGGCGAGTACCGGACGCTCGGCGAAGCGCTTTTCCGCGGCACGTCCCTGCTCGAGCTCGAGCAGAATGGCGGAGCTCTCGGGGACTCCGAGTTCAGCCGCCGCTCCTGGTACCAGCACACTCCGGTGCTCTGGAGCCGGGGAACGATCTTCAACGAGGACTTCGACGCCGGCGACCTCTCCCGCGTCGAGAGCCTGCGGAAGGTGTCGGGAATGGCTTCGGGCTATCTCGATGCGGACGCGTTCTTCGGGACGGTGGCGCTGAGATGGGGCATCCGTTTTCGCGACCAGACGCCGGTCCCGGGATATCGCCCGGTCGGCGGCGACGCGCTCCAGGCCTGGGACGAGCACGTTCGCGCGTTCCCCGACATCCGGCTGCTGGAAGGATGGCTGGAAGCGCCCGGCGCCCTGCCTGCGCTCCACGCCATTTCACAACTGCGCGCCGGAGAGGTGGTCGTCGAGAGCGGTGGGCAAGGGCGGGCCGCCGCGCGGCCGGGACAGTGGCACGTGCTCGAGCGCGCGCCGGAGCGGCTCGTCGTGGACGTCGAGGCAAGGGATCCGACGTGGCTCTTCGTGCTCCGAGCCTGGTGGCCGTACCGATCGATCCGGGTGGACGGCCGGTCCGTCGAGGCGGTCCCGGCCGAGCTCGCGTTTTCCGCCGTTCCCATACCTGCCGGGAGGCATCGGGTCGAGTGGGAGGAACGCTTGCCCGGGCTGGAGGCGTCCCGCTTCGGCCCCCCCCTTTTCGGGATGATCGTCGTCGGGCTGCTTGTTGCCCAGAAGCGCCGCAAGCCCAAGTCATGACGAAACGAGGCTGGATCGCCCTGCTTCTCTGCGCCGCCCTCGGCCCCGCCGCGTGCGCTCGCAAGCCGCGGCCTTCGCAGGAAATGCAGGACCTGACACGCCCGGCCGAGCAGTGGCTGCGCGACGAGTCGGTTGCGCTACTCCAGGCTTACGTTCGGATCGACACGACTTCCGGCAGGGGGGAGAAGGCCGGCGCCGAGCTTCTCCGGGACCTGCTCGCGTGCGAGGGCATCGAGACCGAGATCGTGTGTCCCGCCTCGGGCCGCTGCAACCTGCTCGCGCGCCTGCCCGGCCGGAGTCGCGAGAACGCGTTGCTGCTGCTCTCCCACATCGACGTCGCCGACGCCTACCCGCAGTTCTGGAAGGAGGCCGCTCCCTTCGACGGCAAGATCCAGCGCGGTTACCTGTACGGGCGGGGTGCCTACGACATGAAGGCGACCGGCCTCGCCCAGGCCCTGGCCATGCGCAGCCTCAAGCGCAAGGGCATCGTCCCCTCCAACGACATCCTCCTGCTCGCCGAGGCCGATGAGGAGATCGGGCAG
>JANMBR010000197.1:0-1664 GCA_031360505.1 Acidobacteriota bacterium
GCCGGCCTTCGGGTCGGCCGTTTTGTTGTGGAAACGAGTCTGAGGCTCTTCCGCCACTCGCCGAAAAGGACAAACAATAGATTTCTGCTCGGATCGACTCCCGGCGGCGCCCTCTCGCTTTGTCATCCCGAGTGGAGCGGGGGATTCCTTTCTCCGCCCGAGAATGACCTTTCCGCTCGGTGTGACTTCGCGAGGAGTCCCTTCTGCGCCGCAGTCTGACGCATAGGCCCCAAAGGGTGCTCAGAGGGTCGCGAGGCCGTCGTCGAGTGTCCTGTAGCGCAGATCATCCGGAATGAGCTCCTTCCGCGCCCGCCGCGTGTCGCCCCAGTGGGAGACCCGACCGATTCGGATGAAGTCTCGCGTCAGCGGCGCCGGTCTTCCTGTCAGGGCCGCGAAGATCTCGCAGAGCGCGGCTACGGCATAGATCGACCAGGCCGGCACTCGAAAGGGCCGAGGACAGTTCCAGACGCGGCAGGCTTCATCGAGGAAGCGCTGCAGCGTCACGGGCTCCTCGTCGCCGACGTGATAGATGCCGTTGACGCCCGGCTTCATGATCGCCGCCTCCGTCGCCTGCAAGTAGTCAGGAATCGATAAGAGCTGATACCACGTCGGCTCGCGCCACACTCCGAGAAGTCGCCGCCGCGCCAGCCAGCGCGCGGCGTCAATCATCAGAACACCGCGTCCGTAAACCATTCCGAGACGCAGCACGACCGGCGTCGTCGGGGTCCTATGCGTCCGTTCGAAGAGGATCCGTTCGGCCTCGAGCCGCGTCCTGGCGTGAACCGAGATCGGCTCGCGATCGAGACGGCCCGTGGCAGGCTGATCCACCGTCGTGGGGCCCTCCACGTGAGGGAACGAAACCAGAATGACCCTGCCGACTCCGGCAGAAAGAGCAGCGGCAAGCAGGTTCGAGAACCATCGCACGTTGGTCTCCGGCAGGAATCGCTCGGGCCTGGGTCGGAAAAGAACACCGGCGAAATGGACGACGACGTCCACGCCCTGGACGGCCGCCGTAATCGTCTCTGGCTTCGCCAGATCCGCCTGGACCGGGACGGCATTCGGAGCACGAGCGAGATCCGAGGGAAGGGGTTTGCGGTGATACATGAGTCGCAGGTCGCAGTCCCGGGTCGCGAGGTGCCGCGCAAGGAGGCTGCCGAGATTGCCCGCGGCGCCGGTGATCAGGATGCGGGGACGGGACGGCATGGCCGCCCTGGAGGATCGCACAGCGCGTATGTGTCGATGTGGCTTTGGCGCGCCTGACGGGCGTGTCAGGCCCCCTTGGCGAGTTCGCGCTGGAGGCGCTCTGCCAGGAACTGCTTCAGCAACGATTGATAGGGAACATCGCGCTTGTTTGCCAGCACCTTGAGATGGCCGATCATGGACTCCGGCAATCTCAACGAGATGGTGCGAAGGGTGGGACGAAGGTTTGGAAATGAGCGACGCCGGGCGGCGGACCAGTTGACGTAATCCGTGGAGTCCCGCTCGGCCCAAAAGGCCCGTTCTTCCTCCTCGGACTTGAAGACAGGCACTTGCTTACGCTTTGCTTTGCTCATAGGTCCGCACCTCCTTGTGCGTCATGTCTCGGGCCGAGATGATTCGAATGAGAGAACGCCGAACGGGCCCCACGTCAGCCAGCCTCTCGGAACATCTCGTCGGCGCCATCG
>JANMBR010000216.1:0-3062 GCA_031360505.1 Acidobacteriota bacterium
CTAAAGCGTCCTGACGTACTGGGCGGCGTCCTGCTTCCACACGACGACGCCGCAGAAGCGGTCGCCCTCGGGGCAGACGGGGCGCACGCCAGCGTGGTGGCGAAGGGTGCACGGGGGCAACAGCCACGGCCCGATGCGCGGATTCGCCTCGCGGATCTGGAGAGCCTCGTCGAGGGAGGCGCGCCAGATCTCTTCCTGCGCGTTGTAGCAGAGGCGCATGGCGAACTTGTGGTGCAGGTTGAGCAGGTCCGCGGACTCGGTGAACCGGATGGCGACGGCGTTGGGCAGCAGGTAGGCCGCGAACTCGTCGGCGACGCCGCGTCCGCGCAGCTCGTTGATCGCGGCCCACGACTCGTCCATGGTCGAGCGGTAGAGCGCGCCCGCCTCGGGCACGTCGGCGATGAGCATCGGGACGATGTAGTCGGGCTCGTCCGAGAGGTATGCGGGAAGCGCCGGCCGCGAGGCGGGCGTCATGCGGTGGCGCTGATCCTGGCTGTCGGCCGTGTGCGAGAGCTTTTTGCGGAACGTGTACGAGGGGTGGAAGAGCGCGCGGGAGAGCTTGCCGTGCGTCGTGAGCGTGAGCGTCTCGCCGAGGGACCGATTCTGCGCCGGATCGAGGACCATGCGGATCGCGTCGTCGTCCGAGAGCGCGGCGCGCGGGACTCCCAGGATCTCGCGCACGGACGCGGCGAGCACCTCTTCGTTGTTCTTCTTCCAGTCCACCAGCTTCGAGACGCGGCCGCCGAGACCATCGTCGAACTCGCGCCGGAATTCCCGGCCGGCCCCGCGCACGCGCGGCAGCGACTGGAACGCGGCGTACTCGGGCGTCTCCTCGAGCGGAATCGGGTCCTGCAGGATGGTTGCGTAGAGCGGGTCGTGCTTGAGCACCTCCGCCACCATTTGCCCGACGACCTCGCGCTGCTCGGCCGGCGCGTCCATGGACTCGCACAGCCGCCAGTAGCGAAAGAGCGTGATGCCGGAAATCGTGTGGTACAGGTAGGAGAACGTCGCGACCGGGAGCACGTAGCGGGCGAGCTCCTGCGCGCGCTTCTTGACGGAGCCTGAAAAGCGCGTCCGCCCGTCGCCGCGCGTGCGGCCTGGAAAGAGCGAAAAGTAGCGCTCGCTGCAGAGGGGTGCGAGCAGCTCCGTCAGCCGCGCGTAGGCCTCCTGCTGGCTCCGCGCCGTCTTCTCGTAGATGTCGCGCTCGACGGCTCCGAGCGGCGGGACCGCGTAGTTGCCCCTGCTCACCTCGACGTAGCGCTGGGAGACTTGCTCGGAGTTGTAGAAGGGGTGGGAATGGAGAAATGTCCAGAGGAACTGGCGCGAGACGTTTTCGAGCGAGAACTGGAAGTGCGCGTGCTGGAAGGTCGTGTGGTGGCCGGCCTCGTAGATGGACTTGGCGATCGCGTCGCGCCGCTCGGGCCGGGCGGAGGCCTGATCCTCGGTGATGATCCCCTTGGCCGAGTAGCAGGTCCGCGCCGTCGCCACGACGTTTTCATACGGACGGTCGAAGGCGTGAACGAGCCGCACCTTCGGGGGCGGCGAGGAGAAGCCGAAGCGGCTCTGGGGAACGGGCAGACTCGACATGGCGCCTGCCATTCTAGTCCCCGAGCCGGTCGGCCTGACTGCGGGCGGTCCTGCAGGATCGGTGACCGAGGAAGAAGCGTCGCACGGCGAGATCGCAAAATGTGACAGCCTTCCGATGCTCGGAAACAAAGATGGACACGCCGACGAAGGTGCCGGACACGCAACTGCTCGAAGCCGCACGCGGCGGAGATGTCCGGTCGCTCGAGGATTTGCTCGAGCGACACCAGGCGCAGGTGTACCGCTTCGGCATGAAGATGTGCCGGGATCCGGAAGACGCCAAAGACGTCCTCCAGGACACGCTTCTCGCGATGGCCAGAAACATTCGCGACTTCCGGGGCGCCTCCTCGATCTCGACATGGCTCTACACGATCGCCCGAAGCTTTTGCATCAAGAAACGGCGACGCAGCAAGTTCGCCCCGGACCGGGAGCGCTCGCTCGACACGGACGTGGCGCCGGAAGCGGCGCGGCTCGCGGATCCGGCAATGGGCCCGGACGAGGCCCTCGCCGGAAGAGAGGTCGAGCAGGCGCTCGAGCAGGCCATCGGCGCGCTCGAGCCGATGTACCGTGAGGTCCTCCTGCTCCGGGACGTGGAGGGGTTGACGGCGCCTGAGGTCGCGGAGGTGCTCGGCGTGAGCGTGCAGGCGGTGAAGAGCCGGCTGCATCGTGCGCGGCTTTCCGTCCGTGCGCACGTCGCGCCGCTGCTCCGGGTCCCGTCCGAGCCCGGGACCGCTGCGCCGGGGACCTGCCCTGACGTGCTCACGCTCTTCTCGCAACACCTCGAGAACGAGATCAGCGCAGACGCGTGCGCCGAGATGGAGCGGCACATCGAAGTCTGCGGCCGCTGCCGCGGCGCCTGCGGCTCTCTCAGGCGCACACTGGCCCTCTGCCGCACGGCCGGGTCCTCGGTCGAGGTGCCCGCTGCGGTTCAGGCTGCGGTCAGAGTCGCCCTGCGGCATCTCCTCGCCGAAAAGACCTGAAGTTCCGGCCCCCGACGGAGGCGGCGATGGGGCGTCCTATCGTTCCCGGATGGCTGCACGGGCTGGCGGTGCGACTCACCTCGTCCTGATCAGGTTGTCCGGATTCCTCCTCGGAGCTCAAGACGCTCGCCGCGGAGGCCGATCTGCCGTACCAGATGCTCATCAATCTCTATCTGCGGGATTGCGCCACCCACGAGCGCCGGTTGGATTTGCGGTGGCGACCCCGGAAGGCCGGCGCGGCATGACCCGCGAATGGAGTTGTTGAAGAATCGCGCGGCCACCGCCGGGGGGACGGCACGGGTCACCGGGCTCATGCGACCCGGGCTGGAAAGGGTCTAAGGCGTGCCCCGCGACGGGACGTGATTGGGCCTGCGCGCGAACCCTTTTCGCAATGAGCGGCTCTCACCCTGCGTGGAGGCCACGATGGCAACCGTGCAGGTCACCGAGAATAACTTCGCCGCGACGATTCAGAAAGGCATCGTCCTGCTCGACTTCTGG
>JANMBR010000218.1:0-3082 GCA_031360505.1 Acidobacteriota bacterium
ATTCCGGTACTGCCGCCGATCGCGGGGGCGTAGAATCGATCAGGCGTTATACCGAACATGGTCGCCCGGGATCTTCCCTGGAATTGCCCGAACCCGTACTGCACGGATCCGCATAATCCCTCCTCGCGACCGGTTGACGGCGTGGTTCGCTGCCGCTCTTGCGGATGGTCGCCCACGGCGGCCGCGCCCGAGCCGGAGAGCATCGTCGATCTGTCCGGCTTGTTGGAGCCCGAGGATCCGAAGAAAGACGACCCTTAGACCCGGCCGGCCAGAGCGCCCCTGCAAGGTAGACTCCGGCCCGTGCTGCCGCCAGATTCCGACATCCTCGAACGCCTGCGCGACAAGGGCTCCCGGGTCCTTTCGTTCCAGGAGCTGATGAAAGCTTTTCGAGTCCGCGAGAGCTATGAAGCGGCTTTTCGCTCGCGCCTGGACGCCCTCGAGCGGCGCGGGGAAATCGCCCGGGTCCGGGGTGAAAAGTACTCGGCGATCGAGTTCTCGAGCCTCATCGCCGGCCGGATCACCGTCCGCCCGGAGGGATTTGGCTTCGTCCTGGTCAAGGAAGGCGATGATCTCTTCGTGCCCCGCGTCGGGATGCACGGCGCGATGGACGGCGACACGGTTCTGGCCCGCGAGGAGCGATCCAGGGCGGCGGGCGGCCGCGGCAAGGATGCCGGCCGGACGTCCGGCGTCGTCGTCCGGGTGCTCGACCGCGCGCGCGAGCGGGTCGTCGGACGCTTCGAGACGAAGGAGGGCCGCAAGATCGTCCAGCCGTACAACCCGAAAATCGATGCCGTCATCCGCATCGAGGACGGCGAAAGCCGGGGCGCGCGCGAAGGCGAGATCGTCGACGCCCGGCTGACCTCGTTCCCGGACGGCAGGCGCGTCGCCCACGGCGTCATCGAGGAGAAGCTCGGGTTTCTCGGCGAGCCTGGCGTGGACATCGAGATCGTCCTGCGCTCGCACAATCTACCGACGCGGTTCCCGGAGCCCGTCGTTGCGGAGGCAGAGCGCTTTCCCGAGGAGGTGCGCACCGAGGACCTGCTCGGCCGGCGCGACTTCCGAGACCGCCGGATCGTCACGATCGACGGCGAGACGGCGAAGGACTTCGACGACGCCATCGAGGTGACGAAGACGGCCTCGGGGTACCGCATCGGCGTGCACATCGCGGACGTCTCGCATTACGTGGAGGAGGGCTCGACGCTCGACGACGAGGCCCGTTCGCGCGGAACCTCGGTGTACTTTCCCGGTCGCGTGCTGCCGATGCTCCCGGAGCGACTTTCCAACGGCCTGTGCTCGCTCAACCCGCGGGTCGACCGGCTGGTTCTCTCGGCGATGCTGGAGCTCGACGCGAAGGGCCGCGTCACGGGCTCGGAGTTCACGAAGGGCGTCATCCGGAGCGCCCACCGCATGACGTACACGGAGATCGCCCGCATCCTCGAGGGGCCGCAGAATCCGGACGACGCGCGCCGGTACGGGCCGTTCCTCGAGGATTTCCGAATGATGGGCCAGGTCGCGGCCCTGCTGCGGGAGCGGCGCGTGGCGCGGGGCTCGATCGACTTCGACCTGCCGGACGCCGACATTGTGCTCGACGACGCGGGATTCGTCGTCGGCATCATCCCCGAGTCGCGCAACGTCGCCCACCGCCTCATCGAAGAGTTCATGCTCGCCGCCAACGAAGCGGTCGCGAAGAAGCTGCTGTTCGCCAGGCAGCCGGCGATCTACCGCGTCCACGACAAACCCGATCCGGACCGGCTCACCGACTTGCGCGAAGTGCTCGACACCTTCGGATACAAGATGAAGGGCGACCTCGCAGAGCTGCCTCCATCCGAGTTCCAGCGGCTCCTGAAGGAGATCGACGGGAAGCCCGAGGAACGGCTGCTACACGATCTGCTCCTGCGGGCGCAGCGAAAAGCCGTTTACAGCGAGGAGTGCCGCGGCCACTACGCGCTCGCGGCGCCCTACTACTGCCACTTCACTTCGCCGATCCGGCGCTACCCGGATCTCATCGTCCACCGTCAGCTCTCGCGCCTGCTGGCCGACGGACGCCCTATTCCGGCGCAGGACTTCGAGGCCATGAACGGGCGGCTGCGGGAGGTCTCGGGCTTCAGCTCGGAGCGGGAACGGCGCGCGGAGCAGGCGGAGCGCGAGAGTCTTCTCTGGAAGAAGATCGTTTTCATGAAGGACAAGCTCCAGCGCGAGTTCGACGCCTACGTGACGGGCGTGACGTCCTTCGGAGTATTCGTGACGCTCAAAGACTTCTTCGTCGAGGGGCTGATTCCGATGACGGCACTCGGCAACGACTTCTTCGTCCTCGAAGAGAAGCAGCACCGGTTGAAGGGCCGGTCGAGCGGAGCGACGTATCGCCTCGGCGACACGATCCGGGTCAAGCTCGTGGCAATCGACGAAGTGAGGCGGCGGCTCGACTTTCGCCTGGGCGGAGAAAAGGCGGCGCCGGCCCCGTCGCCGCGCAAGCCGGCCGCGAGGTCCACGGCGGCGACATTCGGGCGGGACAAGGCCAAGCGGAGGAAATCAAGATGAAGCGGATGCTGGCACTCGGAGCAGGCCTGGCAATCTGGCTCGGAACTGCCGCCTGCAAGGAGCGTGGCCGGCCGGACCCGAACGTGCGGATGGCGGTCTCGCACGAGGTTGCTGTCGCGCCGTCGGGCGATGCGGGCTCCCGCATGAACGAAGGTCCCGGATCGGAGGTCCCCACGCGCCTCGAAGTTCCGCCCGAGGTGTCCCAAGCGTACACCGGAATCAAGCTCCTCTGGAAGGACAAGTCCGACGGGAAAGAGGGGGTCATCGAGGTCCCGCTCGGGGGCGGCACGCCTTTGCCCGATCCTTCCCTCGTCGTGCGCGCGGACGTGTTCCTTCCCGCCTTCACGATGGGCGGGGGCGCGATCACGTCCGACGGCATCGAACCGCAGAATCCCGCAGCGCGGATCACGGTCTTCGACAAGGGCAAGGAGATTTTCGCGGGGTGGATCTTCACGCGCTTTCCCGATGTCCATCCCTTCACGCATCCGCGATTCCAGCTGCATCTCGAAGGGGGAGTTGCGAAGGCGAAGAAGTGACAGCGACC
>JANMBR010000226.1:0-1991 GCA_031360505.1 Acidobacteriota bacterium
GGCCCGCTCGAGGATGTCGTCGAGATGGATGTGCGCGTACTCCCGGGCGCGGTCCTTGTCCTCGGGCAGCAGGAACGAGCATTCGAGTAGCAGGACTCGCGCGCGGTAGAGCTCGGGGCACGCGTCGAAGATCTCGTGGCCGCAGTCGCCCGGGTAGGCGAGCAGCGGGATCTCCTCTCGCCGCGTCACTTCCACGCCCGCGCGCCGCAGCACCGCGATGTCTTCCCCGCTGCGGTCCAGGAACTCGCCTTTGAGCTTCTGCTTGACCTCCGAGAAAAGGTAGCCGACGGTCGGCACACGGTGACGGCCCGGCAGAACGGTCAGTTCGAGGTCGTTGCGCAGACGGATGCGATCGCCGGGCGCCGCGGCAACAACCTCAATCTCGTAGTCGATGTGCTCGAGCTTCTCGCATGCGTCGACCCATCGCTCCACCAGGGGCAGCACCTCGGACGGAACGAAGACGCGCGCGGTCGGCAGGCGCGCCAGCCGCCGCCGCGACGCGTAGTGGGCGAGGCCCGCCATGTGATCGAGGTGCCCGTGCGAAACGCAGACGGTTGGAAATCCCAGGATGTCTTCGGGCGCGCGGCCGAACTCGAGCAGCGTTCGAAAGCCCGGCAGCTTGTAGAAGGACTCGTGGCCCGCGATCGAGACCCCCTCGATCGGGATTCCGGCGGCCTCGATCTCGACGCGCCCGCGGCCCTCCGGATAGTCGCCTGCCACGGCAGGCAGATTACTTCAGCGCAGGACGAGACCTGCCGCGCCGAGCGTCATGGCAACGCCGAGACTCAGACCCGCGGTCAGCGCGAGAAAAAAGACCAGGCCGGAGCGGTATCGCTTGGGGTACATGGTGATTCGCCTCCCGGGCCCCCGTAATTGCAGGGGCAGTGCCAGCATTGCCCGAACGCGCTAAGTCGATGAGCCATCGGAAGCTACGGATGTGCTCCGGGCCCCCGCACCGGCCGCCGTCATCTGGCCTGTTACCGACGGTGACATACCCTTCGCGCCGTGCGCGTCGACCTCTTTGACTACGAGCTGCCGGCCGAGCGGATCGCCCAGGAGGCGCGGCCGCGCGGGTCGAGCCGTCTCCTCACGCTGGATCGCCACACGGGCGCGGTTGGCCACCGCCTCTTCGCGGAACTTCCGGAGCTGCTGCGCGAGGGAGATCTGCTCGTACGCAACGACGTCCGCGTCCGACCGGCACGCCTCTTCGGCCGCGACCCCGAGGATCGCCTGGTCGAGATCTTCCTGCTCTCGAACGAGGATGCCGCGCGGACCCGCTGGCGGGCGATGGCCCGACCCGGGCGCAGAGCGAAGGCCGGGCGATCGATCCGCTTCGACACGGCGCTCACCGCCCGCGTCGCAAGCGTGGAAGACGACGGCACGCGGACCGTCGTCTTCGACCGGCCCCTGTCCGAGGCGATCCTCGAGAGGATCGGCCACACGCCGCTTCCACCGTACATCCGCCGCGCGCCCGGGGCGCCCGACCGGGAGGAGGATCGCCGCGCCTACCAGACGGTCTTCGCGCGCGAGCCGCTCGCGGTCGCTGCGCCGACGGCGGGACTGCACTTCACGATCGAAGTCTTCGAGCGCCTCCACGCCCGCGGCGTCGAGGTCGTGGACCTGACGCTTGCGGTCGGCGCTGGAACGTTCAAACCGGTCACGGCCGACGATACCCACGATCATGTCCTGCATCCCGAGGAGATCGCGATCCCGGCTGCCACACGCGCCGCCGTCGCAAGAGCACGCGAGGCGGGCCGCCGCGTGATCGCCATCGGGACGACGGTGGCGCGCTCGCTCGAGGCGGCCGCGCTGCGCGACGACGCCGAGCCAGGCGATCAGCGGTTTGCGACCGACCTCTTCATCACGCCCGGCTTCCGGTTCCGGGCGATCGACGTCCTGCTCACGAACTTCCACCTGCCGCAGTCGACTCTCCTGATGCTCGTATCGGCCTTCGCCGGTAGGGAGCGCGTCCTGGCGGCGTACGCCGAGGC
>JANMBR010000246.1:0-5488 GCA_031360505.1 Acidobacteriota bacterium
GATCTCGCGCGGCGTGGAGAAGAGATTGCCGGGCGCCTTGCTCCACTGCTGCCCCTCGCCGCGATCCATCGGGAGTTTCACGACGTGGCCATCGGAGCGGCGAAAGGTCTCGTAGCGGTGGAGCAGGGCCTGGACCTGGTAGGTCCCGGGCGGGACCGCCGCGAGGCTCTCGACTGGATAGCCAAGCACGTCGCCCGCGACGACGAGGGGCACGCCCGCTTTCCATCCTTCCGCGTCGATGCCGAAGATCTGCTGCGTCTTCAGGATCGAGTCGCTGATCTGCGTGCGCGGCTCGGCAGTCTTGTCCTTCGAGAGCATGAGGAGGAGCCGGCCGTCGAGGGGTTCCTTGCTCTTGTCGGTCTTGTAGGTGACGGAGAATCGCAGCCCCGCCGCGTCCGACGGCGCGAGCACGGTCGCCGCAAACGCCAGGGCGCCCGGCCCGAGCAGCAGCGCACACAACGGAGTCAATCTCATCGCGCGACCTCCTGAGTGGCCGGAAGAATACCGCAGGCGACCGACGCCCGAGGACCGCGCTACCGCGGCCAGAGCCAGCCGAAGATGGCGCTTGTCACCGCGGCGAAGATCAGGGCGTCGAGATTCGCCCTCAGGGTCGTGGACCACTTGCGCTGGTACCAGATCGAGAGCGGCCAGAGGGCGAGCCCGTAGCTCGTGAAGGTGGTGAGGCCCACGAGGTAGAACACGCGGCGGAACGACCCGCCCGGGGCCACCACGTGCACCGCCAGGAAAGCCGCGAAGGCGCCCATGACGACGGTGTAGGCGAACCACTGCGCGAAGCGTTTGCCCATCTCGAACCCGCCCGACATCACCGTCAGCGAGAAGACGGGGCCCTTCTTCACCTTTTCATCGTACTCGGCAGACTTCATGTGCTCCGTGCTGCCGGGGTGCGGGGCGATGTAGTCGCCCTTCGGGATGTTGAACTTTCGCAAGGCCTCCATGACGGCGTCCCTCGGCGGGAATGGCCGCGTAGTCGTGCTTGTGGTACCCGAGCACCATGTGGATGAGCGTGCTCGCGATGAAGACCGCGACGGCGGAAAGAAGAATCGGGGCCCAGAGACTGAGGAGCAAACCCATCTCGACCTCCCTGGCGCGAAGCGGCGCGGGTCGTAGAATGCGCGGAGTCCGGCGGGGGAGGTTAGCTCAGCGGTAGAGCGGCTGCTTTACATGCAGTTGGTCGGGGGTTCGATCCCCTCACCTCCCACCAGTATCAAACCCTCTCGACGGCCTTGCGTTGCCGGGTTTGCGCGTACTCGGTAACAAACTGCAACTTGGACAGGAGTTTACGAAGGAGTTCGGAGTAAGACTCACCGAGCCAACGTCGGGTCAATCGCCTCTGTAAAGGCAATGTGATTGCCATCCGGGTCGGTGATCATCAGGGTCTTTACTTTTTTGCCGGATGTCCTGTGGCCGGTGTCGATGTTCAATTTCTCAAGGTGCGCTACCTGTTCTTCCATGCTGCTGACGGCCAGCGTGAAAGAGCCAGAACCCGCACGTTCTGGAAGTTGATAGACCTGTAGCCATCCGCCTCGCTCGAAACCCCATTCAGCCACTTCGCGCATAGGCCTCGATGCGGGCCTACCAAAGAGCTTCTGGTACCACTTGGTCGCTGAGTCCAGGTCCTTGACGGCGACACTGGCCAGCGCATTCATAATTGGCATGAAGGCCCTCGTTCTACTTCGTCAGCCAGGTTACGATCGCGAACCCGAAATGCACCAGAAACCGAGCACCGTGTCTCGCCGCCACTCTGGCTACTTCGTCGGCGCGGCCGGCGGGCGCGTGAATCGCGATGAGGATGTGGCCTGCTTTGAGTTCATCGATGTGCTGGCGCAAGATCGGCTCTTCCGAGTCCCCGAGGGAGAACCCTTCGATTCGCTCCAGCAGTTGCACTCCGTCATCCCCCCGGATCGCAGTGATCTTTTCGAATCCGGCCTCTTGCAGGTCTGCGACCACCTGGTCGAACTGGGTCTGTGTGTCAACGACTCCAAGGACCTTCCCGTGGGGAGCGGGCAACCTCTGGCCCTCATCGCGAATCGTCTCAACCGTCATGGACCCCTCCTTCGTTAAACAGCGTCGGAGCACAGCACTCGGCCAGCGAGCCGCATCGTTTCGTCGACCAGTCTACCAATTCGAGGCGAGGTGGTCGGGGTGCCAGACACGTTGGTTGGCCGCGGAAAAGCGAAAGCCTGCCGCGAGCCGCCACGGAACGGAGTTCATGAGGAGTTCATTGGCGGCCTGACCCGATGCTTCCCGAAGCGTACCGATTTCTACTTCGTTTGGAATCGTTAACATCCCCAGCAGGCTACGAATCGGTACGGAACGGGACGCTGAGCAAAACGGTCTTTACACGCAGGTGGTCGGGGGTTCGATCCCCTCACCTCCCACCAGCACGTCGCTTGCGCTTGCGCGCTCGCTCCCGCGGCGCGCGTCTCCTCCCTCGGTTACTTCGGGAGACTTCGGGCGCCCCGAACGAAACAATGCGCCATCCCTGAAAACACCGATTGTGGCTTCCTGTTTCTCTTGCTCACCGGAGCGAGCGAGGGCCGAGGCGAGCGGACGAGGCCGCATCCGACCGAGCCGCTCGCCGTTGTCGGCCTTCGCTGGAATCGAGGTCGTTCACTTCGCGACCTGAATCGCAGGCGGCTTCCAGGTGCCTTCACCGGGAGGCAGGATGGAAGGCGGTTCCGCCTTCGGCCAGTACAAGCGCATGACGAGATAGGCGAGATCATTCGGCGCGGAGAGCCAGTTGGACTCCTTGTCGGCCCCGGGCGAGTCCTTCTGGATGTAGAGGGTCAGCGAGCCGTCGGCGTTTTCCTTCATGCCGGGCAGCATTGGCGAGCTGATCAGATAGCGGTTGATGGGGTTCTTGATGAGAAGTTGTGATTTGCCGTCGTACATAGTCACGGACCAGAAGGCGTTCACGGGTGGGAACCGGCCTGCCGCGAAGGTGAGCGTGTAGTTGCGCTTGCTGCCGTCGAGCGGCTCGCCGTTGGCCAGCGTCTTGGTCATGGGATACATGGCCTCGACGGCGTCGTTGCCGTAGATGCCTGCCTGGGCGGCGGCGGCTCGCTTGAGCCAATCACCCTTGTAGAAGGCGGCATCGCCAAAGAGCGAACCGACTTTCCAACCGTTGATGTTCTTCTGCCCGGACTGGAGATACTGCCCGATCTTGGCTTCGCCGTCCTTCACGCCTGCGGCGACCTGTGCCTGTTGTTCTGGCGAGAGGTCCTTGAAAGCGAAGCTCTTCCCGGCTTCGATGCCGAGGCGGGCCAGCTTCGCGCGGATCTCCTTCTCTTCTGGCCCGGCGGGAGCGAATTGCAGCGCAAAGGCAAGGTAGTCAAAGAAGCCGGTCTTGACCATTTGGGCGTTGGCCTTGGGGAAGTTGACAGCCGGCGCCGCCGGGGGCGCCGGCTTTTTCAGATACTGGGAGAGCGGCTGGACTTTGTAGCCTGATTGAATCCTGACCACGTTCGGCATGTCTTCGGGATTGAAAAGTTGAGTGCGATAGGCCACGGCGGAGAACTGTGTGCTGGACCGGAACACCTTCTTGATGCCCGGCGGGGTCGCCCCCTTCCAATCGGGTCCGCACACCATGTAGTCGCCCGCCTCGCTGCCGGTGGCGCGGCTGCCGATGTAACCGTAATTGTAGGTATTGCCGTCGCAGAGCATCACCGAGTAGTAACGTTTCTTTTCCACGGCGGGCACGGACAACACGATCGGTTCGGCGCGCAGGTCCGTCCATAAGATGGAATAGGGAGTGTCGCTGTTCGGGGTGATGACCGATGTGTCTTCGTAGGTGAAGACGCGGGCCTCGTTGTTGATCTGGTTGAACGGCGCCTTGAACTGGCCCGAGTTGCGGTCCACCGCGTACTCGTACATGACCGCGTAGTTCATGACGATGCTTCTACTTCACGCGGGCGCTCAATTCGGTGACCGGCCAGTCGTGCGTCGCACAGCAGGTCAGACCAACGCGGATTCGTCGGCTGGAGGTTGGATCGCCCGCAGCCGCTCCTCCCGCACCCGGGCTGTCTCGGTGATGAGCCAGACCAGGCCGGCGACCCAGGTCGCTAGGGATGAGGCGCGGACCGGCCACTCGATCTCGAGGCTCCAGGAGGAGTGAAAGAGGGCTCCGGCGAGGCTGTAGAGACCCAAGCCGACCGACGGGTAGAGTGCGCCGACTGCCAGGGGCCACACGAGGTACTGGATTCCGTAGGACGGCAGGAACGTCAGGATCGCGAGCCACAGGATCAGCGCTGCTCGCGGAAGCTCGAGATCCCGGCCCTTGCGGATCGCCCAAAGGACCGCCGCCCCGAAGAGGACGAGCCGCACCGCGGCCCCGTATCGGGGGATGTCGATCATCGCGAGCAGTCCACCCGGCTTCGCGCCGCGCGTCCCGTACACGACGACGCTTGCCCAGATCGATCTCCACGCAGCGAGGAAGGGCACAAAGGAGATGGCGAGCACGACATACGGCGCCGCAATGGCCGCGTTGGAGAGGCCCGGACGCCGCACGCGCCGTGAAAAGAGCAACGGATGAAACGCGGTGACGTGCTTGACGAGGAGCGAGGCCGATATCGCATCGCTTTTCAGAGCGACCGGACCGGCCGCATGGAAATCTGGGTGATGAACGCCGACGGCTCCGGGCAGCGCCAGGTTACGAAGTCGACGTCGAGCCCTCTCCCGGTTCAGAGGTAGCGCAGCCAGGCTTCGTTTCGTCGCTACTTGAGCGCGCCCATCCAGCGGGCACCGCACGTACAGGATCGCCGCCACGATGAAGGTGACGAGGTACAGGAGTGGCAGCGCCCAGGCGTACCCGTCGGGCGGCGGCGGATTGCCCATCGGGTGATTCGCGGGGAGCCAGGCGTTCACCCGCCCCTCCCGCAGGAGCGAGACCGCGACTGCGGCAACGTGAATGAGCGGGATGTGCGGGATGTAGAAGGAGAAGGGAACCCGTCCGAAGTCCATCAGGACATTTGCCAGGCGGCCGTGCGCCGTCTCGAGCATGGAAATGACCGCGATCATCGGACCGAGCGTCATGAGCAGAAAGAGAAGCGACGCGGGATACTTGTTCGTGTTGAGAAAACGCAGGAGTGGGTGCGCTTCCGGCGGCCGGGCCGGCCCGCTCTGGGCCCCGGCTCCGGAGTCGGGTTACATCCGCTTCTTCCGCAGGAGCGCGTCCAGGCTCCAGTCGCCGCCGCCATACGCGGCCATGAAGAGGAAGAGGAAGCAGAAGAGCACGGAAAGCTCCCCGTGATTGACGATCGGCCAGAGGCCGTTCGGCGCGTGGAACTGCCAGTAGGCCACCGCCATCTCGCCGGAAAGGACGAAGGCCACCGGCCGCGTGAAGAGGCCGAGCACGATCGCGGCGCCGCCGACGAGCTCGAGCAGGCCGCCGATCCCCGTCTGCGACATCAGAGAGAACTTCGCGCCGTCGGGCATGCCGCCGAACCAGCCGAGCACGATGAGGCAGCCG
>JANMBR010000236.1:0-9354 GCA_031360505.1 Acidobacteriota bacterium
AGGATCGCGACGACGGTGTCCACGACCGGGATCGTCCCGATGACCGAGACGGGAACGCGGCGGATGAGCCAGAAGAGCCCGACGAAAGGCAGGGCCGTACCGATCACGGCGAGGTACACGACCGCCCACGCCGACGACGCCGTCCAGCGCGCCGGCGCTCCCCGCTCGAGCGCAGCGGCCCCGAGCAAAAGCACGGAAGAGCCGACGAGCGTCTGGCCCCATACGTTTCGAAACGGCGACACGCCCCCCAGATGTCTCTTGTTGACGACGTTGCTGTAGCCGGAGACGAGGGCCGAGAGGAGGATCAGCGAGCCGCCATACAACAGCGACCGGGCCTCCGTCGTCGCGAACGACGCGGCGAGCGCCGGCGCCTGAACTACGGCGACGCCCGAGAGGCCGACGAGCGCCGAGAGCACGGTGCGCCGCGTCAGCGGCTCGTCGGGCAGCATGAAGTGGGCGAAGACGCCGACGAAGATCGGGAAGGTCGCGAAGAGCAGCGCCGCGAGGCCCGATTCGATCCACTGCTCGGCGAGAAATATGCAAGCGTAGGAGACTCCGATCTGCAGGAATCCGCTCCACGCGATCCAGCGCCTCTGCCCCGGCCGCGCCCGCTCGCCCGAGCGCGCGAACGCGAAGGGCGTCAGCAGCAGGCAGGCCAGCGCCATCCGAACGCCCGCGAACAGCAACGGCGGCAGGTCCCGCAGGCCGATCTTGATCGCGAGCCACGTCGAGCCCCACACGGCGCACAGCCCGACGTACATCGCGAGCTTTCGGCCGGAGAGCACGGACATGGCGGGATCGTATACGGATAGAATTTCTCCGTGTTCGAAGCCTCGATCGACCGGAGCCTTCCCAAGCCCGCGCTCTACAGGGACGTCGCCGCCTCGCTCGCGGCGCTGCTGGAGGGCGAAACGGACGCGCTCGCGAACCTCGCCAACGCCGCGGCGCTGCTCTCGGGCGCCCTCGAGCGCATCAACTGGTGCGGCTTCTACCTGGTGCGGGAGGGCGAGCTCGTCCTCGGACCCTTCCAGGGCAAGCCCGCGTGCGTGCGCATTGCCCTCGGCAAGGGCGTGTGCGGGACAGCCGCCGCGCGGCGCGAGACGCTCGTCGTGCCCGACGTCCACGCCTTCCCGGGACACATCGCGTGCGACGCCGCCTCGCGCTCGGAAATCGTCGTGCCGATCGTCGTCGACGGGCAGCTTCGCGGCGTGCTCGACGTGGACGCGCCCGAAACGGACCGCTTCGACGCCGAGGACCGGGCCGGGCTCGAGGCCTTCGTCGCGGCGCTCGTCCCGCGGGTCGCCTGGGGGAACCTGTGAAGGGGTTCACCCTTTGAGCAGCCGAGAACACTGGGACGCGGTCTATAGAACCAGGGGCTCGGATCACGTGAGCTGGTTCCGGCCGCACCTGGATCGCTCGCTCGCCTTTCTCGAGGCCGCGAACGTCGGCCCGACCGCGCGCGTCATCGACGTTGGCGGAGGAGCTTCGACCCTGGTGGATGACCTTCTCGATCGCGGATACACGGACGTTACGGTGCTCGATCTTTCGGAAACCGCTCTGGGCGCCGCCCGGGCTCGTCTTGGCGAGCGCGCTTCGAAGGTTCAGTGGATCTGCGCGGACGTCACGGAGGCGCAGCTGCCGGCTGCAGGCTACGACTTCTGGCACGACCGCGCGGTGTTTCACTTCCTCCGCGATCCTCTCGCGCGAGAGAGGTACGTCGCGGCCGTTCGCAAATCGGTCAAGCCAGGCGGCCATGTTGTCGTGGCGACCTTCGGGCCTCACGGCCCCGAGAAATGCAGCGGCCTCGAAGTGATGCGCTTTACGCCCGAGGCGCTCCACGCGGAATTCGGAAGCGCTTTTGCGCGCATCGCCGACGCAACCGAGCTTCACACGACCCCCTGGGGCTCCGAGCAGGAGTTCGTCTACTGCTATTGCCGGCTGCCAAAGTGAGCGCGCGGCCTGGTGAAGGAGAAACCGTGATCGGCTCCAGGGCTTCGACAAGACGATTCGCCGGAAAGGTGACCTGGCTCGGCCACGCGGCATTCCTGATCGAATCCCCGAAGGGCGCGCGCATCGCAATCGATCCGTTCATCGGCAACAACCCGAAGTTCCCGAAAGGCTTCGAATACGGGAAGCTCGACGCGATCGCGGCGACGCACGGGCACTCCGACCATTTCGGGGCCGACGGGGTCGCGCTGGCGAAGAAGACGAACGCGACCGTCGTCTGCATCTTCGAGCTCGCGCTCTACTGCGGGGCGCAGGGAGTCCAGAAAGTCTCCGGCATGAACAAGGGCGGCGGCCAGACGGTCGCGGGCGTCGAGTTCCGGATGGTCCAGGCGGTCCACTCCTCGGGGACGTCGGGGCCCGGCGGCGAACACAACCCGCCCGCCGACCCGTGCGGCTTCGTGCTGACGTTCGAGGACGGATTTCGCATATACCACGCCGGTGACACGAACGTCTTCTCCGACATGGCCTTGATCGCCGAGCTCTACGCGCCGGATCTTGCTCTGCTGCCGATCGGCGACTTCTACACGATGGGGCCGCGCGAGGCGGCGAAAGCGTGCGAGCTGCTCGCGGCGCCGCGCGTCATCCCCATGCACTGGGGGACGTTTCCGGTGCTGACGGGAACGCCCGGGGCGTTGCGCAGGCAGATCGAGAAGCGGGGGTTGGCGACGGAAGTGATCGAGCTTGCGCCGGGCGACAGCTGGCCGAGTTAGCGTCCCGGAATTGCCGCAGTTGGACGCCGGTCGCCCGGGCGGCCCAAGGGCCGCCCCTACGACACCGTGAATCGATTCTCCTTCGTGCCGTAGGGGCCGGGGCTTGCCCCGCCCGGGCGACTTGAAGGCCGACGCCAGCCCTACTGCAGCGCCAGCCTTGAGGAGAATCCTTCGTCGTAGCCGTGAAAGTGATCCAGCGCCGGCTCCGGGTACTTCCAGCAGTAGTAGCCTCCGCCGGAATCGAAATCGACCAGCCACAGCCCCTTGATCTCGCAGCCGAGCGACTCGAGCTCGCTCACCCAGCCCTCCACGATCACCCGGCGCTCGTCTTCGAGGTCGCCGGGCAGCTTGCCGAAGCGGGCGACCGCATCCGACGTCAACTCCTTGACCCGGGGCAAGAGGGCGCGGGCCTCTTCGAGCGTGAAGATGCGCCGGTTGGGGTCCTTCTCGTCCGCCCCTTCGGCGTCCTCGGCGACTCCGCTCTCGCGGATCGTCTCGATCAGCTTTGCAACGGGCTCGGCATCCTCGGCGCCCGCGGTCGCGACGTACTCCTCGAGAGCGACAATCGCCTCGTCGCTCTTCCCGCACTTCAAGAGCAGCAGTCCGCGTTCGCGGCGCAGCGGGCCGCTCTCGGGCTCGAGGGCCTCGGAAAGCTCGAGGGCTCCGATCGCGTCCTCCCACCGGTTGCGGCGTTCGTAGGATCGGCGCAGGTTCAAGAGGACGCGCGCGAGGATCGCCCGCGCGGGGTCGGGCCGCAGGGCGTCCGATCCGAGCGCGACGGGCGCGCCGAAGATCGCGCCGAGGCGCCGCGAGAGGGCCTCCGCGTCGCACAGCGCTCCTCCTCCGAACGGATCGAGGTACATGCCTTCGGGAAGGTCCGGGCCGCCCACCACGAAGTGGCCGGGCAGGCCGATCCCCGTCAGCCGCAGGCCGGCAAGCTTGCCGACCTCGATCGCCACGATCGAGAGCGTGATCGGCATTCCGCGGCGCCGTGCCAGAACGCGCCCGACCGAGGAGTTGGAGGGCTCATCGTAGGACTCTTCGTCGCCGCGGAACCCTTCCTCCTCGAAGAGCACCCGCGTCAGGGCCGGGAGCAGGCCCTCGCGCCCATCCTCCCGCATTCGCGCGGCCAGTGCGGCGACACCGCGGTGAGCCTCGTCCGCGTCCTCGGCGGGATCCACGAGCTCCCCGATGAGCAGAGCGCCCTCGAACAGATCGGGCTCGCCCCGATCGAGCAGCGCGCGCCAGCGTGCGAGGAGCCCGGTACGAGCGGTCGCGCTCACGCGCTAGCTCTCCCGGCGCGCGATCGCCACGCCGTCACGCAGCGGAACGATGACCGACTTGAATTCCTGGAGCGCGAAGAGCGTCCGGTTGAAGTGCCGGATGCCCTCGGTGGCCTTGTCCTTGACACCGTCGTCGATGACTTTGCCCGACCAGAGGACGTTGTCGGCGAGGAGGTAGCCCCCGCGCCGCACGCGCGGCGCCGCCGCCTTGAGCGCGGCCGGGTAGCCGTCCTTGTCCACGTCGATGAAAATGACGTCGAAGTACCCGCTCGTCTGCTCGAGCGACGCGACCGCGTCGCCCACCTTGATGTTCACGCGATCGGCAAAGCCCATGAGGTCGAGGTATTTCCGCGCCCGCTCGGCATTGGCCGGATCGCCGTCCGTGTAGAACACCTGGCCGCCGCGCCCGACCGCCCGCGCAAAAAAGGCCGTGGAGTAACCGATGGCGCTGCCCATCTCGAAGATGCGGTCCGCGCCGATCGAGCGGGCCAGGATCTCGAGGAGCGACCCGACGGCCGGACCGACGATGGGCACGTCGTGCTCTGCCGCGTATGACTCCATCTCCGCGAGAACCGCGTCGCGGGCCGGGATGAGGTCGCGGATGTACTGGTCGAGGGCGGTTGGAACGATGGGAACCATGCGGCGGATCTTATCGCCGGACGCTCCTATAATCCCGCCCCTATGCTCCTCGACACCCTGCTCTCGACCTTTCCGCCGGCCGAATACGAAACCCTCGTCTCCACCCGTCGAGACCTCCATCGGCACCCTGAGACTGCGTTCGAGGAGCACCGCACGGCGGGAGTCGTCGCGGAGAGGCTGCGTGCGATCGGGCTTGCGCCGCGGACGGGAGTCGGCAGAACCGGCGTCGTGGCCGACGACGGTGCCGGGGGCGCGCGCCTCATGCTCCGCGCGGACATGGATGCGCTGCCCGTGCAGGAAGCGAGCGAAGAGACCTACGCCTCGACGATTCCGGGCCGCATGCACGCCTGCGGGCATGACGGCCACATGGCGATGGCGCTCGCGGTCGCCGCACGTCTGGCCGCGAAGAAGCCCGGCGCTCCCATCCGCTTCCTCTTCCAGCCGGCCGAGGAAGGCCAGGGTGGAGCGCAGGCCTGCGCCGACGACGGCGTGCTCGAGGGCGTCCACGCAGCCTTCGGCCTCCATCTCTGGAGCCCCCTTCCCGTCGGCAAGATCGGCGTCAACCGTGGAGCGCTCATGGCTGCCGTCGACCACTTCGAGATCGAGGTCGAGGGCCGCGGCGGGCACGGAGCGGCGCCCCACGAGACGGCCGACCCCATCGTCGCGGCCGCGCGCATCGTCGAGGCGCTGCAGAGCGTCGTGTCGCGCGAGATCTCGCCGCTCGACGCGGCCGTCGTCTCGGTCGGCTCGATCCATGGCGGCACGGCGTTCAACATCATCCCGGACTCGGTCCTGCTGACCGGAACCGCGCGGTCTTTCACCGAGGCGACGGGCCGGGCGCTGCCGGAGAAGATCGGCCGCATCGTCGCCGGCACCGCGGCCGCCTGCGGCGTGCGCGCGACCCTGCGCTACGACCGCGTCAACAGCGCCACGGTCAACGACGCGAAGATGGCGGAGCTCGTCATCGAGACGGCGAGCCGCCTGCTCGGGGAGGAGAACGTCGAGACCGACACGCGCACGCTTGGCGGCGAGGACATGTCCGTGTTTCTGAACCAGGTCCCGGGCTGCTTCTTCTTCGTCGGCTGCGCGCGCGACGGGAGCTTGCGCCCGCACCACTCGCCCCGTTTCGACATGGACGAGCGTGCGCTCGCGGTCGGCACGACCGTGATGGAAGCGGTGCTGCGCGAGGCGGCGCGGCGGATGGCGTAGCCAGGCAGAGCGAGGAGATCCGCCCGTGCCCGCCCTGACCCTCGCCGCACTCGCGCTCTACCTCGTCGCGGTCCTCGCGATCGGGGTGGCCTCCCGGCGCCGGGCCGGGCGCGACGAAGACTCGTTCTTCGTCGCCGACCGCTCCCTCAATACCTTCTGGGGATTCCTGGGCCTGGCCTCCCTGACGACCGGCGGGTCCACGACGATCGCACTCGCGGCGCTCGTCTACACGCACGGCATCTCGGGCCTCTGGCTCGACCTCGCGGGCGCGCTCGGCCTGCTGCTGCTCGGCCTCTTCTTCGCGCGGCGGGTCCGCCGCGAGGGCGCCGTGACCCTGCCGGAGATCCTCGGGCGCCACTACGGCGACGCCGCCCGCCGCGTTGCCGGGGTACTCGTGCTCGTGTCGGAGATCGTCTGGTTCGCGCTGCTGACCGAAGCGACACAGGTCGTGCTGAGCGCGGCTTTCGGCCTCGCGCCCACCCTCGCGATCATTCTCTCGACGGCCGTCTTCGTGGCCTACACCTCCATCGGCGGCCAATACGCGGTCGTGCGGACGGATCTGCTGCAGTTCGGCCTGATGCTCGTCGGCATCCCGGGCATCGCGCTCGTCGCGGCGCTCGCGAGCGCGAAGGGGCTCGGGGGGCTTCCGGCCGACGTGTGGAGCTTCCCGACCTCCCCGACGTTTTCCGCGGGCGACGTCTTCGCAATGCTGGTGCTCATCGGCCTGCCGCACATGGTCGGCAGCGACATCTACCTGAAGCTGCTCTCCTGCCGCGACGAGGAGACCGCGCGCCGATCCGCCCTGCTGGCCGCCGGCTCGAAGGTGCTCTTCGGCCTCTCGGTCGCGGCGATCGCGCTCGCGGCGCGCAAGGCGCTCGCGCCGGTGGCCGCCGCCCAGGCCCTGCCCGCTGCCGTCCTCGGCTTCGCGCCCCCCGCCCTCTCCGCGCTCGTGCTCGTGGCCCTCGTCGCAACGATGCAGACCTCGGCCGACATCGTGCTGCTGTCGGCGACCGCGGTCACGGCGCGGGACCTCGCTCCCGTCTTGCGGGGCGGCAGG
Organism: Acidobacteriota bacterium; assembly: GCA_031360505.1. Classification (GTDB taxonomy): domain Bacteria; phylum Acidobacteriota; class Thermoanaerobaculia; order UBA5066; family Gp7-AA6; genus DAHUXD01. The sequence continues at coordinate 6,906 of JANMBR010000236.1, forward strand.
CCGCTGCCGCTCGCGGTCTCGAAGCTCCTGCCGTTTCTCTACGGAGCGCTCGGCCTCTTGACCGCCCTGGCGCTCGACCGCGACGTGCTCCGCACGCTGCGCCTGGGCTACTCCATCTTCGCCGCCGGCCTGATCCTGCCGACGCTCGCGGCGTTTCTTCCGTTGCGCTGGCGCGTTCCGACCGGAGGCGCCATCGCGGCCATGATCGCCGGAGGCGCCACCGCCGGCGCCGGCCGGTTCTTTCCGTCTCTGACCGGAGGACGCGATCCGGTCCTGCTTGGGACGGCCGTGAACGCGGTGCTACTCGTCGCCGCTTTCGCGGCAGGCAGAGTCGGGCGCTCGAGGCCTACTGCCCCTGCCCCTTCATAGGCGCCTCACCCAGGCACTCGTACGCGGGCTCCTCGGGAGACCGGATGACGGCGAAGTCCCAGAGGCTCTTGTCGCCCTCGATGTGCCGGAGGGGCTGATAGACGACGACGTGGGCCGGGCAGCCCATGCGCTCGAAGTAGACGACGGCGACACCCGCCTGTTTGACCCCGAGCCGCACGTCCTTGGCGTCCGCGAACCGCTTCTTGACGAGCTCGACCGGATCGAAGGCCCAGGGCTCCGCCTTCTTCTGCCGCTCCTGGAAGCGCGCGACGTCGGATGCAAACGTGGATTGATGGACGAGGCCCCAGTAGGAGAGGTCCAGGTCCGCCCGCTCGCTCCATTCGGGCTCGAGGCTCTCGGAGAGGATCCGGAATTTCCGCTCGCCGAAGACGTAGTTCGTCACGAGCGTGAAGCTGCGGTACCGCGCCGGCAGCTCCTTGTTGATGAAGGTGTCCACCGCGATCCGGCGGGTGACGCCGTCCGGCCCCATTTCCACGTCCAGGCCCGGCCGCGGCCCGGTGGCCGTGAAGGTCGTGTCGAGCCGCCCCCGATCCAGCCGGAAGACGTGCGCCTCCATCAGGTGGGGCTCGCCCGCGTGGACGATCTCGAGCGCGATCTGCGGGCGGTCATCGAAACGGAAGAGCACCGTGCGAAACGTGTAGAGCTCGTCGCACTTGGCCGGGTCGTCGCTCTGATTGCAGCGCAGCGGCAGGTGCCCGACGAGCAGGAGGTTCCAGCCGCCACCCTTGCTCCTCTGGAACGCGGCGAAGATCGGGTTCTCGAATGGCAGCCGCATGCGCGAAACGAACCCGACGACCGGGATGTCGGGGGCAAACCCGCGGACGGTCCCGATTCCCTCGACGAGGGCCTCCGCGCTGCCGTCGCCGTCGAGGTCCACTTCTTCGACGCGCGTGATCTTCGAGAAGCTGATGAACCGATTCTCGTACCGCGGCAGCCGTCGCTCGGGGAAGGAACCCTTGTTCTGCGACGAGGTGACCCGCGCGGGCGCAACGGGTGTCGGGACCGGCGTCGGCAGCGGCGTCGCGGCCTTCTGGGGGGCCGCCGCGAGCCCGCAGGCCACGGCCACGGCGACCGCGCCGAAGAGGCAACGCACTCGTGAGGTGGGAAACATTGCGGTCGGATTCGATTTTACAGGACTCGGCCGCCCCGGGACGTGGATTACGCTATCCGGACCGCATGCGAGTCTTCGACTGCCACGTCCACGTCCAGCCCTGGGAGCAGATGAAGCCCGAGACCCGGGCCCTGATGACAGCCGGCCGGCGCGACCTCGCCGAGGTCCAACAGGCGCTCGCGGACCCCGCGGAGCTGCTCCGCCTGATGGACCGCGAGGGGGTCGAGCGCGCGGCCCTCATCAACTACGTGGCGCCGGAGGTGATGGGCTTCGACGCCTCGGCCAACGACTGGGTCGCGCGCTACGTGCGCGGCCGCGAGGACCGGCTCATCGCCGTCGGCTCGGTCCATCCGCGCCATGTCGGCGACGCCGGCGCAGAAACCCGGCGCATCTTCGAGCTCGGCATCCGGATGCTCAAGATCCATCCGCCCCACCAGCTCTTCGCCGCAAACGCGTACCTCGACGGCCTCCCCGAGCTCGGCGAGATCTACGCGCAAGCCGAGCGCGCCGGGCGCCCGGTGATGATCCATACGGGCACGTCGATCTTCCGGGGGGCGCGCAACCGGTTCGCCGACCCGATGGCCGTGGACGACGTCGCCGTGGATTTCCCGAAGTTGAAGATCATCCTGGCCCACGCGGGCCGTCCGCTCTACATGGACACCGCCGTCTTCCTCGTGCGCCGGCACCCGAACGTGCACCTGGACCTCTCGGGCATCCCGCCGAAGAAGCTGCTCGAATACCTTCCGCGCCTCGAGGACCTCGCCGACCGCTGCCTGTGGGGAACCGACTATCCGAGCCCGGGAGTCGCCTCGATGAAGAAGAACGTCGAGGACTTCCTCGCGCTGCCGCTGTCGGAGGCTTCCCGGCAGCGGATTCTCTGGGACAACGCCGAGGCGATCATCCGGTAGGTTCATATAATCGCCCCATGGCGGCAATCCTCGTCATCGG
>JANMBR010000300.1:0-8724 GCA_031360505.1 Acidobacteriota bacterium
CGTCGCTCGCGGCCGAGCGCCGCCGCGGCAACGTCGTCCCGATCCGCCCCGCCCTGGCCGGAAAGGCGGCTGCGTGGAAGTAGTCCCGGCCGCGGGGCTGGCGGTCGCGCCCTCGCGGGTCGCCGACTTCGTCGAGCTGACGAAGCCCCGCATCACCTCGCTCGTGCTCGTGACCGCCGCGGTGGGCTACGCGGTGGGCGGGGGAGCGGTCCCCCGAATCAACTTCATCCTCTTCATGCTGGGGACCGCGCTGCTCTGCGGCGGCGCCTCGGCGCTGAACCAGTATCTCGAACGGGACGCGGACGCGCGCATGACGCGCACGAGCCGCCGTCCGCTGCCAGCCGGCCGTGTGACGCCCCAGGACGCCCTCGTGTTCGGGCTGGCGATTTCCGCGGTCGGCCTCATCGTCCTTGCCGGCGTCAACCTGCTGACGCTGGTACTCGGCGCGGCGTCGCTGCTTTCCTACGTCCTCGCCTACACGCCCTTGAAGCGGGTGACGTCGCTCTGCACGGTCGTCGGCGCAGTGCCGGGCGCGCTGCCGCCGCTGATGGGCTGGGCGGCCGCGCGGGGCAGCCTCGGCCCGGCCGGGTGGGGCCTTTTCGCGATCCTTTTCCTCTGGCAGCTGCCGCACTTTCTCGCCATCGGCTGGCTCTATCGCGAGGACTACGCGCGCGGCGGCTTTCCGATGCTGGCCGTCAACGACCGCGACGGATCCTCGACGGGGCGCCAGGCTGCCCTGTACGCGACTGCTCTGCTGCCCGTGACACTGGCTGCGGGCCTGCTGGCGGCCGCGGGGCATACGTACCTCTGGGGCGCGCTCGTGCTCGGCGTCGTCTTCCTCGGCTGCGCCCTGGCCTTTCTGTGGCAGCGCTCGACCAACGCGGCGCGGCGCCTGTTCCTCGTGTCCGTGATCTACCTGCCGTTGCTGCTCGGCCTGATGGTGTTCGACCGATGAATGCGAAGGCCGTGGGCAACCGGCGCGTCCTGTGGGTCCTGATCGGAGTCTGGATCACGCTTTTTGCCGGATCGATCCTGTTCATCATCTCGCGCGCGGCGCACTGAAGGAGAACTGATGACGTCCGACGGTCACAGGATTCCGAACTACATGGCGATCTTCTGGTGGCTGCTCGGGCTGACGATCGTCGAGATCGGGTGGGCGATCCTGCCGCATCATTCGAAGCTCGTCCTCGGGGGCGGCATTGTCGCCATGGCGGTCATCAAGGCCGTGCTCGTCGCGCTGTATTTCATGCACCTGAAGTTCGAGCGCAAGATCATGGGCATCCTGTTCGCTTCGACGCTGATCCTTGGAATGATCCTCGTCTCGGTCGGCATCGGCGAGCAGGTGCTGCCGCGCCCCTGAATCGTGAACTGTGAACCGAACGGGAAGGAAGAACTAGAGAAACATGGACGCTGAAGCAATCACGTTCGACCCGCATCACGTCGAAGACGAAACGACCACCGGCATTCCCCACGACAAGATGGGGATGTGGGTCTTCCTGTGCTCCGAGGTGATGTTCTTCACGGGGCTGATCGGCTCTTACATCGTGCTGCGGTTCGGGTCGGCGTGGCCCGACCCGAAGACGGTGTTGAACATCTGGCTGACGGCGGGCAATACCTTCATCCTCATCTGCTCCTCGGTCACGATGGTCAAGGCGCTCGAGTGGATCCAGAAGGGCGACATGCGCAAGATGAAGCTCTTCATGTGCCTGACGCTCGCCGGGGGATCGATCTTCCTCGGCGTGCAGGTCTACGAGTACCGCCACCTGCTCCACGAGGGGTTCAACCCTCACGTGTCGCTCTTCGGTTCGACCTTCTACACGATGACGGGGTTCCACGGCTTCCACGTCTTCTGCGGCGTCGTCTGCATCGCGTGGTGCACGGGCAAGGCGTTCCTCGGCAAGTACACGCCGGAACACCACCTCGGCATCGAGACGCTCGGGCTGTACTGGCACTTCGTGGACCTGGTGTGGATCCTGTTGTTCGCGATCGTGTACCTCATTTGACCGAGCGCGCGCATGCGCGCGCGAGTGTCATCCTGAGGAGCGAAGCGACGAAGGATCCCTTTGAGGCTGAACTGGCGATGCAAATCACAGATCTCCCGGCGGTCAATGCGACGCTGAACGCGAGTTCGGCGGTTCTGCTGGTCCTGGCGTATCGGGCGATCCGGGCGCGCGCGATCGAGCGGCACCGGAGGCTCATGCTGGCCGCGGCGGCGGTTTCGACGGTGTTCCTCGGCTGCTATCTCTGGTACCACGCGCATGTCGGATCGGTGCGGTTCACCGGGCAGGGGCCGGTCCGAACGTTCTACTTCGCGATCCTGCTGACGCACACGGTTCTGGCCGCCGCGATCGTGCCGCTCGTCCTGCGGACCCTCTTCCTCGGCCTGAAACGCCGCGACCCGCAGCACCGCCGGATCGCCCGCTGGACCTTCCCGCTCTGGCTCTACGTCTCGGTGACCGGCGTCGTGATCTACGTGATGCTGTACCAGCTTTACCCCCCGGGCCCGATTCGGGTAAGGTGAGGGCGATGAAAACGGCCGTCCGTGTCGCCGCCGTCGCGCTCCTGCTCGCGGTCCTCGTCCCGGCGCTCGCCGCGGCCTGCCCGCTCTGCAAGGACGCGGCCTCGGTCGCCGACAAGCCCGGCTCGGCCTCGATGTGGCGGGGGATGTACTGGTCGATCCTCCTCATGGTCGGGATGCCCTTCACGATGGTCGGCACGATGATCTTCGCGGTCATGCGCGCGCGCCGGCGCCGCGAGGCGGCCTTGCCGCGACCCGCCGCGCCGCTGCCGTTTTCGGATTCGAGCGGAGCGCGTCCCTGAAGCGCGTCGCGGCGCTCACGGCCCTGTCGGCCCTCCTCGCGGTTTCGCTCCTGGCGCAGAAGCCCGCGCCCGTCTCAAAGCTCGCGCCCTCGGACGAGCTCGACCAGGTGGCGGGGCGGATCGCGGCCGAAACGGTCGAGGAGTTCGGCAAGTCCGGCCTGACGGCCGAAGGCATCTCGATCGCCGTCATCGACCTGTCGCCCGGAGCGGCGGCCTCCTCGCTGCCCTCGGGAGCGTACCGGGGCGACCAGAACTACTACCCCTGCTCGGTGGTCAAGCTCTGCTTCCTTTCCTACTACGAGTCGCAGAAGGATGCGGGAAAGCTCTCGGACAACCCGGATCTCGTGCGAGCCGTCAAGGACATGATCACGATCTCCTCGAACGACGCGACCGGATTCGTGGTCGACTCGATCACAGGCACGACCTCGGGCCCCGAGATCGCCGACGGCGCCGAGTGGCAGAAGTGGAAGGCCAGGCGCGAGGTGGTCAACGAGTACTACCGCGCCCGCGGCTACACGAACCTGAACGCCAACCAGAAGACGTTCTGCGAGGACGCCTACGGCCGCGAGCAGGCCTTTCGCGACGACGGCAAGAACCGCAACCGCATGTCCTCCGCCGAAGCCGCGCGCATTCTCAAGGAGATCGCCCGGGGCGAGGTTGCCGGGCCCAGGCTCACCGAGGAGATGCTGGCGCTGCTCTCGCGCGGGACCGGTCCGGAGAAGCTCGAGGAGATGGAGCCCGAGGACGCGCGCCTGGCTGCCCAGGGGCTGCCGGACGGCAGCCGCATCTGGGCGAAGTCCGGCGACGCCTTCGACTTCCACCACCTCGTCGCCCGTATCGTGCTGCCGAACGGCCGCGAGTTCATCGTCGCGGTCTTCACGAAGGGCGTGAAGACCGTTGCCGAGATCATCCCGCGCGTATACGAGAAGGTGGCGGCGCACTTTGCGGCCCCGCGCTCCTGACGGGGCGGCCTTGCTCTTCTCGCGCGCCGCGGCCCGCATCCTCGGCGCCGGCATCCTCGGGCTGCGGGCGACGATTCGCATCGAGGAGATCCACCCCGAGCGCCAGAGCGCCCTGAATGCGAGAGGGGTGCCGATGGTCTACGCGCTCTGGCACGGGCGCATGGTCCTCTGCATTCTCGCGCACCTGCACGAGGACGTCGTCACGATGGCCTCGCGCTCGAAGGACGGCGAGATCATCGCGCGCTGGCTCGTGAGGAACGGGTACATCCCGGCGCGCGGCTCGACGCGCAAGGGCGGCCTCGCCGCGCTGCAGGAGATGATCGACCACGTGCGCGCCGGCCGCCCTGCCGCCCTGACGATCGACGGCCCCAAGGGTCCGCCGCGTGTCGTTCGGGCCGGCGTCCTCGAGCTCGCGCGCCAGACCGGCGCCTGGATCATGCCCTACACCAGCGCGTGCAGCCGGCCCTGGTTCGTGAAGTCGTGGGACCGCTACCTCGTGCCGACGCCCTTTTCGCGGTGCGTGGTCGGCTACGGAGAGGCCTTTCCGATCCCCCCGAAGATGCCGGACCGGGAGGCGCTCGCCCGCATCGGGTCTGCGGTGGACGAGATCACGCGCGAAGTGGACCGGGCCGTCGGCGTCGTGCCGCCGCCGCCGTGGGAACAGTGAATAGGAGAAAATAGCCCCATGCCGTTCAACCTTCGCAACCGCAGCGTCCTCGAAATGTCCGACTTCTCGAAGCAGGAGATCCGTTTCCTGCTCGACCTCTCGCGGGACCTGAAGCGCTCCAAGTACGCCGGCACGGAGGTGCCGCGCCTGCGCGGCAAGAACCTGTGCCTCATCTTCGAGAAGAGCTCCACGCGCACGCGGTGCGCCTTCGAAGTTGCGGCGTACGACCAGGGCATGGGCGTGACCTACCTCGAGCCGTCCGGCTCCCAGATCGGCCACAAGGAGTCGATCGCCGACACCGCGCGCGTGCTCGGACGGATGTACGACGCGATCGAGTACCGCGGATTCAAGCAGACGGTCGTCGAGGAGCTGGCGGACAACGCGGGCGTGCCGGTCTACAACGGCCTCACCGACGAGTCGCATCCGACCCAGATGCTCGCCGACCTGCTGACGATGGAGGAGCACTCGGACAAGCCGCTCGAGAGCCTCGCCTACTGCTATCTCGGCGACGCGCGCAACAACATGGGCAACTCCCTGCTGCTCGTGGGCGCGCGCATGGGCATGGACGTGCGCCTGTGCGCACCGAAATCCCTCTGGCCGGCGGATTCGGTCGTCGCGCGCGCGAAAGAGCTCGCCGCGGAGTCCGGCGCGCAGGTCCTGCTGACCGACGACCCGAAGAAGGGCGTCAAGGGCTGCGACTTTCTCCACACCGACGTCTGGGTTTCGATGGGGGAGCCCGCCGAGAAGTGGGCCGAGCGCATCAAGCTGCTCAAGAAGTACCGCGTCACCGCCGAGCTCATGGAGGCGACCGGAAAGCCCCGCGCGAAGTTCATGCACTGCCTCCCGGCCTTCCACAACCGCGAGACCACCAAGGGCGAGGAGCTCTACAAGAAGTTCGGCATGGAGGGCCTCGAGGTCGCGGACGAAGTCTTCGAATCGCCCGCCTCCGTCGTCTTCGACCAGGCCGAGAACCGCATGCATACGATCAAGGCCATCCTCGTCGCGACGCTCGGGTAGGAGCCTCCGATGAAGCTGCGGACACTGCCGGTTTCTCTTGCGATATGCGCACTCTGGGCGGCGGCATTGATCGCTCAGGCCCCCGGCGGCTCCGCCGAGTCCAGGGTCCGCGCCACGGTCGACACATACCTTTACGGCCTCCAGCACAACGACGTCGCGAGCCTGCGAAAAGCCTTCTGGCCCGAGGCAAGGCTCTTTTTCCTGAAGAAGGACAAGAGCCTCGGCCAGCTCACGCAAGCCGAGTGGTACAAGGGCTTCGAGGCGAGCGCCGGCAAAGAAGAGCAAGGCGATCTCAAGATCGTCGCCGTGGACATCACGGGGCCGGGTGCTTCCGTCAAGGTCGAGGAGCTCTACCCCGGGTCGAAGTACACGGACTACCTCTCGCTCCTCGAGATTCAGGGCGAGTGGAAGATCGTCGGCAAGATCTACGTCGTCGAGAAACGGTAGGAACGAGGTGAGACGGCGGGACGCGGTCTATTTGCCCACCGTCGAAGTTTTTAGGAGCGATCGCTGTCGGGACGGTGGCCAGGTCCGGCAGGCTAAATACGGGTTGGGCGCCTTGAGTACGGCGACTCGCAACACGCGCGACCGGGATACGTATCAACGTGCAGGGGGTGTCCATGAGCTCTGCTACAGTTGCCCTCGTCGCTACTCTACTGGGCCTCAGCCCGACTCAGGATCGCGCTCGTACGTCTCCAATCGCAGAGAAGGTGGTTGCCAGCGAACGCGCCTGGTCCGAAGCTTTCATACGTCATGACCTGCAGGCCATCTCTCTGTTACTTGCTGATGACTTCGTTGGTATCGATGGGCGAGGTGTGGTCAGTGACAAGGGAGCGGAACTCGAGGAAGCCAAACCGCCATCTCCGGGCAATACCGGTCCCATCCTGGTCAGCGAACAGCTTTCGGACATCCGGGTTCGGACGTACGGTGACATCGCAGTTCTCACCGCAATCAACACGGCTCATTTCTCCGACTCAACGATCCGCTACCGTCGAACTACCGTTTGGGTGCGGCGTGGGGATCGGTGGCAGTGCGTCTCCTTTCACGGCAGTCGAATTCTGGAATGACCTGGATCCCGCGGCGCCTAACCCGCGAGTGCAGCGGACTCGTCCTCGCCTTCGGCTCAGAGCTCGCCGCTGGACCCGCCATCCGTTAGGCGGCCCGGGCGCTGGAGTTTACGTCGGTCGCCCGGATCGCGTGCCGAGCATCGAAGCCGCTATTGGGCTAACAGTGGAGTAGTCGAGATGATGACATTACGGATCGAGCATCCGGTGCCGAATTTTGAGGGTTGGAAGAAGGCTTTCGACAGCGATCCGATGCACCGTGAGGCGTCCGGTGTTCGTCGCTACAGAGTCTTGCGATCGATTGATGACCGGCAGTTTGTTACGGTCGACCTGGAATTCGATGGCTTACGTGAGGCGGAGGCGTTTCGCGCCGCCCTTCAGGAGCTGTGGCGTCGGGTCGAGGGTACGGTGATGCTGAGTCCAAGAGCTCAGATTCTGGAAGCGGTGGAGGGTAGGGAGTACTAGTGCGGAGGGCGCCGTTGACAATCAAGAGGCCGCCTAACCCGGCACTGGCAGATTTCTGGCGCTGGTTACGGGATCCACTGGCCGGATGTTGACGAGGATCTCAGCTCCGAAGGTCTTCTGCGGGGCGCTCCAGCTCCCCGCGCAGTCACCGGCGTTCGGTAGCCAGCCGCCGAATTGCCGGAATCTGTGAAGGCAACCCTTCGTTCGGTGACCCCGTTGATTCCCACGGGCGGCAGTCTGGCGGACGCGCTCGCTTTCTACACGCAGCACATGGGCTTTTCCGTCCTCTGGCAGGCGGATGGAATGGCGGGCATCGGTCGAGATGGCGTCCAATTCAACCTCGTTGCGAACGACAACCGGGCCTGGGCCGACAACGCGAGCTTCGGCATCGGGGTCTCGAACCTCGAAGCGCTTTATGAGCAGCTGCGCGAGATTCCGGCGAAGATGGGCCCCCTCGAGCAGAAGGCCTGGGGCCGGCGGGAATTCCACGTGATCGTTCCATCCGGGGTCTGCCTGCAGTTCTTCGAACAGGGCCAATGACGGTCCGCATCGTCCGGCTCGGGTCTCCTCGAGGAAAGGCGGAAGGGCTGCGCATCGGGACCGTGCGGCGTCCGCCGCGGGGCGTTCTGAAACGGGAGTTCGGATCGCGCGATTTCTACGATGTGTGGCTGCCGAATCTGGCGCCGTCGGAACACCTCCTCAAGCGGGCCCTCCAGGCCGACGACGAGCGGGCGTGGCGATCGTTCGCCCGGAGCTTTCGGGCGGAGATGAAACGCCCGGAGGCGGGCCGGGTCCTGGATTTGCTGGCCGCCCTGTCGCAGGAAGCCGACTTTTCGGTGGGCTGCTATTGCGTTGACGAAAGCCGCTGCCATCGGGCGATTCTTCGAGCGTTGCTCGAGGAGCGGGGTGCGAAGATCGGTTGAGGGCGATGCCGGAGGTGGTCCGATGAATGACGCCGGAGGCATAATGCGGTGCATGAAAATCGAACGACCCACGCCCGGCGAATACAACCCGGGCTTCGAGCGATACGTCTCCCGTGTGTCCGAGGACGACGCCCTTCCGGTGCTCGCCCGGCAGCCGGCGCAGGTGCGCGCGGCTCTCGAGAGCATTTCGGGCGAGCGCGCCGGGTTTCGCTACGGGCCGGACAAATGGAGCATTCGCGAGGTGGTCGGCCACTTCACGGATGCGGAACGGGTCTTTGGCTTCCGGGCGCTGACCTTTGCGCGCGGGGACAAGACGGCCCTGCCCGGCTTCGAGGAGAACGACTATGCCGCCGTCGCGGGCCACGACCGCTACGCGCTGCCCGACCTCGTCGCGGAATTCGAGGCCCTGCGGCGCAGCCACGTCTCCATGCTCGCGCACCTCGATCCGGCCGCGATCGCGCGCGCCGGCACGGCCAACGGAAGCCCCGTGTCGGTGCGGGCGATCGCGTTCATCATGGCGGGGCACGTGCGGCACCACATCGGCGTGCTCGCGTCCAAATACGGGGTGGGAGACGCGACATAGCTTTGTGGACCCGAACCCCGGGTCCTGACTCTGACATGATGTCCGGCACGCGGCCGCGGCTAAACGGGCGCTAGCGCGGCCTCTCTTTCGCGCCCAGGAGAGACTTCCATGAAGCGGATCGAACGGTTTGGTGTGCTCATCCTGCTTGCCCTTTCGGTGGGCGCAGTCCTCATGCCCGGTTCGGCTGCCGGCCAGGCCGCGGCGGCCCCGAAGTACCCGGCCC
>JANMBR010000304.1:0-4516 GCA_031360505.1 Acidobacteriota bacterium
ACGAGACCGGCCTCGTGTTGACGGCCGGCATCCGGCTGGCCCTTTAGGCGGGAGGCAAGAACCATGAACAAGAACATTTTCCGCTCCGTCTCTCTCGCGACCGCACTCGTCTTCCTCGCCGCGGTCCCGGCGGCCGCGCAGACCTTCGATCAGTACGCGGCCCTGGGCGACAGCCTGACGGCAGGCTGGCAGAGCGGCTGCCTCGTTCAACGCAACCAGGTGAATTCGTTTCCCGCCGTGCTCGCGCGCACGCTGCACGTGCCGGACTTCCAGCTTCCGCTCGTCCAGGAGACCGCGCTCACGAGCCCGCCGGGCACGGCCTGCCTCGGCGCGGTCTTCATTCCCCCGTCGACGGTGACGGTCGCCCCGGTTTCTCAGATGGGCGCCCCGCTCAATGCCCAGCTGCCCAGGCCGTACAACGACCTCGGCATCCCGGGAGTCCAAGTCCAGGAGCTGCTCACCCTCACGCACGGCGACCCCGATGGAAGCAGCCTCGAGAAGCTCTCGGCCCTCATCCTGCGCAACGTGACGGGCTCGCCGTTCGACGGCACAAACGCCGTGCAGCAGGCCGACGCCCTGATCGGGCCGGCCACCGGCGACACCCTGGTCACGCTTTGGATCGGCAACAACAACACACTCGGGGCTTCGACCTCCGGCATCGTCGTGGACGGCGTCACCCTGATCTCACAGGCGGAGTTCGAGTCGAGCTTCCAGGCGATTCTCGCGAACCTGCTGCCGAGCACGCGGCTCGTCGTGGCCAATCTTCCCGACGTGACCTCGATTCCGTTCTCGACGACGATTCCTCCCGTCCTGGTGAATCCGGCGACACGCCAGCCCGTCGTCATCAACGGGGCCTTGGTGCCATTGCTCGGCCCGGGCGATTCCGCATATCCCTGCACCCCCGTGCCTCCCGACCAGGGCTGCGGCCTGCCGCCCGGCTCGCTGGTCAACCTGCCGGCTTCGTCGCTTCTGGGCCAGGGAGTTGGCATCCCCGTGGCGGCCGGCGGAACGGGCCTGCCGCTGCCGCATGGCTACATCGACGCGACGGGCCCGCACGCCGGCGTCGTCCTCTACCCGGACGAGGTGGCGCTTCTTGAGCAGCGAACCGCCGAGTACAACTCTGTGATCGCCTCGTCGGCTTCGGGGGCCACGCTCGTGGACACGAATGCGCGGTTCAACGAGATCAAGGCCGAGGGATTCGAGATCGGCGGGATCACGCTGACGACGTCGTTTCTGACCGGCGGGATCTTCTCCTACGACGGCGTCCATCCCTCGACCATCGGCTACACGATCGTGGCCGACGAGTTCATCAAGGCCATGAACGCGCAGGGGACGGTCACCTACCCGCGACCGAACTTCTCGGACGTCCTCTTCACGCCCAACGTTCCCGCGACGGGCGCATCGGTCCAGAACGGGGGGCCATGGAGCTATTCGTTCGGCACGTGGCGTGATGTCCTCGCCAGCGTATCTCCGAGCGCCGCGAGCATCACGCTGCCCTCAATTTCGGCCGCTCCGGTGCTTCCGGCGGGGCCCGGCCGGACGACCAGAGCGGTGTCCCGGCACGCCCAGCCATAGAGGCTCCTTTTCCGATATGCCTCGCGCCCCGGGGGCCCTCCCCCGGGGCTTTGTCTTTTCGGCGAGTTCTGCTAGATTTCGCCGTCTTTTCTTAGGGAGCCCTCTCATGATGATTCCGGCGACACAGCTTCGGAGCGGGATGCTCATCATTTTCAACGGCGAGCTGCACCGCGTCCACGACATGGTCCACAAGACCCCCGGCAACCTGCGGGGCTTCGTCCAGGCCAAGATGCGCAACCTGCGTTCGGGCTCGATGAACGAGCACAGGTTCGGGTCGACCGACCGCGTGGAAAAGGCCTCCCTGGACGAGCGGGAGATGGAATACCTCTACTCCGACGCGGCCGGGCATCACTTCATGGACCAGACCAGCTACGACCAGCTCACGCTCTCCGACGAGGTGATCGGCGAGCAGATGAAGTACCTGCTTCCGAACACCGCCATCCATGTCGATTTTTACGAGGAAAACCCGGTCGGCATCGAGCTGCCGAACAACGTGACGCTCAAGGTCACCGAGACTCAGCCGGGGATGAAGGGCGCGACAGCGTCGGCTTCCTACAAGCCCGCGACGCTCGAGACCGGCCTCCAGGTCATGGTCCCGCAGTTCGTGGAAGCGGGGATCAAGATCAAGATCGACACTCGTGACAACAGTTACCTGGAACGGGCCTGATCCGTTCTCTTTCTGGCATGCTGATTTAGCATAAATATCTGAGGGCACAGGGCTTTTCGGCTTGACGGCCCCCTCCGGGCCCCCGGATAATCCCTTTCGTGCGCAAGACGTCGGTCATTCCGGCGGCTGTTCTAGCCGCCGGTTTCCTTTTCTGCCTCCCGCAAGTAGCCGGGGGGGAGACTGTTCACCACTCGAAGTCCTCTCAGGCCGGGTCGAAGGGCGGAGGGTCGGGTCGAACGGAGCCCCGCAAGAAGAAGACCCCGACCACCCCGACTAAAAAGAAGGCTTCCAAGCCCCAAAAGAAGGCCCGGCACGTCATCCGCCAGAACTCCCGGGGCGCCGTCGTTGCCGAGCGGATGGCGGTGGTGAGGCCCGAGCCCTATGGGCCCTTCCTGCCGCTCGAGGAATACAGCTTTCCGCAGCTGCCGTGCGTCGAGTGGGACGCCATCATCGAGGCCCACGAGCACGAGGCCGACGAGGAAGCCCCGGAACCGACGGACGTCGCCGAGGCGATGCCTCCTGCGCCGCCGGTCAGCGCGCTCACCCTGGTCGCCCGCTCGATCGGCTCGTTCCTGCGGCCGAAATCGGCCCAGTCGACGCTCCGGCCCGAGGATGTGGACCTGTCGGACCTGCTCTCGGCCGGCGTCATGATTCCGGTCGAGGGCGTGGACTCGAGCCTCCTGAAGGACTCGTTCTTGAATTCCCGCGGCAAGCATCGCCAGCACCTGGCCATCGACATCGGCGCGCCCAAGGGCACCCCGGTCCTCGCGGCGGCCGAAGGCGAAGTCGTGCAGCTGCGGCGGGAGAAGCGGGGCGGCATCTCGCTCTACCAGAAGGACGCGACCGGCCGATACCTGCTCTTCTATTGCCACCTCACGAAGTACGCCCAGGGCCTGCGCCCGGGACAGACGGTCGCCAAGGGCGACGTGATCGCCTACGTCGGTCGGACCGGCCACGTCATCGGCGGCCCGCACCTGCACTTCTCGATCACCCGCCTGCCCGAGGACGACGACAACTTCAAAGCCGGGGTGGCGATCAACCCGTATTTACTGTTTCTGGCGGCGGTTCCGTAACGTCGCGTCCACTCACGTCGCGTTCACTCGCTCGTCCCTCGCTCGCTACCGCTCCCGCGGCGCGAACCTCCTCCCTGCCTTCGGTCGGGAGACTATTCGCGCCGCGAGCTGTTGAGCCGGTTTTGCGTAAAACTGACTACGTGTTTGGGCCGTAGGGGCGGGGCTTGTCCCGCCCGCCTCAGCGAAACGGTGGCTCTCGCGGGCGGCCGCAAGGGCCGCCCCTACGGCACCCGAAGATGCATGAGTCGTTTAGGGGACGTTAGACGGTGCGGAGGTCTTCTGCGGCGAACAGGCGGTCGAGCCACAGGTTGGTCAGCTTCTCGGAGACGGTGTTCTGGCGCAGGCGGGCTGCCAGGTTGCCCCAGTCCATCTGGTCCATGAGCTGATCCTGGTTCATGCAGGAGAAGACGATCTCCTCTTTGCCCGTGACCGGGTCCACGTGCTTCTGGAGGCACTGGGCGCAGACCTCTTTCATCATGCACTGCATGGGGGAGTTGATCGAGGCGATGCCGACATGGTCGGGTCTCAGGTGGGAAGCGAGGACGGTCTTGCGCGAGCGCGCGACGGCGGCCATCATCCGGTCCGAGCCGATCACGATCATCCGCTCGACGTCGGACAGGGGAATGGCGACCTCTCCGAGCTTGCCGGTCGCGTAGGCGAGCATGGCCTCGACGATGTTGCCGACGAAGCTGCGGTCCGTCGAACGGCCGGCCGGGATCGACTCCCCGCGGTCGACCGAGAGGATGAGGGCGTCGGCGGCTCCCTCGAGCTCGTCGCGTTTGTAGAAATCCTCGGCCTTTTTATAGCCGGCGAAGTAGACGACCCGGTTGCCGAGCTCGCGGGCCTTCTTCCCGATCGAAAAGAGGACGGCGTTGCCGAGGCCGCCGCCGCAGAGCATCACCGTCGAGTTGCGCGGCAGCTCCGTGGCGGTGCCAGTCGGCCCCATCGCGACGACCTGTTCTCCGGGCTTGAGCACGGAGCAGAGGCGGGTCGAGCCGCCGATTTCGAGGGCGATCATCGAGAGCAGGCCCTTTTCCTTGTCGACCCACGCTCCCGTCAGCGCGCAGGGCTCGATCAAGAGCGGTGACCCCTGCAGCCGGGGCGCAAGCGCCTCGAGGTTCTGGAGCCGGAAGAACTGTCCCGGCTGGAAATTCCGCGCGGCGGCGGGCGCCCGGACGACGACCTCGATGATCGTCGGGGT
>JANMBR010000337.1:0-5712 GCA_031360505.1 Acidobacteriota bacterium
GCCCACGGGCGTCGAGATGGTGATGCCCGGCGACAACGTGAACCTGGAGATCAACCTGATCACCCCGATTGCCATGGAGAAGGGCCTGCGCTTCGCCATCCGCGAGGGCGGGCGCACGGTCGGAGCCGGAACCATCGTCGAAATTCTGGAGTAGCTGTGGATCGATACGAAGGTATTTACAAGCAGCGAATCGCGGTGACCTTCATCTCCACCATGGGATGTTGCGTCGCGACCGTTTGTTCCCGTCCGCCCGCGTCGAGCGGGCGCTGAGGACGCCATGCAAGAAAACATCAGTTTGGCCTGTCCCGAGTGCAAGCGTCGGAATTACACGACGACGAAGAACAAGAAAACCAACACAGAGAAGCTGGAGCTGTCGAAGTACTGCCGCTTCTGCCGCAAGCACACGGCGCACAAAGAAGGAAAAGTCTGAATTTAGGGGTGTAGCTCTAATTGGTAGAGCGGCGGTCTCCAAAACCGTAGGTTGGGGGTTCGAATCCCTCCACCCCTGCCATACACGGTGAGCAGCCGACAGTCGCTCGAGAGCAGTTAGGCGAGAGAAAAAAGATGTTGCCAGTAAAAGAGTGGTGGCCGACGACGCGGGATTTCTTCCTCGACGTCTGGTCCGAGATGAAGAAGGTCAGTTGGACGAGCCGGACGGAGGTCACGGGGACGACGGTCGTCGTCATCATCGCGTGCTTCATCTTCGGCTTCTACCTGTTCGTGGTCGACAGCGGCCTGGCGTGGCTGGTCGACAAGATCTACAAGGCGACCGGAGTGGTGGGCGCATGATCACCGAGACCAACACGAAGAACTGGTACATCGTCCACACCTACTCCGGCTTCGAGGAGCGGGTCCGGCAGAACCTGCGCCAGCGCATCGAGGCGATGGGCATGCAGGAGAAGTTCGGCGACATCCGGATCCCCACGGAGACGCTGGTCGAGATGAAGGGCGGGAAGCGGCGCGAGATTCAGCGCAAGTTCTTCCCCGGCTACATCATCATCGAGATGGAGATGTCCGACGACGGCTGGCATCTCGTCAAGAACACGCCCAAGGTCACGGGCTTCGTCGGGTCCGGCAAGGAGCCGACGCCGCTGACCGCGGAAGAGGTCGAGCAGATCCTCCACCGCGTGACCTCCACCAAGGAGAAGCCCAAGCCCAAGCACACGTTCGAAAAAGGCGAGCACGTCCGGATCACGGACGGCCCGTTCACCAATTTCACCGGGGTCGTCGAGGAGATCAACCTCGACCGGTCGACGCTGAAGGTCATGGTCACGATCTTCGGGCGCTCGACGCCGGTGGAGCTCGAGTTCCTGCAGGTTCAGAAGCTGTAAGCGAGGAAGATCAATGGCAAAGAAAATCACCGGTTACGTCAAATTGCAGATCCCGGCGGGGGAGGCGACTCCCGCGCCGCCCGTGGGCCCGGCGCTGGGCCAGCAGGGCGTCAACATCATGGACTTCTGCAAGAGCTTCAACGCGAGGACCATGCCGCAGAAGGGCCTGATCATCCCCGTGGTGATCACGGTGTACGCCGACCGGTCGTACAGCTTCATCACGAAGACGCCGCCGGCTGCGATCCTGCTCCTGAAGGCCGCCGGGGTGCCGTAGGGCTCGGGCACGCCGAACAAGGAAAAGGTCGGCAAGGTCACCAAGCAGCAGGTCGAAGAGATCGCGAAGACGAAGATGCCGGACTTGAACGCCTCGGACCTTCCGGCCGCCATTCGGGTGATCGAGGGCACCGCGCGCTCGATGGGGATTGACGTCGTTTAACGATTTTCATTTTACGGTTCACGAGGAACAGTCGGAGATCCGGCCAGTACCGGATCGCTTGCACGACGAAGGAGGATGATGCCCAAAAGCGGTAAGAAATTCCTGGCGGCGAAGTCGAAGGTCGAGGCTCGCCCGTACGTCCTTGCGGACGCGGTGAAGCTCGTCCGCGACATGCGCTACGCGAAGTTCGACGAGTCCGTCGATCTCGCGATGCTGCTCGGGGTGGACCCGAAGCACGCCGACCAGATGGTGCGCGGCACGGTCGTCCTGCCCCACGGAACGGGCAAGTCGAAGCGCGTGGCCGTCATCGCCGGCGGCGACAAGTCGAAGGAAGCGCTGGAGGCGGGCGCGGACCACGTCGGGGCCGAGGACCTGGTGGAGAAGATCCAGGGCGGCTTCCTCGAGTTCGAGGCCCTCGTCGCGACCCCCGACATGATGCGCCTCGTCGGTAAGCTCGGAAAGGTCCTGGGGCCAAAGGGCCTCATGCCCAATCCGAAGGCCGGCACGGTGACGATGGACGTCGGCAAGGCCGTGCGCGAGATCAAGGGCGGCAAGATCGAGTTCCGCGTGGACAAGACCTCGATCATCCACGCCCCGATCGGCAAGGTCTCGTTCGACGAAAAGAAGCTCGAGGAGAACGCCTCCGCGTTCATCCACGCCGTGCTGAAAGCCAAGCCGCCGGCGGCCAAGGGCAAGTATTTCCGGACCGTCTCGGTCTCTTCCACGATGGGGCCGGGCGTCGTGATCGACACGGCGTCGATCGAAGCCATCTAGGGCAAGCGAGGCAAACACATGAACAAAACCGAAAAAGCCGAGATGGTCGAGTCCCTGGGTGGAGATCTCGCGAAGTCGACGAACGCGATCCTGTTCGCTTTCGCCGGCCTGAAGGTGCCCGAGGTGACGGAGCTGCGCCGCCAGGTGCGCGGGGCGCAGTCGAAGTACCTCGTCGTGAAAAACACGCTCGCGCTGCGGGCGACCAAGGGCACGGCCCTCGAGGCCGTGGCCGAGCACTTCTCGGGCGCGACCGGGGTCGTCTACAACCAGTCGAGCCCCGTGGCCCTGGCCAAGGTTCTGACGAACTTCGCCAAGACCAACCCCCACCTGGTGTTCAAGGCGGCCGTGATCGACGGCCAGGCCGTGGCGACCTCCGAGATCAAGGTGATCGCCGAGCTGCCCTCGCGCGAGGAGCTCGTCTCCAAGTTGCTCTTCGTCATGCAGTCGCCCATGCGGCGCCTCGTGACGGTGTTGAACGGGCCGGTCCGCAATCTCGCGGGCGTGATTTCCCAGATCGCGGACCAGAAGTCGAAATCGGGTGCGGCCGACGCCGCGCCCGCCAACTGAAAATTTAGTAACGCAAACGTTGAGAGGAGAAGGATCATGGCGATGACGGCAGAAACGTTCGTGAAGGAAGTCGAGGGCATGACGGTCCTCGAGCTCAATACCCTGGTCAAGGCGCTCGAGGAGAAGTTCGGCGTCTCGGCGGCCGCGATGGCGATGCCGGCTGCGGCTGCGGGCGCGGCGGCGGCGGCCCCGGTCGAGGAAGAGAAGACCGAGTTCACGGTGCACCTGCTGGCGGCCGGCGACAAGATCAAGACGATCAAGGCCGTCCGCGAAGTCACGACCCTGGGGCTCAAGGAAGCCAAGGACCTCGTCGACGGCGCTCCGGGGGTGCTGAAGGAAGGCGTCTCGAAGGACGAGGCGGCCACCATCAAGAAAAAGTTCGAAGAGGTGGGTGCCAAGGTCGAGATCAAGTAGTCCTTTGGACTACGTCGTTCCCGCATTCGGTGCCCAATTGCGACGGCGCGCAGCGTCCGTCGCGCTAAAAGGGGAGTCTGATTGAGATGAGTGAACTCGAACCGTCTGCCCACAGGAAGAACTTCTCGAAGATCCGTTCGTTCATGGATCTTCCGAACCTGATCGACGTTCAGCGCCGGTCGTACGAGCGATTCCTGCAGATGAACCTGCTCCCCGAGGAGCGGGACCAGTCGGGTCTCCAGGCCGTCTTCACGAGCGTGTTTCCGTTCGCCGACTTCCGGGGCGCCTGCGAGCTGCAGTTCGTCAAGTACGCGATCGGCAACTGGGAGTGCAAGTGCGGAAGGCTCAAAGGCCTCGAGCACCTGCGCATGGACTGCCGCAACTGCGGCGCCCGGATCGTCACGGCCCACCCGCACGAGGAGATCGTCTCCTGCGACAAGTGCGGAGCGCAGAACCCGAACAAGGTCTCGCTCTGCGACGTGTGCGGAAACTCGGTCGATTTGCAGATGAAGTACTCGGTGGCCGAGTGCCAGGAGCGGGGGATGACCTACTCGGTCCCGCTCAAGGTCACTTTCCGGCTCTTCGTCTACGACAAGGACCCGGACACCGGCGTCAAAACGATGCGCGACGCCAAGGAAGAGGAAGTCTTCTTCGGCGACATCCCCCTCATGACCGAGCACGGGACGTTCGTGATCAACGGCACGGAGCGCGTCATCGTGTCGCAGCTCCACCGTTCGCCCGGCGTCTTCTTCACGAAGGAGTCGGCGCACGGGTACCTGGCGAAGATCATCCCGTACCGCGGCTCGTGGGTCGAGTTCGAGTACGACCAGAAGGCCGTGCTCTTCGTCCGCATCGACCGCAAGCGCAAGTTCCCGGCGACGATCTTCCTGCGGGCCCTCGGGCTCGAGACGGACGAGGCGATCCTGCGCCAGTTCTACGCCGCGGTCCCGGCCCGCTTCGAGCGCGGCCGCGCCCACCTGACCATCAGCAAGGACGTGATGAAGGTGGAGGAGATGCGGGACCGCTATGCCCGCGTCAAGCGCGAGACCAAGCTCGTCTTCGCCGCAATCAAGCTCTCGCTCGACGACCAGAAGGAAATTGCAAAGAAGGGCTCGATCGAGCGCTCCGTGGACGAGACGGCCGTCGAGAAGGCCTGCTTCCTCTCCGACGTCGTGGATCTCGCGACCGGCGAGGTGCTCTTCGAAGCCGGCCAGGAGCTCGGCGCCGGCGCGGTCGAGGCGCTCAAGGAGCGCGGCCTGAAGGAGATCGAGATCTTCTTCCCGGATTGGGATCTCTCCTCGGACGTCCTGGTCAACACGATTCGCAAGGACACGCACAAGACGAAGAACGAGGCGGTCTTGGAGATCTACCGCCGGCTGCGCCCGGGCGACCCGCCGACCTACGAGTCGGCCAAGAACCTCTTCGAGGGCATGTTCTTCGACGCCAAGAAGTACGACTTCTCGCGCGTTGGCCGCTTCAAGTTCAACATCAAGCTCGAGGCCGACTCCTCCGAGGACACTCGGACCCTGACGCCGGCGGACATCTTCCGCGTCGTCGGGTACCTGCTGCGGTTGAAGCGCGACGTCGGCCGGACCGACGACATCGACAACCTCGGCAACCGGCGCGTGCGCTCGGTGGGCGAGCTGCTCGAGAACCAGTTCCGCATCGGCCTCGTCCGGATGGAGCGCGCCATCAAGGAGAAGATGTCCGTCCACCAGGACATCGACTCGGCGATGCCGCACGACCTCATCAACTCGAAGCCCGTCATCGCCTCCATCAAGGAGTTCTTCGGGTCGTCGCAGCTGTCCCAGTTCATGGACCAGACGAACCCGCTCTCGGAGGTCACGCACAAGCGTCGCCTCTCGGCCCTCGGACCGGGCGGCCTCTCGCGCGAGCGCGCGGGCTTCGAGGTTCGCGACGTGCACCCGACGCACTACGGCCGCGTCTGCCCGATCGAGACGCCGGAAGGCCCGAACATCGGCCTGATCTCGTCGCTGTCGTGCTACGCGCGGATCAACGACTTCGGCTTCATCGAGACCCCCTACAAGCGGGTCGAGAAGGGCCGCGTCATCGATCACTTCCAGGTGACGCAGGCCGGCGACACCTCCTTCAAGCTCGCCCAGATCGTCGAGAAGAAGGACCTCGAGGAGGAGAACGAGCGCGTTCGCAAGCACCACAAGAAGGCGGCCG
>JANMBR010000377.1:0-2519 GCA_031360505.1 Acidobacteriota bacterium
TGTCGCGTCGAAGCGGAGGATCGTTCCCTCGACGGGGGCGCCCGGGAGGCGGCGGGGCTCGCCGCCCTCGACCGGGAGAAGAAAAAACGCGGTTCGATCCTGGTTTCGGGCGGCGACGAACTTGCCGTCGGGCGAAATGGCGCGACCGAAAAAGCCCTCCGGCGCGATGGGCCGAGGCGCGCCGCCGGCCACGTCCTGCTCGTAGAGGCGTATCTGCTTTCCCGGCGAAGACGCGTCGTAGTAAATCTTCTTCCCGTCGGGGAACCAGCCGACCACGGCGACCTCGAGCCCCGGTGTCGCGAGGACTCTGGGCTCGCCCGCACCCGTGGGCATGAGAACGAGATCTTTGCCCCGCTTCGTGATCGCCCATTTCCCGTCGGGTGACAGCGCCTGCGCGTATCCCTCTCCCAGGCGCACGGCCGGAGTGCCGTCGGTCTTGCGCAGGTATACGGCCCTGTTCGCCCCTTCGGCCATGCCTCCCTCGGTCAGGAGCAGATTCTGTCCGTCGCTCGAGAGATCGGCAACCTTCGAGGCGTCGAGCCATGTGAGATCGGACTCCTTCGCCGCTCCCGGCGCCAGGGCCATGGTCGTGATCGTCCAGTCCTCCGCGCGCAGAAGCACCCGGCCGTCGCGGGCGATGTCCTGGATGAGGAGCAGCAGCGGACCCCGGGCCACGACGCGATGGCGCCCGGACAGCGTGACCGCGTGAAGATTGCTCGTCCCGGAACTCGCGAACTCCCGGGCGGAGAACCAGACTTCTCCGGTTCGAGGATGCCAGGCGAGCGACGTGGTCGTCTCCCAGCCTTCGGAAAGGGTTCGCTTCTTGCCCGCCAGATCGACGAGGGCGATCGAGGCGAAGTCTTCCGACTGCTCGATGAAAGCGATCCAGCGGCCGTCCGGGGAGAACCG
The DNA here is from genome assembly GCA_031360505.1 of Acidobacteriota bacterium. Taxonomy (GTDB): domain Bacteria; phylum Acidobacteriota; class Thermoanaerobaculia; order UBA5066; family Gp7-AA6; genus DAHUXD01. The sequence continues at coordinate 910 of JANMBR010000377.1, forward strand.
CGGATTGAGGGCTGCCTTATCCGGACCGGGATCGTAGAGGACCTTGCCCGCCGGACACTCGAGCTTCCCGTCGCGGGCGATGACCATCCGGTCCCCGGTGGGGGAATAGTCCACCTGGAGATCGCCCTCGAAGAGCTCGCGGGGCACGCCACCCGCAAGCGAGACTTCGGCGATCACAGGACCGGAATCGCGATTGATCCGGATCGCCATCTTGCCGGTCGCCGAGACGGCGAGTAGATCCGCGCTCGGCAGCTGCAGCGCCGTCGATTCGGTGCTGTCGGAGCGCGTCGTGTAGAGCTGGATCGGCTTGCCCTGCCAGGACGCCGCGTAGATGACCGTCTGGCCGTCCGGGCCGAAGCGCGCGCCGCCCATCGATCCCCGGCGGAACGTCAGGGCGCGAAACACGGGCGGCTCTTCGACCCGTCTCCACGTCGCGGCGACGGCGATCGCGGCCGCCAGCGCGAGAGCGACCGCGGCCCAGGCGAGCCAGCGGCGAGAGCGCGGCCTCATCGGCTCGGCTGCTGCGGCGCCTCCAGAAAGCGAGCCCTGGGAGATGCCATCGCGCAGACGCGCAAGGTCCCGGGCCAGATCGCGCGTCGAGGCGTAGCGCTCCTCGGGGTCCTTGGCGAGGCAGCGCTCGACGAACCAGCAGAGCGGCGTCGGCGTCGCCGGCGCCGCGGTTGCGATCGGCTCGGGTTCCTCCCGGATGATCGCGGCCATCGTCTCGGGCGCGCTTCGTCGATCGAAGGCGCGCCGGCCGGTGGCCATCTCGTACACGATCGAGCCGAAGGCAAACTGGTCCGACCGGAAGTCCAGCGGCTTTCCGAGCGCCTGCTCCGGCGACATGTAGCCGACCGTCCCCATCACGACGCCCGCCTCCGTGCCCGCGGTCTGCGTCGGGGTTTGTGTCTGCTCTCCTTCGGGCGCCTCCGCCTGCGTCAGCTTGGCGAGGCCGAAGTCCAGGATCTTCACGAACCCGTCCTTCCTGACCATCACGTTCTCGGGCTTCAGGTCCCTGTGCACGATCCCGGCGCCATGCGCCCGGGCCAGTCCGTCGGCCATCTGCGCCGCGATCCCCAGGAGCTTCTTGGTCGGCAGGGCTCCCTCGGCCAAAAGATCGCGCAGCGTGCTCCCATCCACGATCTCCATCGCGATGTAGGCGGTCCCGTCCGACTCCCCGATGTCGTAAACCGTGACGACATTCGGATGATTGAGCGACGAAGCCGACCGCGCCTCCTTCTCGAAGCGCCTCAGGCGATCCGCGTCCGCCGACGCGCCCGACGGCAGCACCTTCACCGCCACTTCGCGCTCGAGCCGCGTGTCCCGCGCGCGGTAAACCTCTCCCATCCCGCCCGCGCCCAACGGCGACAGGACCTCGTAGGGGCCAAGGCGCGTGCCGGCTGGAATTGTCATCAGATGAACGCCGGGTACTCTACCTTGCGACGCGCAGCCCACGGGAAGCGAGCTCGGAGGCCCTGATACGACAGCGTTTACGCCCTGAAGGGGCGATCTTCCGGCCGCACGCGTGGCGCAGCGCGTACAATCGGAGCATGAAACACATCGAAGTCGCGCTTCACCGAGTCGCCGTTGGAGGCTCGATCCGGGTCGTC
>JANMBR010000392.1:0-2032 GCA_031360505.1 Acidobacteriota bacterium
GTGCCTACGATCATGAGCCCGAGCTCTCGAGTGGCGTGCTCGGGATAGCGCACCCGGCGATCGAGCCGGTCGTGCACCAAAGCGATGGCAATCGCGAGCCCGAGGCTGAACATCACGGCCAAAAGCAAAACTCGCGAAGCATCGTTTGAATTCGGGAACTGGGCCGCCGCCGCCACGTCGAGGACGCTGAGGTCTGGAGCCGTTTGCGCCTCCGCCATTGAGACCTCCTCGTAGCGCGCCTTCAGCGAGTTATAGAGGTTTTCGCTGGCAACAACCTGCCGCACGAGCCTCATCTCCTCTGTCGCGCGCGTCGGAATAGCTCGTAGTGTCTGAGACTGTGCATCGATACGGCTTCCCAACTCAGGCTCGCGCGCGCGCAGGGCATTCAACACACCCATCGCTATTCGCGGGATCGTCTCCTGCTCAAGCACGCGGATGCCCTCGGCGAGCTGCTTGATGCGCGGATTGGCGTCCGTCAGATATTGCTGCTCGGTACGCAGTGAAGCCTGTCGTGACGAGAGCTCCTCAATTGCCATTCTGAGCTGCGGTGTATTGTTGAGGATGGCCGGAAGCTGCAGGAATCTCTGCGGGTTGAGCGGCCCGCCTTTGGCGTCAGCGAGCATCGCCTCGAGAGAGGCCCGCTCCGCGCGAACCTCGTCGAGGGCGACCTTTTGCGCGAAATAGCTGGTGACGATCGGATCTGTCTGGGCAACTCCCGCGACTGGTGTCCCAGAGGCAGCGGGCAACGTGATGGTGCGGACCCGGAAATCCTCCAGCTGGCTCTCCGAGGAGTGCAATTGACTCGCTGCGACCGCAAGCTGATCCTCGAGCGTTTTCTTGAACTCGAGCAGGTGGCGCGCCTTGAGCTCTCCTGAAGACCTGACCAGTTCCGCCGCCCATGCGTTCACTGTGAGGGCGGTGCGCGTCGCGTCGCCGCCGCTAAGCGACATGCGGAGGAATTGCCCCTGATCGGGGAGCGAGCTGTGCATGTTTGCTAACAGGGAGACCGATGTGCCCCTAACCGTCGATACGCCGAAAATCAGCGTTCTCCGTGGCCTCAGGTACTGCCTCTCAGGAAGCCAGCGGAAGCCGAGCTGGCGCCCGATAGAGTCTCCGATTGCACCACGTTCAACGGTCACACCTTTTGCCGTCGAGAGAGTGTATCCGGTACCTAAGCTGTCGACGCGAAGGATGTAAGCGCCGGGCCGAACGGCCGTCGCGGACTCAAAGCCCCGAAACAGTACGGAATCCGCCGTGTTTCTGGGGGTCACGTTCAACTTCAGTTGGCGGACCACGGGATCGACAATGGCAAAACTTCTTAGCAGCTCGGTCCAAGACCCCGTTGGGAGAAGTTGTTGCGCTCTGATTGGTCCAGTCTGCTGCGCGGAGGGCGAGTTGATCCAGACCGTTGCCTGCGCCTCGTAAACCGGCTTAACGCGTCGCGCAGCAAAGTAGCCGAGGACGGATCCGGCAACTGTGAGTGCGACGATCAGGAGGGCGTGACGCTTGACGACGTCGATGTATCGGGCCCTAGGGACGCCCTCCGGTTCGGTCGATGTCTGCGCGCCGTACGCAGCGCCGTTCCACTCAGCGGCGCTCGCGACTGGGGCAGGCCGCGGCGAGTTCACTGACAGAGGATGGGGTTGTTCCGAGGGTCGACGAACGGGCATGAGAGAGGGCTGTTGGTTGCGCAGGTTCCGACTCTAAGCTTGACGTCGGCGGTGAACGCAATTCACTGCCCATCCCAATCATGTTATGCCACAACGAGTTACGCTTCTTTTTCGTCTAGATGTGTTGCGACCGCGCAACGTTCGAGTTGGACGGCTGATACAGGTACTTTTTCGAGCCCGAATCCGGTCCCCGATGCAACGAAGCCATCCTCTACATGCAGCTCGCAGATGATGGCTTCATCAGCCAGTTTTCCTGGAGGGATTACGGTGCGAGCGCGTCCAAGTAAGTGGGTTCCGGCTGGGGGGCATCAGCCATTGGCCATGCCTCGGATGGCCGCTCAAGACTTGCCGGCTCGTTGATC
>JANMBR010000021.1:0-29413 GCA_031360505.1 Acidobacteriota bacterium
TGGAGCCGATGACCGGACTTGAACCGGTGACCTGCGGTTTACGAAACCGCTGCTCTACCAACTGAGCTACATCGGCCCGGGACGCGGATCTTACGGAAAGCGGGAGTCCCGGTCAAACGCCCGTCAGTCGAACCGGACCGAGACGATCTTCGAGCAGCCGGGCTCTTCCATGGTGACGCCGTACATCACGTCGGCTGTCTCCATGGTGCGCTTGTTGTGCGTGATCGCGATGAACTGGGTCTCTTCGGTCATGTCGCGCAGCAGTTTTGTGAACCGGTCGATGTTGGCCTCGTCGAGCGGCGCGTCGACCTCGTCGAGGATGCAGAAGGGCGAGGGCTTGAACCGGAAGATTGCCATGAGGAGCGCGATCGCGGTCAGGGCCTTCTCGCCGCCCGAGAGCAGCAGGATCGACTGGTTGCGCTTGCCCGGCGGGTGCGCGTCGATTTCGATGCCCGACTCGAGCATGTCGTTCTCGTCGAGGAGCTTCATCTGTGCCGCGCCGCCCTGGAAGAGGCGTTCGAACATCTGCTTGAAGTTCTCGTTGATCTGGCGAAACGCCTCGGCGAACCGCTCGGAGGACGTCGCGTTGATCTTCTTGATCGACTCCTGGAGCTCGGCGATTGACTTCAAGAGGTCGTCGCGCTGCGTCGTCAGGAAGATCAGCCGCTCGGACATCTCCTTGTGCTCTTCGAGTGCGAGGACGTTGACCGGGCCCAGCCGTTCGAGCGAGGCCACGAGCTCCGAGACTTCGGTCTCGAGGGCGACGAGCCCCTCGGACGAAGTGTCGGCCGGAGCTTCGAGCGCTTCGGGCTCGACGCCGAACTCCTCGCGCGCCTGGGAGACGAGGTGCTCGAGGTCGGAGGCTCCCCGGGTGGCCGTGACCTCGGCCTCGAAGCGGGCTTCCCGCGCGGCGTCGAGCATGGCGCGGTCCGACCGGGTCGAGAGCTCGGCCGTTTCGACGCGGGCGGCCGTTTCCTTCGCCGCCTCGGCGGCCGCTGCGTGTGCGACGGCCTTCTCTTCGCGCGCCGCGAGGTTCTGCTTCTGTCGCTCCCGCGCATCCGATTCTTCCTGGGCGAGTTCTGCCGCCCGAAAGGTGATGCGCGCTTCTTCCTGTGTGGCCTCCGCGAGGCGTCGATCGAGGTTGGTGCGCGTCTCGAGCAGCGTGTCGCGGGCGGCCTCCATGGCGCGCCGGCGCTCGGCCGCGACCTCGGCCTCCGTCCTGCGGTGGGCGAGCTCGTCCGAAGCCGACTGGGCGAACGCCCGTGCCTCGGAGAGGGCGGATGAAAGCATCCCGATCCGCTGGTGCGCCGCGTCCTCCGATGCCGCGTGAACCCGCTCCTGCTCCTCGAGCGCCCGGCGCCGCGTGTCGAGGCCGGCGGCCTCGTCGCTCAGGGCGCGGTGCTCGTCCGCGAGCGTGTCCCGTTCCCGGCGCAGGCGGTCGCGCTCGGCCAGGCGTTCTTCGAGCCGTGCGGCAAAGGCACTGTGGGCGGCGCGCGCTCCCCGCTCGTGCTCTCGCTGGGGCGGCAGCTCGGCCTCGCCCCGCTGGCGCGCGAGCTTCAACTCGTCGACGCGCCGGTCCACGCCCTCGAGGGCGGTGCGAGCCTCGGCGAGACGGGGGCCCAGGGACTCTTCTTCGCGCCGGAGCGCAAAGAGGCCCGAGGCTTCGGCCGCGGGCCCGGCGACGCGCACGATCGGTCCGCGAACGACTTCCCGGCCGCGTGTGACGAACGTGAATCCGGGATGCCGCTCGGCCAGCGCGAGCGCGTCGGAAAGACTCTCGACGAAGGCCGTCGGCGGCAGCGCGGCGCGCTCTGCAAGGGAGAGGCCGGCGTGGCCCTCGAGGACGGCGTCCCAGCCCATCGCTCCGTCGGGTCGGTCGTTTCGCGCTTCGTGCCGCCAGTCGGCCCGCACCATACGCGCCGCGGAGAGCGAGCGCATTGCCTCCACGGCTCGCGTCACGTCGCCCGTTGCGAGCAGCGCGTCAGTGTCGGCCCCGAGAACCAGGCCCACGGCGTCTTCCCAGCCCGCGCGCGGGCGGATGCGATCCGAAAAGGCGCCGTGCTCGGAGAGCCCCGCGCCTCGGATCACGCCTCGCAGCTCGTTGACGCTGGTCTCCCGCGCCCGCAGCGTCTCTCCGATCGCGGCGAGCCGGTGCTCGAGCGCGCTGGAGGATTCGCGGGCGGCTTCGCGAGCGGCTTCGGCGTCCACGAGAGCGGCCGCGACGCAGAGGAGCTCTTCTTCGATCCGTGTCACGCGGGCGGTTGCCTCGGAAGCGGCGGCAAGCAGGCGCGCGGCCTCCTGCTCGGCCTCGGTCGCTTCCTTCTCGCGGCCCACGAGCTCTTCGACGATCTTTGCCGCGGCCTGGTTCAGGCGCGCGAGCGATGCGGCCACGCGCTCGGCGGCGAGATCCACCTCGTGGCGGGCGTTGCGCGTGGCGATTCGCTCGCCGGAGGCCGAGAGCGCCTGGCCGCGCGTCTCTTCGAGCTCGCGCTCGAGCATGGCGCAGGTGGCCCCGGCGTCCGAGGCCTTGCGGTCCGCCTCCTCGCGGGCGAACGAACGGGCGCGGGCCTCGGCGACGGCGCGCTCCAGGCGATCTTCGAGATCTGTCAGGTCGTTCGCCGCGCGGGTCTGCTCCGCCGAGAAGTCCCGGCCCTCGCGTTCGAGCGCCGCGCGCCGGCCGGCCAGATCGATGGCAGCGCGGCGGTTGGCGTCCAGCAGAGCGTCGTTGCGGGCGATGGAGGCTTCGAGCGAGGCGAGCACCTCGCGCAGCGCGTCGCGCTCGACCGTGGTCTCGTTGGCATCAAGGCGCGCCGTCGCGAGCGCGGCTTCGGCCCGGGCCAGCGCCGCTGCGGCCTCGGCCTCGCGGTCGCGCCGCTCGTCGCGGACGCGTTCGGCGGCGCGCAGCGTCTCGCGCAACACGTCGCCGCGCGCGCGCATCAGCGACGCCTTGCGCTGGCGCAGCAGCTCGGACTGTTCCTTGTAGCGGGCCGCGCGAGACGCCTGACGCTTCAACGACGTCACGTTGCGCTCGATCTCCGAGATGATGTCGGAGAGGCGCAGGAGGTTGCCCTTCGTTTCCTCGAGCTTGCCCTCGGCCAGGCGCTTCTTGAGCTTGTACTTCGTGATGCCGGCCGCTTCCTCGATGAGGCGCCGCCGGTCCTGGGGCTTGGTGGAGAGAACCTGGTCAATGCGGCCCTGCTCGATCACCGAGTACGCGCGCACGCCGAGCCCCGTGCCGAGCAGCTGATCCTGGATGTCCCGCAGGCGGACCTGTTTGTCGTTCAGGAAGTACTCGCCCTCGCCGTCGCGATAGACCCGACGGCCCACGCGCAGCGTCCCGTCGGCGTCGCCCTTCTCGCTGTCGCCGTTGGAGGCGGTGAGCGTGAGGATGACTTCCGCCATGCCGAGCGGGCGGCGCTTGGCGGACCCGTTGAAGATGACGTCGTCCATTTTTTCGCCGCGCAGCGCCTTCGCGCTCTGTTCGCCGAGAGCCCAGGCGACGGCGTCGCTGATGTTCGATTTTCCGCACCCGTTGGGCCCGACGACGGCCGTCACGGAGCCCGGAAAGGCCAGATCGACCTTCTCGTAGAAGGACTTGAAGCCCGAGATTTCGACCCGTTTTAGTCTGAGCATCTGCCGCGAAATGTAGCAAAAGGGGCTGGAGGGTGCCACTACTTATTGGGGCTCGGAGGCGGGGAGGCCCAATAACCGGTAGACGGGAGAGGCAAGACGGGCGACGGAAGGCTGGGCGGTCTGCCGTCCGCGGTCTGGCTTCTGCCTCCTGCTACCATGCGCCGGCCAATGAAATCCGACATCGAGATCGCCCAGGAAGCAAAACTGCGCCCCATCGAGGATGTCGCCCGCGAGGCCGGCATCGATCCGGCCGATTTCATCCCCTATGGCCGCGACAAGGCCAAGATCTCGATTCGGGCGATCGCGCGGCGCGACGGCAAGCCCGAGGCGCCGCTCGTACTGGTCTCTGCGATCACGCCCACTCCTGCCGGCGAAGGAAAGTCGACGACCACCGTGGGCCTCGGCCAGGCGCTCAACCGCCTCGGCAAGCGCGCGATCATCGCGCTGCGAGAGCCGTCCCTCGGCCCCTGCTTCGGCGTCAAGGGGGGCGCGGCGGGCGGCGGCTACTCGCAGGTCGTGCCGATGGAGGACATCAACCTCCACTTCACCGGCGATTTCCCGGCGATTACGGCCGCGCACAACCTGCTCGCCGCCATGATCGACAATCACCTGCACCACGGCAACGCCCTCGGGATCGACCAGCGCGACATCCCGTTCCGCCGGGTGCTCGACATGAACGACCGCGCCCTGCGCGACACGGTCATCGGTCTGGGCGGCAAGATCAACGGTGTGCCGCGCGAGACAGGCTTTGACATCACGGTGGCTTCCGAGGTCATGGCCATCCTCTGCCTCGCCCGCGACCTCAAGGACCTGAAAGAGCGCTGCGGCGCGATCGTCGTAGGCTACACGCGGGACGCGGAGCCGATCCGCGCGCGCGATCTCAAGGCCCATGGTGCCATGGCGGCGCTGCTCAAGGACGCCATCCACCCGAACCTCGTCCAGACGCTCGAGGGCACGCCCGCGCTCGTCCACGGCGGCCCCTTCGCCAACATCGCGCACGGCTGCAACTCGATCCTGGCCACGAAGATCGCCATGCGCTACGGCGACATCGCGGTCACGGAGGCCGGCTTCGGCTTCGACCTCGGCGGCGAGAAGTTTCTCGACATCAAGTGCGCCTACGCGGACATCTGGCCGTCGGTCGTCGTGCTCGTCGCGACCGTGCGCGCGCTCAAGATGCATGGGGGCGCGCCGAAGGACATGCTGGCCGTCGAGGACCTCGCGGCACTCTCGCGCGGGGTCCTGAACCTCGAGCGGCACCTCGACAACGTCCGGATCTTCGGCCTGCCGGCGGTCGTCGCGATCAACCGCTTCCCGAGCGATACGCCCGCGGAGATCGCCTTCCTCGAGAAGCGCTGCGCCGAGCTCGACGTGAAGGTGGCCCTATCGGAGGTCTTCACCCGCGGTGGCGCCGGGGGAGAGGCCCTCGCCCGCCTCGTGCTCGACGAGATCGCCGGCGGCGCCGCCCGCTACCGCCCGCTCTATCCCTGGGACCGGCCCCTGGCCGAGAAGATCGAGATCATCGCGCGCCGGCTCTACGGCGCGGGAGGCGTCTCCTTCTCGAAAGAGGCCGAAAATCGCCTGGCGCGCTACGAGAAACAGGGCTTCGGAAACCTGCCGATCGTGATCGCCAAGACGCCGTATTCATTTTCGGACGACCCGAAGAAGGGCGGCCGTCCATCGGGCTTCACGCTGCACGTCGACAAGACGCGGCTTTTCGCCGGGGCGGGATTCGTGGTCGCGATCTGCGGGGACATCATGACGATGCCCGGCCTTCCGAAGAAGCCCGCCGCCGAGACGATCGACGTCGACGACGACGGCCGGGTATCCGGTCTCTTCTAACTTGACTTTTAGTTTTTCGTACAAATGACCGGGGGTCTCTGCACCAACCCTCGACACCTATTGCACGCTTGGGCGAAAAGTGTGTAAGGTGGGATTCGTTTAGGAGACCTCCAGTCATGTTGACCCTCGAAGTGCGCAGGCGGCCAGGTACGGGTGCGGAGATGCATCGGATCACGGGCCCGAGCGCCACCGTAGGGGCGTCCTCGGGCAACGAGATCGTCGTGCGGGCGCGAGGAGTCTACGGACGGCACCTGCGCCTGCTCGAGCGCGACGGCGCATATCACCTCGACCTCTTTCGCGGCATCGGGGCGGTGCAGCTGAACGGCCGCGAGTTCTCCGGCGGCGTGATCGCGCCAGGCGACCGCATCACGATCGGGGAAGCGACGATCACGGTGGTGGACTCGGCGCCCGCGATGCGGCCGACGCCGGTCGGCGAGATGCCCGAAGGCGACATCGCCGCGCCGCCGACCGCGGCCGCAGCCTCGGCCCCGCAGCTGCCCGCGACGGAAGTGGAATACCGGGGACTGCGCAGCTCCGCCTACCGGATTTGCCGCCAGGCGCGGTCCGCCGAGGACCTTTCCACGGAACTGACGGATTTTCTCGACCGCGAGCTTCCTCCGTCGGAGTGGGCGGTCGGCGAGTTTTCGGCAATCGCCGGATTCCGGCCCCTGGCTTCGACGTTTCGGGAGAACCCGGCTCTGCCGCCGCGCATGGTCCAGGACATTCGCTCCGGCGAGCGCCTCGCGCGCTCCGAGAGCGTGACGGGAGTGCTGACCCTCGTCGTCGAGCCGCCGGTCGAAGGCGGCGGCTGCGCCGGTATCCTCGTGCGCGAAACGCCGCGCCTGGCGGCCCGCGCGGTGCTCTTTCTCGAAGAGCTGGTCCAGCTCGCCGGTGTGGCGTTCGCGGGACTGGTGGCGGTGCCCGAGGAGGGAGCGCCGGCCGTGCGCCAGACGCAAGAGGTGCCGATCAGCCCCGCTGCGCAACCGATCGAGGCGAGCCCCGCCGAGATCGTGCTCCGCTCGACTGACGACCTGAAGAAGATCGTCGAGACGGTGGAACGGGAAGTCATCGACCGTGCCATGCGCCGGGTCGAAGGCAATCAGAGCCGCGGCGCGCAGATCCTGAACATCTCCCGCGGTTCCCTCATCGCGAAGCTGAAAGAGTTCGGGGTGCCGGACTACCGGTACATGAGGCGCGAAAGAGGCCGGCGGGGCTAGCCGTCTAGCCGTCTAGGTCTTCGCCCGCCGGGAGTCGACTTCCGGCCTCACCAGCATCCACCACAGCGCAAACGGCGCGGCGAAGCGGCCGGCGATCTGGTAGAAGTGGAAGCCTCCCGCCCAGAAGTTGCTCGCGAAGCTCCCGTAGTGCGCTTCGCTCCAGGCTCCCAGGCGCATGGCGTAGACCGATTCGACCTGGAAGACCAGCGCGAGGATGTGGATTCCCCAGAGGCCCGCGGCCGCAATCCAGAAACGCAGGAATCGCTTGGGCTCGAGCGGGTGCGGCACGAAGGCGAAGAGGGCCGCGAGCAGCACGAAGTTGAAGTGCAGGTCCGCGGCCGGCAAACCCGGCCGGGGTGAGGCCGGCGGAAAGTCCGAGCGATCCACCCGGATTTCGCCGCCCGGGGCGGATAGCGACGTCACGGCCGGGCTCTCGAAGATCCGGATCAGGAAACCGGCCGCCGCCGCGACCGTCTTCTCGTAGGGAGCAGCGAAGGCGAACCAGAATGCGAGTCCCGCCGCGAAACCGGCGGCCATGCGTGCCGCCGCCCGCCCGTCGAGCTTGAGGCGGGTGCCCGCGGGTTCCTCAGCGGCCTTCGGGCGGCCCATGCTCTGCGGCGGCCCCGGCGGCTTGAGTCCGTTGCTCGCGCGACGCCCAGAAAAGAAAGAGGAGGACGCTGAAGAGCACGACCGCGGACTGCCAGAGGACCGTGTGCGACGAGGAGAAGAGGGCGGGCCGGTGCGCTCCGATCCAGAAGAGCGAGACGACGCGCACGAGGTTCAGGGCCTGGATCGCGGCGAACCCGAGGATGAGCCCGAGGGCCCGCCGGCGCCACGGGGCCGGGAAGGCGAGGATGGCCGAGCCGAAGAGCAGCGCGGCCTCGACGCCGTTGCAGCCGTTCTCGATGTTGACCGCGAAGGCCCCGGAGCGGATCTCGGTGCCCGCGACCGAGACCTTTTCGCCGATCCCGGACAGGGCCGCGGCGGAAACGCGCGCCACGCCCGCCGTGAACGGGACGATGACCGCGTCATTGACGGGCCTGGAGGCGACGACGACGTAGAAGACGACGAGCAGGGCCACGAAGCGGGCTAGGAAGAGCGCGGAGCGCCGGTTGGAGGCTGTTGCCTTGCTCCTCTCTTTCATCGCGCCGCATTATCCAGCGATTCCTGGTGCTCCAGGATCGAGGCGCACAGGGCCCGCAGGCCGGAGGGCAGCGTCAGGAGCAGCTCGCCCTGGGCGTTCAACACGACCTGCTCGGTCACCGCGGAGGCGAGGAGGTTGCCGTTTTCGCTGCGGATCTCGTAGTCCAGCACGAAGCGAGCCACTTCCGGCCGCCTCAGTCTCGCCGTGACTCGGATCGTCTGGTCCGGCATTGCCGGCGCGCGGTATTTGAGCTCCATGCGCGTGATCGGCACCTTGTATCCCATTCCCAGGGCGCGCGCCGCCGTGAAGCCGAAGCGCCCGGTCAGCGCCTCGCGTGCCTGCTCGAGGTAGAGCGCGTAATGGCCGTGCCAGACCACGCCGTAAGAATCGCACTCCGCAAAACGCACGGGGATCTCGAGCATCAGCCCGCGCAGCGGCTCGGCCGGACGCACGGAGGCCGTCAAGCGGCGGCCTCGAGGACCGCGGCGAGGAAGTTGCCGCCCGCGCCGAAGGAGTTGACGAGAGCTCGCCGCGGCGCCCCGTTGCCCCCGGACAGGGCGCGCGCGGCCGCGACGAGCTGCGCGCCGCCCGCGGCGGCCATCTCGCCGATGGCGTCCTTGACGGCGAGCTCCCGGGGCAGCGACTCGCCGAAGATTGAGCGCATGACCTCGGCTTCGGCCCGGTCCATCTCGTGGACGCCATCGCGCGAGGAGAGCCACAGGCCGATGTCGGCGGGCCGGGCGCCGGCGTCGTCGAGGGCGCCGCGGATCGCGCGTCCGATCGCCGCGGCGTCCGGGGCGAAGCGGTACGGTTCGGAAGGCACGCCGGCCGTCGCGATCCCGGTCAGGCGGGCCAGGGCCTTTGCGCCTCGGGCCCGCGCGCTCTGCTCTTCCTCGAGCAGGACGACGAAGGCGCCCTCGCCCTGCACGATGCCGGACTCGCGCTTTTCGCCGCGCAGGGCCCCGACGCGATCGAAGCCCATCGCGTAAAAGAAATTCCACTCGTCCACGGCCCCCGCGAGCATCGCCTTCGCGCGCCCCGACGAGAGGGCCAGCGCGGAGTAGAGCAGGGCGTTCAAGGCCGACGGGTCCTTCTGCGTGATCGTCACGTTGGGACCGAAGATCTTGAGCTCGATCGAGGTCTGCGAGGCGGGGGCGTTGGCCACCGTGTTGGGGAAGTGAAACGGGGGCGCCGCTTCGGGCGACTCGAGGAACAGCACGCGCAGGAATTCCGTGAGCGCTCCGGCGCCCGCCGAGCCCGTGCCCATCGCGATGCCGATCGCCTCGGGCGCGTCGGCGATCCGGTACCCGGCCTCGGCCACGGCCTGCATGCATGCGATGAGCGCGAACTGGCTGCCGCGATCCAGCCGCCTCGCCTTCATCGGGGGGATCTCCGGCTGCGGAGAGAATCCGTCGTAGCGCGCGGCGTGTGTCGCCTGGAGGTCTTTGCGCTCCTCGGGCGGGAGGGGGCGAATGGCGCATTCGCCGGCGCTCAGGCGCTCGAAGAACTCGGAGGCGCTGCGGCCGAGAGGAGAGACCACGCCGGTCCCGGTGACGAGCCCGCGGGAGGCCATCAGGCCCCTTCGTAGCGCGCGAGAACGACGACCGAGCTGTTGCCGCCGAAAGCGAACGAGTTCGAGAGGGCGACGCGGACGTCGTGGTCCCGGGCGGCGTTGGGAACGTAGTCGAGGTCGCACGCCGGGTCCGGGTTCTCGTAGTGGATCGTTGGCGGCACCTTGCCGTCGCGCACGGTCAGGGCCGTCGCCACCGCTTCGATCGCCCCGGAGGCGCAGAGGCAGTGTCCGATCATGGACTTGATCGAGGAAATCGGGATCCTCCGCGCGCGCTCGCCGAGGGCGGCCTTGATCGCCGCGGTTTCGGCCGAGTCGTTTTGCTGGGTCGCCGTGCCGTGCGCGTTGACGTAGTCCACATCGCCCGGGTTCAGGCCGGCGTTCTCGAGCGCGGCCGCGATCGTCCGCCCGCCGGCCGAGCCCGAGGGGTCGGGCGCGGTCATGTGGTACGCGTCGGACGTCACGCCGTAGCCGCGGAATTCCGCGACGACCGGCGCGCCGCGGCGCCGCGCGTGCCCGGCTTCCTCGAGGACCATGATGCCGGCGGCCTCTCCGATGGAGAGCCCCTTGCGCTCGCGGTCGAAGGGGCGGCAGGGATTGGGGTCCACGGAGCGCAGCGCGTTGAAGCCGCCGTAAGTCAGTCGCGCGAGGACGTCCGAACCGCCCGTCACGACGACATCGGCGAGGCCAGCGGCGATCGCGTCGAACGCGTAGCCCATGGCGTTGGCCGAGGACGAGCAGGCCGTCGTGATCGTGGACTTGATGCCCTCGAGGCCAAACCTCTGCGCGACGCGGTCGGTGATCGAGTCGGGCAGGTGGTTCAAGACTTTCGAGGGACGCGCCTTTTTGCCGCGGAGATAAAGCTCGAAGAATGCCTCGGAGTCGATGAGGCCCGAGGTGCCGCCCCCGAGGATGACGCCCATGCGCGTCGGGTCCTCGCGGGAAAAGTCGAGGCCGGCGTTCGCGATGGCTTCTCGCGCCGCGGCGACCCCCATGCGGTCCGCGCGGGACATGCGGCGCCGCTCGAATGCGGTCAGGAAGCCGTCCGGGATCTCGGGGACTTCGGCCGCTGTCTGCGTTCGGTAGGCGGAGGGGTCGAAGAGGGAAAGCGGCCGGATGCCGCAGGCGCCGGCGAGCAGGCTCTTCCAGGACTCCTCGAGCGTCGAGCCGATGGCCGTGACGGCTCCCATTCCAGTGATGACGACGCGTCGTTCTCGGGCCACGCGGCGATTTTGACATAGCCGCCAGCGCGCCGCGGCGTCCTGTCCAGCCGCCCCCGTTGACAGCCGGGGCATAATCGGCCGATGGGCGAAGAACGCGTCGACTGGCACACCTACTTCATGAACATCGCGCGGCAGGTCGCGACCCGGTCCACCTGCCCGCGCAAGCACGTCGGCGCCGTCATCGTCCGCGACCGCACGATCCTGTCGACCGGCTACAACGGCTCGATCCGGGGACTGCCGCACTGCTCGGACGTCGGCTGCCTGATGGAGGACGGCCACTGCGTTGCGACGGTGCACGCCGAGGCCAACGCGATCATCCAGGCGGCCAAGAACGGCGTCTCGATCGGGGGAGCCGAGATCTACACCACCGCCAGCCCCTGCTGGCCCTGCTTCAAGCTGATCGCCAACTCGAGCCTCGTGCGCGTCTACTACGGCGAGTTCTACCGCGACGAGCGCTCCATCGCCGTCGCGAAGGATGCGGGGATCGAGCTGATCAGCCTAGCCGCCCAGGACTAGCTCGTCGAGCGGCCCCGCGGCTGCAGTTTCACGGCGCTGCGGCGACATCCCCCAGCGCGAGGATGCGCAGGCATTCCTCCAGATGCTGGCGCGACGTGGCGGAGAGCTGGAAGAAGCGGCAGCCGATGCCCCGGTCGTTCTCGCGTCCGAGGCGCACGACGATGGCCTCGGCGACCACTGTCTTGATGCCGCGCTCGACCGGGACGTCGAACGAGACGTCGATGCGCGCGCCAATGGGCTGGCGGGCCATGGTGCGGACGAAGAAGCCGCCACGGGAGAGGTCGCGAATGGTGCCGGTGTGCTGCATTCCGTCGCGCCAGAACGTGACCGACCACTCGACGGCCGAGCGTGCTTCCTCGCGGGGCACGACCTGAAGGAATCGCCGGATCTCTCCGAAGAAAGCCTCGGGATCGAGCGGCAGGGGGAGGGTGACGTCGGCGCCGGCGCGCCGGGCGGCATCTTCGGAGCCCGCCGGGCCAACGATCGCGATGGGCGTGCGCGCGAACGCGGGGTCGGCCTTGAGGACGCGGCACAGGTCGAACCCGGTCATGGGCGCGATCCCCGCCTTCACGATGATCATCTGCGGCTTCTCCCGCCGCGCGATGTCGAGCGCCTCCGTGCCGCCCGACGCCGTCAGCGTGTCGCAGCCGGTGCGCTTGAGAACCTCCTCGGCCGCCCCCCGGAAGAGGCCGCTGTCATCGACGAGGAGGATGGAGGGCATGCTAAAAAAGTATAGCGGGGTCTGACCCCCGAAGGGGATCTGACCCCTCCCCTCGGATGGGAGAGGACACCTGGGGTCAGACCCCTGACGGGGTCAGACCCCTCTGGGTCTAAGCACGATCTCCCCGTGCAACACGTTCGGAGGCGAGGTCAGCACGTACAGGAGCGTCCGCACGACATCCTCGATCCGCAGCATCTGCGGTCGCTCCAGCGTGGGCCGGAAGCGCTCGAAAAACTCCGTCTCGACCGAGCCCGGGCAGATCGCGGTGACGCGGATGTTCGCCGGCTTCAACTCCGCGGCGAGAGCGCGCGTGAACCCGACGAGGCCCGCCTTGGCCGCGCAGTAGACCGTTCCCTCGGCAAACCCCTCGAGGCCTCCGATCGAGGAGATGTTGACGATGTCCGACGGCGCGCTCTTGAGCAGCGCGTGGAGACTGGCCTGCGTCATGTAGATCGCCGAGGAGAGGTTCGTCTCGAGCATCTCGGCGATCTCGGAGCGCCGGGTTTCCAGGAGCGGCGAGCGGAACCCGAGGCCGGCGTTGTTGACGAGGATGTCGAGGCGCTTGTAGCGCGAGAGCAGCACGTCCACCAGGTCGTAAAGCGCCGGCACGGACCGCAGGTCGACGACGTGATACGCGGCCTCGCCGCCCGCCTGCGTGATTTCCTGCACGACCTCGCGCAGCTTCTCTTCCCGGCGTGCGACGAGGAAGACCTTCGCGCCGGCGGCGGCCAGAGTCAGGGCAAACGCCTTCCCCAGCCCCGACGACGCCCCCGTGAGCAGGGCGACTTTCCCGTTCAGCGATTGATCAGGCATGCGACCCACGACTCATGACTCACAACTCATGACCGCATCCAAATGTATCATCCGCCCGCGCATGGACACGATCTCGCACGGCATCGCGGGCTCCGTCTTCGCGCGCTCCTTCACCCAACGCCCGGGCGCGCGCGCGGCCTTCCTCCTTGGCGCCGTCGGGGCGATGGTGCCGGATCTCGACTTTCTGTTCCTGTCGACGCGGCTCGACTACCTGCGCGATCACCGCGGCTGGACGCACTCGTTCCTCGTTCTGCCTTTCCTCTCGCTCGCAATCGCCCTGCTGGCGAGGGCGTTCTGGCGCACGGCGCGGCTGACGACGCTGTGGTTCTTCGCCGCGGTCGGCCTGGCCACGCACATCCTCTTCGACTGGATTACGAGCTTCGGGACGATGTTCTGGACGCCCGTGTCCCGCACGCGCTACTCCCTCGACTGGGTGTTCATCCTCGATCCCTGGTTCACGGGGATCGTGCTCGTGAGCCTGGTGTTCTCGCTCGTTTTCCGGGACCGGCAGCGCCGCATCGCTGCCGTCGGCGCAGGAATGCTGTGCGCGTACATCGTCTTCTGCGCGGTCGTGCACGCTCGGGCGCTCGCAGTCTGGAAGCGGATGGACGCGCCGCCCGCCGGCGCCACCGTCGCCGTTCTGCCGCAGTTCCTCTCGCCCTTCCGATGGCTCGGCCTCTCGGAGCACGGCAGCGAGGTCCACGTCGCCTTTTTCGACGTGGGACCGTTCGCGCGCGGTACGGCGGACCCGAAACCGCCGGAGAAGTGGACGGAGATCCTCTCGAGCCTTCGGGATTTCTACCCTCCGCCCGAGCGCGCAAAGGTCCAGCGATTCGAACGCCCGCCCGCCTCGCCCACCCTCGACGCGGCCCGCGCCCTTCCGGAGATCGGCGTGTACATGGCGTTTGCCCGCTTCCCGCTCGAAACGGTGTACCCCGACGCCCATGGCGGGTCGGAGGTCATCGTGCAGGACCTGCGTTTCCTGCCCTGGTTCACGGGGCCGTGGGAGCGGGGGGGAGCGGAGGGAATCCGCCGCCAGCCCTTCATTTACCGTGTGCGCTTCGACGCGGCGCTACGTCCGCTCGAGCGGGGCTTCGTTCGCGACGGCCGGCGCTGACGCAGCGCGGGCAGAGGGCGGGTCCCCGGGCACGTACGAGTACTCGGGCTCGGGCGCGCGGGTCAGGGCCTCGGAGATCCCGGCGTAGTAGCCGATCTTGATCAGGAGGCGCACGAACACGAAGACCTGCTGCGTGAGGATCAGCGGAACAAGCGCGAAGCGCGCCTCGCCGCCGGCCGACGGGTCGAGCACGAGCCAGACGACGTAGAGCCCGGCAGTCAGAATCGCGTAGAGGCCGAGGATCCCGAAAAGACGCAGCGGTCGGGCGATCGCGCCGCCGATGCCGAACAGAAAGCGCGAGACCGGCGGCAGGTCCGGGCGCGCGACCCAGACCGTACGCACGGAGTCGGCCAGCAGCTTGATGACCGCGAGCGCCACGACCAGGGCCGCCAGGCGCAGCCCCGTCACCGCCAGCGCGGCCTGTTCCGTGTGGAGGTCCTTGACGCGGCTGCGCAGCGCTTCGCCCGACTCGACGTAGATCCACTCGTAGGCCGCGAACGCGGCCCCGAGGGAAGCGAACGTGAAGACGAGGAAGGCCGGCATGCGCCGCATCCCTTCGCGGCCAAAGGTCACGAGCGAGCTCGAGGGCTCCCGAAGCACGCCGAGCGCGCCCCCGAGCGCGAACGCGTGAAGCACCGCCGCGAGCAGTGCGAGCGAGAAAGCCGTCGCGCCGACGCCGCGCATTCCGGGCAGTTCTGACCAGTGGATGCCCTCGGAGGAAAGCAATCCCGTGGCGAGCTCGGGGAAGTTGCCAAGGACGTCCGGATGCACGCGCCGCACCGTCTCCCACCAGCCGTAGTCGGGGTTGGCGACCATCTTTTCGCCAGCCGGCGACTTGTCGAGCAGGGCGTGGAGCGTGTTGCTGATGGGAAGGATCAGGGCGGCCGCCAGCATGAGCTGGATGAGCCAGAGGGCGACCGCGAGGTAGGGCTTGGAGAGCGAGAGCTGGAGCCCGCGCAGGAAGCACCCGATGGCGCGCGGCCCGCGGCGGCTCACCAGGCCACCGTCATGAAGTCGATCATGTTCTGGACCCAGAAGACCGCGCGGGCGGTCCACCGTGTGGCGGCGCGTGGGTCGGGCTCGGTGCGCGCGCCGTTGTTCGTGCGGTCGGTGTCGAGCAGGATCTTCTCGTCCGGGTCCACGGTCGCCTCGAGCAGGCGGGGGCCGGACACGACGCGGAACTTCTTCCAGCGGGCCTCGCCGTCCCAGTGCGACCGGTACGTCCGCCCGCCCTCGAAGCGCAGGAGGACGTCGACCGGCATCGCCACGTCGCCGCCCCGCACGACGGTGACGGCGCTGTCGTAACCCCTCGCCTTCGCGAGCTGCGGAGGCGGGCCTGCCGTGAGCTTTCCGTCTTTCTCGAAGAGGCCGCGCGGCGGCTTGGCCGGCTTGCTCTGTGCCTCGGCGACGGCGTAGTCCACGGTGCCCGAAGAGAAGAACGTCCGGTCGAAGAACCAGCTCCAGTCGCCGCCCGTGGAATCGTTGACGGCGGCGATGAAGTCCTTCGTCGTGGGGTGCCGGAAGCGCCAGCGCTCGGCGTAGAGGCGCAGCGCCTTGTCCATCGCCGGGGTGCCGAGCAGGCGCTCGAGCGTCGCCATCGTGAGGGCCGTCTTCGAGTAGATGTGGCTGCCGTAAGAGCGACGGTTGCGGAACTTCCAGCCCTCCGAGGCGAGCACGTCCCAGTCGGCGACCTCGAAGTAGCGGCGGTTGGTGTCTACGGGAAAGTGGATGTCGATGCCGAGCGCGATGTGGAGTCCGAAGACCCCGAGGTCCACGCGGTTGGCACCGTAGGTCGCGTTCATGACGCGGTCCGTCATGTAGGTGTTGAACCCCTCGTCGAGCCACGCTTCTTCGAACTCGTTGGAGGCCAGCAGCCCGTAAAAGAACTGGTGGCCGGCCTCGTGCACCGTCACGCCTTCGGGGCGCTGGATGCTCTTCGGCGCGCTCCACGCGGTGCCGCCCGTGATGAGCGTCGGGTATTCCATCCCGCCGGCGCCGTGGGCGCCCCAGGGCGGATCCACGATCGACAACGTGGCGTACGGGTAGGCCCCGAGCACGCGCCCATAGCCCGAGAGCGAAGCCTTGGCCGCGCGGAAGTAGCGCTCGGCCTGGCTCGCGTGCTCGGGTTGGAGGTAGAGGGAGAGTTGCACGTCGCCCAACCCGGCTTCGCGGAAGGCATCCACCAGGACGAGGTAACTCGGGTCCGCCGTCCACGCGAAATCGTGCACGCCCTGCTGGCGGAACCGGTAGAGCACGCGGCCGGCCGAGGTCTCGCGCTCGTCGACGCGCTGGCCCGTGGCGCCGACCTTGCCCTTGTAGCGCGCCGGGACGTCGATCGAGACATCGTAATTGCCGAAATCGGAGAAGAACTCGGTCGCCGCGTGGAACTGGTGGCAGTTCCAGCCCTTCTCCTCGAAGACGCCGATCTTCGGGAACCACTGCACGACCATGAAGAAGTCGTCCTTGTAGCCCGTGCGCACGGACACGCGCGGCAGCAGCGACACGAAGTCCATCGCGACCGAGATCGTCTCGCCCGGCTGCACGGGTTTCGGAAGAATGACCTCGGCGACCGTTCGGTCGTACGGGTTGCCGTCGTCGGGCGCGACGAAGCGCATCGCCGCGAGCAGGTCCGTGCCGTCGGGCCCCGTCATGCGCGCGATCTCGATCGAGCCCCAGGAGTCCGGCAGGACGCCGTCGCGGTGTTCTCCGCTCGACTCGCGCCAGAACGTCGAGAGCGTGTTGCGGAAGGCGTTCAGGTACAGGTGGAGCTGTAGGGTCGCCGCCGGGCGCGAGGTCGTGTTCTTCCACGTGAGGACCTCCGTGCCCTCGATCGTCTTCTTCTCGGCGTCCAGGCGGCAGGTGATCTGGTAAGACGCCACGGGGGCCGGAAAGGGCTGGGCGCGGGCCCGGCCGGCCGATGCCGCTGCGAGCAGCGCGAGGGCAAAGACCCGCACTTTTGCCGCGGACATTGCGGTGACTGTAGCATGTGGACGATGGCGAAAAGGACCGCGCCTCCCGCTGCGCCACAGCCGCCCGCGCTCGGGCGCCCGGCGACGGCGGCCGCGCGCAAACGGGTCGAAGCGTTGCGCGGGCAACTGCGCCGCCACGAGCGGCTCTACTACGTCGAGAGCCGGCCGGAGATCACCGACGCGGAGTTCGACCGGCTCATGCGCGAGCTCATCGACCTCGAAGCCGAGCACCCCGAGCTCGCCAGCCCCGACTCGCCCTCGCGCCGCGTCGGCGGCGAGCCGGCCGAGGGATTCGCGACCGTCGTCCACGCCGAGGTCATGCTCTCTCTCGAAAACGCGTACTCGTGGGAGGAGGCGCAGGCCTGGCTCGCTCGGGCGACGCGGGTGCTCGGGCGCGAGCCGCGCGGCTTCGTGGCCGAGTTGAAGATCGACGGGCTCTCGATCTCGCTGCGCTACGAAGGCGGACGGCTGGTGCGCGGCGCCACGCGCGGCGACGGCACCCGCGGCGAGGACGTCAGCGACAACGTCCGCACCATCCGGACGATCCCGCTCGCGATTGCCGAATCGAGTGCGCTCGAGGTCCGCGGCGAGGTCTACTACGCGAAGAAGGCCTTCGAGCGCGTCAACGCGGGCCGCGAAGCGCAAGGGGAACCCCTCTTCATGAACCCCCGCAACGCGGCCGCGGGCACCATGCGCCTGCTCGATTCGCGGATCACGGCCAAACGGCGGCTCGACGTCTGGCTCTATGCCGTGGTCGAGGCGTCGCCGGTTCCGGAGAGCCAGTCCGTCGCGCTCGGGCGGTTGAAGGCGCTCGGTTTTCCGGTCAACCCCCATTGGAAGAAGTGCGAGACGTTCGACGAGGTCCGCGAGTTTGTCGAGTCGTGGCATGAAAAGCGCCGCGGGCTGGAGTTCGAGACCGACGGCGTCGTGATCAAGGTGGACGACCGGTCGACGCAAGAGGAGCTCGGCGCCACCGCCAAGTCGCCGCGCTGGGCGCTCGCCTACAAGTATCCGGCTCAGGAGGCGACAACCGTCGTGCGCGAGATCGGCGTCCAGGTCGGACGCACCGGCACGCTCACGCCCGTGGCCCATTTCGACCCGGTCGTCCTCGCGGGCTCGACGGTCAAGCGGGCCACGCTCCACAACTATGAGGACCTCGCGCGCAAGGACGTGCGCGTCGGCGATACGGTCGTCATTGAAAAGGGCGGCGACGTCATCCCGAAGGTCGTGCGGGTGATCCTCGAGAAGCGGCCCAAAGGCGCAAGGCCCTTCCGGATGCCGGAGAAGTGCCCGGTCTGCGGCGATCCGGTCGTCCGGGAGGAGGATGAGGTCGCCACACGCTGCGTGAACCCGGCCTGCCCGGCCGTCGTGCGGGAAGCCTTACGGCACTTCTGCGGCCGGAGGGCGATGAACATCGAGGGTCTGGGCGACAAGCTGGTCGACCAGCTCGTGACGGCCGGGTTGCTCACCGACGTCGCCTCGATCTACGACCTCGAGGCCTCCGAGCTGGTCGAGCTCGAACGCTGGGGCGAAAAGTCGGCGGCGAACCTGGTCGAGGAGATCGAGAAGAGCAAGGGCAACGACGCGTCGCGCCTGCTCTTCGCACTCGGGATCCGCCACGTCGGCGAGAAGGCGGCGAAGACGCTGATCGGGCGATTCGGCTCGATCGGCGCCCTTGCCGCCGCGAGCGAGGACGAGCTGCAGTCGGTCGAAGAGGTGGGCCCGAACACCGCGGCCGCGCTGCTCGCGTGGTTCGCGCATCCGCGCCAGCGCGCGTTGGTCGAGAACCTGCGCCGACACGGCGTGCGTCTCGACGGGCAGATTCAGGCCCGGCCGCCTGAGGGCGTCCTCACGGGGAAGACCGTGGTCATCACGGGAACGCTGTCCGGGATCACGCGTGAGGAGGCCGCACAGCGGCTCGGCGAGGCCGGCGCGAAGGTCGTCGGATCGGTTTCGAAGAAAACCGACTACGTGGTCGTGGGAGAATCAGCGGGATCGAAGCTCGACAAGGCGAAGGCCGTGGGAGTCCCCGTGGTCACGTGGGAAGAGATGCGCAAGCTGCTCGGGAAGGAGTGAGTCGGACATGCCCATCAAAGTCATCCTGTTTTGCCCGATGCTCGAGTACAAGAACAAGCCGGCGACGCTGATGACCATCTCCCCGCAGGGTTTCTACGAGTGCCGCGTGGACATGGCGGCTGGCAATCACACGGTCTACCTGCCGATCGCCGGGACGGCGCTGATCTTCACGGATGCCAACGTGATCGGGGAGATCCCGGCGAACATCGAGAGGTACGGGTAGGGCACCCCTCACCACCAACCCTCTCCCGCCGGGAGAGGGAGTTTCTGAGCGAAGCCTTTGAATTCCTAGGCTTTACTTCTTCTTGGCCGCTTTCTTGCGCGCGGCCGTGCTCTTCTCCGTCTTGCTCTTGTGCGCGAGATCCGCGCGGTGCGCGCGCTCGTAGGTCTGGATGTCCTTGAAGCGCCCCTTCGAGTCCCGGACGGCGTACAGCTTCTTGCCCGCGACGCTGCGGTGCGTGGTGCGCGTGGCCATGGTGGCCTCCTTTCGTCGGGTTGCGGTTCTTCGTGCCGAAGTTTATTCGAAGCCGGGGAAGAGGGAATCGAGCGCTCGGAGATTATGCACCCGGAGCACACCGTCCGGCGCCGGTGCGTCCCCGATGAGGATGGGAACCAGGCCTGCCCCCGCGGCGCCGACCACGTCGATCTCGTAAATGTCGCCCACGTAGGCGCAGGCGGAGGGAGGCAGGCCCATGCGCGCGGTCGCGGCATGGAAGATGCGGGGATCCGGCTTCTCCACGCCGATCTCGGCGGAGTCCAGGACGAACTCGAGCAGCGGCGCGAGACCCGCCTTTTCCAGGAGGCCGCGGACCCGTCCGTCCGCGTTCGAGATGACGGCCACGCGGTAGCCGCGCCCGAGCAGCGCGCCGAGGGTCTCGGGAGCGCCGTCAGCCCCGCGGGACCAGAAATTGGCCCGCGAGTGCTCGGCGGCGAGCCGCCCCGCGGCGGCCCGACGCTCTTCCCGCGCCTCAAATCCGAGCCCCACGAGCAGCGTGTCGAGGTAAAGGGGGAGCCGCTCCGCGTCCGTCGATGCAGGGTTGGCGAGCACGAAGCTCCGCACGGTGGCGACGGCAGCCGCCTCCGCCCGCCGGAAGGATGCTGCGTCGTGGGCGACGCCGGCCGCAAGGCAGACCCGCTCGCCGTCCATGTGAATGAGCGTGCCCCCGGCATCGAAGAGGACGGCGCGGATCTGCCTCAAGTCAGACCGCCAACGCCTCGCGCACCGTCGCCTCGAGCTCGTCGGCGATGGCCTTGACCTCGGCGGCCTCCGGTCCCTCGACGAGGATGCGCAGGAGCGGCTCGGTTCCCGAGTACCGCAGGAAGACGCGGCCCCGCGAGCGCAGGGCCTCTTCCGCGCGGCCGATCGCCAGCACGATGGCCTCGGTCTCCTCGATGGGCGCCCGGCGGCCGACACGCACGTTGCGCAGCGTCTGCGGCATCTTCTGGAGGGTGGCCAGCTCCGAGAGCTTGCGCCCGCTCGAGCGGACGATCGTCGAGAGGATGAGCGCCGTCAGGATCCCGTCGCCCGCCGGAGAGAGGGGAGCCAGCAGCACGTGGCCGGAAGCCTCGCCCCCGAGCACGGCCCCGGCCTCATCCATCATCCGGGCGACGTTGCGGTCGCCGACGGCCGACCTGCGGAAGGCGATGCCCTCGTGCGTGAGCGCGGCCTCGAGCCCGAAGTTGGACATGACCGTTCCCACGACGCCGCCCGGGGTCAGGAGCCCGCGCGCCTTCCAGTCGCGGGCGATGATCCAGAGCACGTCGTCGCCGTCGAGGATGCGCCCCGTCTCGTCCGCGAAGATGGACCGGTCCGCGTCGCCGTCGAAGGCCACGCCGAGCTCGACGTCGGACTCGCGCGTCGCGCGCGCCATCCCCTCGGGATGGAGTGCGCCGCACCCGAGGTTGATGTTGCGGCCGTCGGGCGCGTCGTTGATCGCCGTCACGCGCGCGCCCGCGCGGTGAAAAGCCCGCGGGCCAATCTGGAACGCGGCGCCGTTTCCGAGGTCGAGTAGCACCGGGAAACCGTCGAGGCTCTCCGGCAGGCTGGCCTTCAACCTCGAGACGTAGGTGGCGACGAGCCCCGGATCCGGGTCGGGCGGTGCCGGCGTCGGAGGCGCACCCGGCTGCGGGCCCGCCGCCAGCAACTTGCCTTCGAGGAATTCCTCCTCCGCGTCCGGCCATTTGCGCCCATCGGGGCCGAAGATCTTGATGCCGTTGTCCTCGTACGGGTTGTGCGAGGCTGAGACGGCGACCCCCGCCGCGGCGCCGAGCTCGAGAACGAGCTCCGCGACTCCGGGCGTCGTGATGATGCCGGCGGGGGCGACGTTGCAGCCCCCCTCGGCCAGGCCGGCCGCCAGGTCCGCCACGATGCGCGGGGTGGACTCGCGGGTGTCCCCGCCGACCACGACCCGGGCGGGCCGGCCGCCGGAGAGGCGCTTGCCGAACTCGCGGCCGAGCAGCCGTACCGAAGCCGGGTCGAGCGGGAACTCTCCCGCCTTACCCCTCAATCCGTCGGTGCCGAAAAGTTTCACGTCTTGATCTTCCTCCCGCGTCCCGGTGTCGGCCGGGGCGTCGGCTCGGGCTCGAGCGCCGGCCGGATCCGGACCCGCACCGTGACCGCCTGTCCGTCGCGCACCCGCACACCGGGCGCCTGGAGCGCGAGCGTCGTCATCTCGGAAAACCCCGCCTCGCGCCCCTCGATCGAGACCGGCTCGGTCGGAAGGTTGACGATGCGGGCCAGTGTCTTTGCGGGGCCGATGATACGTGCGCTCTTCGGCTCGACCGCCACTTCGTCGACATGCGCCCCCGGCGCCGGCTCTCCGGTGATCTCGGGCACGATCGGAAGCGTCTTCTCGGCGACGGCATCGAGGACGAAACGGATCTCGGCGGGGGCGATCGCGATGACCTCGACTTCCTGTGGGACGTTGATGTCGGCGGGCGCCAGCGCGTAGCGCTTCTCCCCGGGGACCGCGTCGACGAGGTCCACGACGGCCTCGAGCTTGCCCGGCTCGAGCCCCCGCAGGGGAGTGAAGGCTCCCCGGACGCGCACGTCGATGGCGTCCGGCAGGGGCGAGACGATCATGGTGCCGGGCGGCACGTTGACCACAGAGAGCGGGATGCGGTAACTGCGCTCCGAGATCCGCTCGCGGCGCTGGCCTGACAGGACGAACCACGTCGCGCACGCGATTGAGAGCGCCAGCAGCTTGGTGCCGGGGTTGTGGAAGAAAATGCGCGACAGCTGCATGGCGTTGCTCTACTTGTACGCCGCGAACTCGCGGAACAGAAGATCGCGCAGCGATTTGGCGTCCAGGTCCTCCTGGAGCTCTCCGCTGCGCGCGAGCGAGATCGTGCCCCTTTCCTCGGACACGAGGATGGCGATGGCATCGGTCTCCTCGGTGATGCCAATGGCCGCGCGATGACGCGTGCCGAATCGCTTTGGGAGGCCCTCTTTGAGCGAGAGGGGGAGAAAGCTCGCTGCGGCCGCGACCCGGTCGCCGGAGATGATGACGGCGCCGTCGTGCATCGGTGTGCCCGGTGCAAAGAGCGTCACGAGCAGTTCGTAAGAGACCACCGAGTCGATCCGCGAGCCGTTCTCGATGTAGTTCTTCAGGCCCTCGCGGCGCTCGAGGACGATGAGCGCGCCGACGCGCCGGGCCGACAGCGACGTGACGGCCAGCACGATCTCGGAGACGGTCTCCTCGGCGTGGTACCCGGAGAAGAGGGCGAAGAACGGCGTGCGCCCGAACGCGGCGAGGGCCCGGCGCAGGTCGTGCGAGAAGAGCACGATGATCGCGAAGGGCACGTAGAAGATCAGCGCCTTGAGCACGGTCGTGAGGGCCACCAGCTTCAGGAAGCTCGCGAGGACGTAGACGAAGAAGATCGCGAAGAGCCCGAGGACCATCTGGACGGCGCGCGTGCCTCGGATCAGGCGCAGCAGCGCATACGTGATGATCGCGACGATCAGGATGTCGAGGGCGTCGCGCCACCCGAAGTTCAGGTGACCGAGGGCGCCGAAGCGCGATGCCAGCGACTGGATCACCGGACGGCGGCCCCGGCGGGCGTCCGCAGGACGGCGCCGGCGATGGCCCTGGAGAGGTGCAGGAAGCGGACCGACTCGGCGACGTCGTGCACGCGCAAAATTGCGGCCCCCGCGCTCGACGCGGCGGCGAGCGCCGCGAGCGAGCCGGGCAGCCGGTCGGCCGGGCCGGAGTCCTCCGCCACGCCGGAGAACCGCCGGACGAAGGCCTTGCGCGAGGCCCCGATCGCGAGGGGCAGGCCGAGCGCGCGCAGGGCCGTAAGGTGGCGCAGCAGAAGCAGGTTGTGATCCGGGCTCTTGCCGAAACCGAGACCCGGGTCGATTGCGATGGCGCCGGCGTCGACGCCGGCCGCGACCGCGCGATCGGCCGCCTCAGCGAGGAATGCGGCGATGTCGCCGAGCGGGTGGGCGTAGTCGAGGTCGTCCTGCATCGTGCGCGGGTCGGTTCCCTTCATATGCATGAGGATTGTGCCGGCCTGCGCCTGCGCGATGGTCGGGAGCATCGCTGGGTCGAAACGCCCTGCCGTCACGTCGTTGACGAGATCCGCCCCGGCCTCGACGGCCGCGCGTGCGACGGCAGCCTTGCGCGTGTCGATCGAGAGGGGCGCAGGCGACCGCTGGCGGATGCTTGTGATCACGGGAACGACGCGGGCGATTTCCTCGTCCGCGGAGAGCTCGCGCGCCGCGCCGTAGGTCGAGGGGCGCGTGGATTCGCCGCCGACGTCCACGATGGCCGCGCCCTCGTCGAACATGCGCAGCGCGGCTTCGACGGCGCGATCGCGATCGAAGTGGACACCCCCGTCCGAGAAGGAGTCCGGTGTGACGTTGACGACGCCCATCACGGCCGGGCCCGAGCCAAGGTCGAGGCGGCGTCCGTGGGCCAGCTCCAGCGCTCCGGGCTTTCGGGCGGCCTGGGCGAAGGCTGCCTCCGCACGCGACCGAAGGCTGGCGGGAAGGGCCTTCAGGCTCTCGGTGCGCCGGGAGCGGGAGAGGACGACCGGACGCGAGCTCGAGCCCGTGAATCGCACGACGTCCACCGGAAAGTCCGCGGCGGCGAAGGTGGCCGGGCGGAACCCGTCCCAGGACGCGATCTCGCGCAGGGTCTCAGCGTCGGCAGCGGGGATCACGAGATCGGCGTGGGCGTCCACGCCCGGAGTTTAACCCGCGGAACCCGCCCCCTTATTGATGTCCTCGGGGTCGAGGACGGGCTTGGTGTAGCCGCGGATCGCAAGCGCGATCATGGCGCGGCCGACGGCGATCGTCGTCGTGATCTGGCGCGACGCGGCGCAGCAGGGGAAGGATCGGACCGAACACGAGATAAGCCCGGCGATACGCCGGGGTCTTCGATTTCACACCCTTGAGCGGTTCGGAGGATTCCGCCGGAGCGGGTCTTTTATCACGCCGGTTCCGGCACCAGCGGCCCGATCGTGCCGTCCGCGATATCGGACGTCGGTCCGGGCACGATCGGCGGCTTGGGCGGTCCTGACTTGCGCAGCTTGGAGATGTCGGTACCCGACTCCTCGGCGATGATCTGCAGCACCTCGTCGCCATCGAGCACCTCCTTCTCGAGCAGCGTGCGCGCGAGGCGGTGCATTGCCTTCTTGTTGTCCGTGATGAGCTTCTTTGCCCGGTCGTACGCGGCGGTGACGATGCGCTTGACCTCGGCGTCGATCTGGTTGGCGGTCATTTCCGAGTAGTCCTGCGTGCGCCCGAGGTCGCGCCCGAGGAAGATCTCCTGCTCGGGGCGGCCGTAGGTCAAGGGGCCGAGCTCGCTCATGCCCCACTCGCAGACCATCTTGCGCGCGAGGTCGGTGGCGCGCTCGATGTCGTTGCCGGCACCCGTCGTCATGTGCCCGAGAAACTCTTCCTCGGCGATCCGTCCGCCCATCATCACCGTGATCGTGGACTCCAGGTACTCCTTGGTGTGCGAGTACTTGTCCTCGGAGGGCAGCTGCATGGTCAGGCCGAGGGCGCGCCCGCGCGGGATGATCGTGACCTTGTGCACGGGGTCGGCGTCGGGAAGGATCGCCGCGACGAGCGCGTGCCCGCCCTCGTGGTACGCGGTGTTCTTCTTCTCTTCCTCGGTCATGATCATGGACTTGCGCTCGGGGCCCATCATGACCTTGTCCTTGGCGTACTCGAAGTCGATCATCTCGAGCTTCTTCTTGTTGAAGCGAGCGGCGTTCAAGGCGGCTTCGTTGACGAGGTTCGCCAGATCCGCGCCGGAGAAGCCGGGCGTGCCCCGCGCGATGATCGAGAGGTCCACGTTCTCGGAGAGCGGCGTGACGCGGGTGTGCACCTTCAGAATCTGCTCGCGGCCGCGCAGGTCGGGGCGATCCACGACGACCCGCCGGTCGAATCGGCCGGGGCGCAGCAGCGCCGGGTCAAGGACGTCGGGACGGTTGGTTGCGGCGACGAGGATGACGCCTTCGTTCGTTTCGAAGCCGTCCATCTCGACGAGCAGCGCGTTCAACGTCTGCTCGCGCTCGTCGTGGCCACCCCCGAGCCCGGCGCCGCGGTGACGTCCGACGGCGTCGATTTCGTCGATGAAGATGATGCAGGGCGCGTTCTTCTTGCCCTGCTCGAAGAGGTCGCGCACACGCGAGGCACCGACGCCGACGAACATCTCGACGAAGTCCGAGCCCGAGATTGTGAAGAACGGAACGTTGGCCTCGCCGGCGACGGCCCGCGCGAGCAGCGTCTTACCCGTGCCGGGCGAGCCGATCAAGAGGACGCCCTTGGGGATCTTGCCGCCGAGCTTCTGGAACTTCTGCGGGTCTTTTAAGAACTCGATGATTTCCTGCAGCTCGACCTTGGCTTCTTCGACGCCGGCGACGTCCTTGAACGTCACCTTCTTCTGCGTCGGGGTCAGCAGCTTGGCCCGGGACTTGCCGAAGGACATGGCCTTGTTTCCGCCGGCCTGCATCTGCCGCATGATCACGAACCAGATCGCGACGAGCAGGATCAGGGGCCCGTACATGACGAGCGCCGAGACGAAGGTGGAGTCCTTCAGGGGCATGATCTCGATCTCGACGCCCTTGGCGCGCAGGTCCTTGACGAGGTCGGGGTAGGCGGGGGCGTAGGTCTTGAAGAGCGGCTCGTGCTTGGCGGCGGAGGGCGCGTACTGGCCGCTGATCTCTTCTCCGCGAATCTTCACTTTCTGGACGTGGCCCTGGCCGACCTGGTCGAGGAACTGCGAGAAGGTGACCTCCTCGACGGTCGTGGCCCCGGTCTTGAAGACGTTCCAGGCGAGGATGATCAGCACCAGGATGACCATCCAGAGAAGCAGGTTCTTGATCGTGGCGTTCAAAGGGGTACTCCTTCCGCGGGCCGAACCCGGTCTTCCAGTCTAACGGACTCCAGCCGGGAATTATTGCTCCGGGACGACCTCATAGATGTCCGGCAGGTGGGCGTGGAGGCCCTCGTGCTCCATGCCATAGCCGGCAAAGAGGCCCGCATCCTCGGCGGCAAACAGGGAAAAATCGACCGTCACGCTGGTCGTCCGGTCGATGGGCTTGTCCACAATGGCGCCCAGATGCAGGGAGGCCGCCCCGTCCCCTCGCAGGTGGTCCATGAGGTAAGTCTCGATGATGCCGCTGTGGACGACGTCCTTGAGCAGCAGGACGTGCTTGTCCCGGACTGTGAATCCGCTTGCGAAATCGATCTGGCGGACCTCGCGGGCGCCCTCGGCCCGCCGGACGTGCATGAACTCGCAGGAGAACGGCCCGCGCAGCTTGCGCGCGAGGTCGGCCATCAAGAAGGCCGAGCCCTTGAGCAGCGACACGACGATGAGGGGGCGCTCCCGCAGGTCCCGGTCGATCGCGCCGGCGACAGCTTCCACGCGTTCCGCGATCTGTCGCGATTCATAGCGTCGCACGAGTTTCACGGACCGACCTCCCGGTTCTTGTCGTCTGTCGAGATCTGACCCGGCGAATCGTACACCGGCCCGGGGGTTCGGGGCCGGATCGAGAGCGTCCTGCCGCGGCGCTCGAACCGGACGCGTCGGCCCGCCTCGAAGCGGAAATCCGAGCCGCCCGAGAGGAGCGCGAGGATTTGCTCGCGTTCGCGTCCGGTCATGGGCGGCCTGCCCGGGCGGGCAAAGCGCGCGGCGAGGCGGGAAAGCGCGAGCCGCTGGAGCTGCTCGGAACTGGCGGCGACGAGCGCCGCCTCGATGACGACGGCATCCGGCGTGATGTGCGCCGCGGGCAGGATGCGAGTCTCGTACTCGGACTCGAGCAGCCGCCGCTCGACGCCGAGCCGGGCAATCTCGAGGGCCATGGCGCGAAGCGAATCCTCGCCGCCCGGGGATTCGCGCAGGCGAGTGAGCGTGCGGCGGACGCGGTTGCGCGCGAGGCGCAGGTCGCCGTTCGTGGCGTCGCGGCGAAACGCGATGCCGCGCTCGGCCAGGAACTGCAGGATCTCCGGCCGCGACACAGACAGGAGCGGCCGCACGACGCCGTCCGCGCGGCTCTCGCGGGGGCCCGCGAGCGCGGCGATCCCGCCCTGCCTCTCGAGCGCGAGCACGTGCGACTCGACCGCATCGTCGTGCTGATGCGCCGTCGCCACGATCGCGGCCCCCGTCTGCGCTGCCATCTCATGGAGGGCCGGGTAGCGCACGTGCCGCGCACCAGCCTCCGGCGAGAGCCCGAGCTGCTTCGCCGCGCGGCGCGCGTCCGTGCGGCGGGAGAAGAAGGGAAGGCCGAGCCGCCGCGCATGCTCGGCCACGAACGCGAGATCCCGGTCGCCCTCCTTCGGCCGCCACCCGTGGTGCACGTGGCCGACCGAGAGCCGCCAGCCCGTCTCATTGGCCGCCTCGACCGCGCCGTAAAGCAGCGCCATCGAGTCCGCTCCGCCCGAGACGGCGAGCAGGACGGCGCTGCCCGCAGGGATGAGGCCCGTCTCGGCGGCCCCGACGAGCGCGACGTGAATTGGGTCCACCGGAAGAATGGTAGATCGGATTGCGTCGCCGCCCGGCGAAGAAACGAAGGGCGACGGGCTCGCGCAACCCGTCGCCCTTGCTGGATTGGAGCCGCTTCTGCGGGCTTACGGGCAGGAGTTGGGAAACGCGGCCGTTTCCTGGACCGGTACGAACGGGACGCCCTGTGCATTGGTGTTCGTGTAGATCGCTCCGGTCAGCTCGTCCTTGACGTTCAGGACGACCTGGACGTTGGTCAGGCCCGCCGCGAAGACCCAGTAGCCGTTGTTGATTCCACAGCCGTTCAGGACCTTGACGACGAGCTCGACGTTGGACGGATTGAAGAACCAGAAATAGCCCGAGTCGCTGGTCAGGTTCACCGCGTTTCCGTGGCCCGTCGTGCCGTCGGGCTCGGTCCAGTCGGCCGACACGCTGAAGCGGCCGTTGTTGATGCACAGCGTGCCGGCGGCCTCATGGCACAGGCCGGAGTCGTCTGTCACGGTCAGCGAGTGCGACGTGCCGGAGATTCCGTCATTGTTGGCCACCGTGAGGGTGACGGTGTACGTCCCGGGGAGGTTGTAGGTGAAGTTCGGGTTCTGAAGGCCGGACGAGTTCAGCAATCCTGCGGAGGGGTCGCCAAAGTTCCAGAGCCAGGATGTCGGGTTTTCCGTGGACGTATCGGTGAAGGTCACCGTGGCCCCGGTGGCCGGCGCCGTGGGGACCCACGTGAAGCTCGCCGTGGGTTGCCCCGCCCGAGCGGCGCCAACGAGGGCGAGGCCAAGAAGCGCCGCCAGCAGGACGGTGCGGCGAAGCGAGTGCGACCGGAGGGAGTGCATGGAATCTCTCCTTGTTTTGAGTGCAAACGTACTGCCCGTAGCGTAACGCCGGTACTCGAGCGTGTTCGATAGTTTAATTCGATGGATTTCAGACGATTGAGCGATGGATCGATGCGGCATCATTACAGCCTTCATCTGCAATGCCCGGCCATAGCCAAAGCGGGATGCAGGCCCTCGTGACGCGACCGTAACCCTTCGGGCGCTGGGATACGCTCCGCGGAAAAGGAGGGTCCATGTTGAAAAGATTCGCTCTACCCGCTCTGGTGGTTGGGCTCCTCGCACTGGCAGCCCCGGCGATTTGCCAGGAGCACTACACCGACGGTCCCATCTGGAGAGTCACCTATTTCAACGTCAAGCCCGGGAAGATGGGCGACGCCCTCAAGGACCTTCGCGCGAACTTCTCCAAGGTCAACGCCGCCGCGAAGGCTGCGGGCCTGATCGCGGACTACAAGGTGTACCTGAACACGACCTCGACCGGGCCGACCGACTGGAATTTCGCGACCGCGATCCTCTACAAGAACTGGGCAGCGCTCGACGGCCTGACCGCGCAGACGGAAGCGCTCACCCTCAAGCACTACGGGTCGACCGAGGCCCGGCAGAAGGCCAACGACGCTCGCCTGGATCTCTGGACCGTCACCGCGAGCAACCTCGCCCGCGAAGTGACGATGCGGTAGGCAGACCCTTCGGGCGCGGCCGCATCGCCGCGCCCGTTCTCATCCTTGTCGCCGAGGAGCGGAAGTAAGTGCAGGCGAGGCTCGACTCGATTCTCTTCGGCCGCGTTTCTCCTT